>JAFYAC010000029.1 GCA_017540905.1 Kiritimatiellia bacterium | reverse complement strand
CGGCGGGGACGGGGGAGACGTTGGGGACGGCGGCGACAGGTGCGACGACGGGCGCGGCGCGCATGGCGCGGGGGAGGCTGTCGGCGTCGATGGGGCCGCCGGGGCCGAGGACGACGAGGCGCTCCATGACGTTGCGGAGTTCGCGGACGTTGCCGGGCCAGGGGTAGGCGGCGAGGACGTCCATGGCGTCCGGGGTGAGGATGGAGGGGGGGCGGCCGTGCTCGCGGGCGAGTTCGTCGAGGTAGTGGCGGGCCAGGAGGGCGATGTCGCCTTCGCCGCGCTCGCGGAGGGGCGGGAGGACGACGTTGATGACGTTGAGGCGGTAGTAGAGGTCCTCGCGGAAGGTTCCGGCGGCGACCATGGACCGGAGGTCGCGGTTCGTGGCCGCCACGAGGCGCACGTCGACGGAGAGCGTGTCGGTCCCGCCCACGCGCTCGAACTGCCGCTCCTGGAGGACGCGCAGGATCTTGACCTGGAGGGCCGGGTCGATTTCGCCGACTTCGTCGAGGAAGAGCGTTCCGCCGTCCGCCTTCTCGAAGCGCCCCGCGCGGCGCTCGGTGGCGCCGGTGAAGGCGCCCTTTTCGTGGCCGAAGAGTTCGCTCTCGAGGAGGGTCGGCGCGAGCGCGGCGCAGTGGACGGGGACGAAGGGCGCGCCGCTCCGCGGGCTGTTCTGGTGGAGGGCTCGCGCGACGAGTTCCTTGCCGGTGCCGCTCTCCCCCTGGATGAGCACCGTGGCGCGCGTGGGGGCGGCCTGGCGGATGACGTCGAACACTTCCTGCATCGCGGGGGAGTTGCCGAGGATGGTTTCGAAGCCGTACTTGCGGTCGAGGCGCGCGCGCAGTTCGGTGTTCTCGCGCTCGCGCTGGCGCTCGCGGAGGGCGCGGCGGAGGACCAGGTCGAGGCGGTCGAGGTTGACGGGCTTGGCGAGGAAGTCGTAGGCGCCGCGCTTCATCGCTTCGACGGCGGTTTCGATGTTGCCGTAGGCGGTGAGCACGATGACGACGGGCGGGTTGTCGAGCTTGAGCAGGCGGGCGAGCAGTTCCAGGCCGTCGATGCCCGGCATGCGCAGGTCGGTGAGCACGGCGTCGGCATGGTGCGTTTCGAGCCACTTGAGGGCGCGGGCGCCGTTCTCGGCGAGGCCGACGTACCAGTCGTCCTCGAGCGCCTGCAGGAGGCCGTCGCGGATGTTCTTCTCGTCGTCGACGACGAGGACGGTCGGCTTCGCTTTCGCGCTCACGGCTCCCCCTCCCCCGCGGCGGGCGCGGCGTCCGGACCGCCGCCGGCGGGCGGGGCGAGGAGCCTCACGCGCTGGTCGTCGCGCTGGAAGTTGAGTTGCACGCGGGTGCCGCCGGGCTGGGTGTCGACCATGATGGTCCCGCCGTGGTCGCGCAGGATGCGCTGGACGATCATCAGCCCCATGCCGTTGCCGTTGGACTTGGTGGTCTGGAAGGGTTCGAACAGGTCGCCCATCCGGTTGGCCGCGATGCCCGGCCCCGTATCCTCCACGGCCACCCCGACGAGGCGGTCCGAGGAGGCGAAGGCCACGCGCAGGACGCCGCCCTCGCCCATCGCCTGTATGGCGTTGTGCATGACGTTGAAAAGGGCTTGGCGGACCTGCCCCGCGTCCACCCACGCCGTGGGGAGGGAGTCGGGTTCGTCGAACTCGAGGCGAAGGCCGCGGTCGTGGATTTCCGCCGAAAGCGATTCGAGGGTTTCGCGGGCGAGGGCCGGGAGCGATTCGCGGGCGAACTTGGGGAGGCTGGGCCGTATGGCCTTGAGAAATTGCGAGAGGATGCGGTCGAGCCGGTCGATTTCCCCGCGCGCGACGTCCACCAGCTGCTTGAGCGGGGCCGCGGAGTCGGGCGGCAGCTTGCGGAGCTTGCGGTCCATCAGCTGCATGTGGATGGAGAGCGCGTTGAGGGGATTGCCGATTTCGTGGGCGACGCCGGCCGCGAGCATGAGCACCGCGTTGAGGCGTTCCGACTCGACCAGCTCGGCGGCGTGGTCGCGTTCGCGGGTCGTGTCGCGGAGGATCATCACCACGCCGTCGCCGCCGGCCTCGGAGAGGGGCGCGAGGTAGACCGAGAGGAAGCGGTGCTCGGGATAGGAGATTTCGATTTCGCGGCTGGCGGCGGTCCAGTCGGCGGAGCGGCCGGCGCGCACGAAGTCGCGTCCGTCGAGGTTGCGAACAAGCTTGGAGAGGAGGCGGCCTGCGGTTTTCTTCTCGTCGAGGCCGAACATGCGGCACACGGCGCGATTGGCGAAAATCACGCGGCCGGCGGCGTCGAGGACGAGGATGCCCTCACGGAGGGCGTGGAAGATGGTTTCCATCAGGCCGCGTTCCGCGGACAGGCGCACGAACTGGGCCTGCACGCTGTCGGGGTCGAGCTTGTCGAGCCGCTCGGCCAGTTTGTTCCAGAAGGCTTCTTTCATTGCGCGTGCCATTTTGGCACAGTCCGGCGGCATGGGCAACCACGGGTTTGCGGGCGGCTGGAACGCGCCCTGGTTGCGGGGCCCGCGGCCAAACCCCGGCCTGCGCCGTCGGCAGGGGGCGGGTTGGGCTGGACTTTTGGCGGGAAGGGGTGTTTGCTGGAGGGATGGAATGGCCGCGCGGCGGCGAACGAAGGTGAACATGGAATTTGCGAAAAACGTGGCGGCGTGGGCCGCGGAAAACTGGCAGGCGCTGGTGGGGTACGGGGTGTCGGTCGTGATCCTGGCGGATTACATGGTGCCGGAATACCGCGATTTCAAGGCGGGGCGGTTTTTGTACCGGGTGTGCCGGATGCGCTTCAAGGAGGCCGGGGTGAGGGAGTTCCTGGCGGAAGGGGCGGGTCGCCAGCAGGTGAAGTACTACCTGAAGAACGGTTTCCGCCGGGTGGAGGCGGAAGGGGGCGGGGAGCGGTATGTGCTGGAGTTGTGAGGGGGGGAGGATGAATAGGACGAATAGGACGGGTAGGACGGATAGGACGAGAGATGGTGGGTGAGTTACAAGGAAGGGAGAAGTTGGTTGTGGAGGGGGTGTCGGTGAGGTTTCCGGTGCGGCGCGGGGTGTTGGCGCGGGTGCGGGGCGCGGTGCGGGCCGTGGAAGGGGTGTCGCTGGAATGGGCGCCCGGGGAGACAATCGGGCTGGCCGGGGAGTCGGGGTGCGGAAAGACGACGCTGGGCCGCGCGGTGGTGGGGCTGGAACGGCTGGCGGAGGGACGGATGCGGATCGGGGAGCGGGTTTTGTCGGAGGCGGGGAGGGCGGTGCGGAGGTCGAAGGAGGAGCGGCGGCTCATCCAGATGGTTTTCCAGGATCCGCTCGCGGCGCTGAATCCGCGGTTGCCGGTGTGCGATTTGGTGACGGAGGGGCTGGCGGAGCACGGGCTTCTGCGCGGGGAAGGGCGGGAGGATGCGGCGGTGCGGCTTCTGGAAGAGGTGGGGCTGGGGGCGGAAGCGCTGTGGAAGTACCCGTTCGAGTTCTCGGGCGGGCAGCGGCAACGGATATGCATCGCCCGCGCGATGGCGCTGCGCCCGGACTGGGTGGTGTGCGACGAGGTGGCGAGCGCGCTGGACGTGAGCGTCCAGGCGCAGGTGATCAACCTCTTGCAGGACCTGAAGGCGCGGCACGGGGTTTCTTATTTGATGATCGGGCACGATTTGAGCGTGCTGCGGCACGTGTCGGACCGGATGGCGGTGATGTACCTTGGTCGGCTGGCGGAGGTGGGGCCGGCCGGGGAGGTGGTGGAGCGGCCGCTGCATCCGTACACGCGGGCGTTGCTGGCGGCGGTGCCGGTGCCGGGCGGTGTGCGCGGCGCGGGGCGGAGGGCGGTGCTGCGCGGGGAGCCGCCTTCGGCGGCAAATCCGCCGCCGGGGTGCCCGTTCCATCCGCGGTGCCCGCTGGCGAAGGAAGTGTGCCGCCGGACGATGCCGGAACTGGAGGATGCGGGCGGGGGCCACTGCGTGGCCTGCCATTGTGCGGGGGAGGTGGCATGAGCGCGAAAGTGAATACGATGGGCGCGGCGGGCGCGCGGCCGGATGCCGCATTCCCCAGCGGGGCGCCGCGGGCGGGGGAGACGGTGCTGTCGGTGGAAGGGTTGTGCGTGGGGTACCGCGGGGAGGGAGGGAGCCGGGTGCCGGTGGTCGAGGACGTGTCGTTCGAACTGCGCGCGGGGCGGATGCTGGCGCTGGTCGGGGAGAGCGGGTGCGGGAAGAGCGTGACGGCCGCGGCGCTGGGAGGGTTGTTGCCGCGCGGGATGTCGGTGGACGGTGGGAAAATCGCGGCGGCGCCGGGGATTCTGCGGGCGGGGCGCGGGCTGGCGTACGTTTTCCAGGATCCGGGGCAGTGCCTGGACCCGGTGTTCCGGGTGGGGCGGCAGATCGTCGAGGCGATGCCGCGGGCGGACCGGCGGCGGTCGCGGGAACGGCTGGCGGAGCTGCTGGAGCAGGTGGGGTTCCACGAGCCGGAGCGGGTGGCGCGGTCGTATCCGCACCAGCTCTCGGGCGGGATGCAGCAGCGGGCGATGCTCGCGATGGCGCTCGCCGGGCGGCCGCGCATTTTGGTGGCGGACGAACCGACGACGGCGCTGGACGTGACGGTGCAGGCGCGCCTGCTGCGTCTGCTGGCGGACTTGCAGCGGAAGGAAAACCTGGCGGTGCTGCTCATCACGCACAATCTGGGCGTGGTGGCGGAGGTGGCGGACGAGGTGCTGGTGATGTACGCGGGGCGGGCGGTGGAGCGCGGGCCGGTGTCGATGCTGGCGTCGCCGCGCCATCCGTACGTGGAGGGGCTGTTGCGGGCGCTGCCGCGGCTGGAGCGAGGCGCGGGGCCGCTCGAGGGCATTCCGGGGCAGGTGCCTGCGCTGGGGCGGCGTCCGGCGGGATGCCCGTTCCATCCGCGGTGCGCGCTGGCGCGGGCGGAATGCCGGGAGCGGGTGCCGGAGTGGCGGGAGGCCGGGGACGGGCGCGCGCTGGCGTGTTGGGTGCGGGGAGGAGGCGGACGATGAGCGGCGCGGACATCGTGATGCGGGTGGAAGACGTCCTGGTGACGTACCGGCGGGTGGGGCGGACGACGGAGGCGGTGAAGGGCGTGTCGTTCGAGCTGCGCGAGGGGCGCTGCCTGGGAATCGTCGGGGAGAGCGGCAGCGGCAAGAGTTCGCTGGCCCGCGCGCTGCTGGGGCTGGAGCCGGAGGCCGCCAGCGGGCGGGTGTGGTTCCGCGGCGAGGATGTGCTATCGATGGACCGGCGGGCGAGGGCCGCCTTCCGGCGCAGCGCGCAGATGGTTTTTCAGGATCCGCTCGGCTCGCTCAACCCGCGCATGCGCGTCGGCGACGCGATTGGCGAAGTGCTGCGCGTGCATGGCCGGGCCAAGGGGCGGCGGGAGGCCGCGGAGCGGGCGGCCGAGTGGCTCGGCACGGTCGGGCTCGGGGCCGAATACGCCCCGCGCTATCCGCACGAGCTCAGCGGTGGGCAGCGCCAGCGCGTGAACTTGGCGCGGTCACTGTGCGCGGGGGCGACGTTCCTGATTGCCGACGAGCCGGTCAGCGCGCTGGACGTCAGCGTGCAGGCGCTCATCCTGAACTTGATGAAGCGGTTGCAACGGGAGCGGGGCATCACGTGGATTCTGATCGGCCACGACCTCGCGGTGATGCGGGCGATGGCCGACGACCTGCTTGTCATGCGGGCGGGCGAATGCGTCGAGCGGGGGCCCGCGGAACGGGTGCTGTTCGAGCCGCGGCACCCCTACACGAGGGAGTTGCTGTCGGCGGTGCCGGATGTGGCGGGGGCGCTGCGGCGGCGGGGTGGGGGGGGCGCCCGGCAGAGCGGGCGGGAGCAGAACACATAGGCGCGGAGGGGGGAAGGGGGAGAGAGGGGGCGTGGGGGCGGTCAGGCGGGGAGGGCGCGGGCGGAGAGGTAGGTTTTTACGGCGGAGGGGTCGGCGGGGACGACGTCGCAGCGGGTCGGGGCGTCGGCGAGGGCGTCGAGGATGGGGTGGTGGGCGAGGTCGTCTTCGCCGGTGGCGTCGTGGATCGCTTTCGCGAATTTCGCGGGGTGGGCGGTCGCCAGGCAGATCATCGGGTCTTCGAGCTCGTTGTACTGGGAGGCCACGAAGACGCCGGCGGCGGTGTGGGGGTCGAGGAGGTAACGGTGCTTGGTGTGGTAGTCGCGGATGGTCGCGAGGGTGCGGGTCGTGTCGGAGGTGCCGGCGACGATTTCGGCATCGACCGTTCCGTTGCGGGAGAGGGGGATGGCCATGCGGTTGTTCTTGCGGAACTCGGCCATCTTGGAAGCCGTCGCGGCGGGGTCGGAGCCGAGCTTGTAGTAGAGCCAGCGCTCGAAGTTGCTCGCCACCTGGATGTCCATCGACGGGTTCACGGTCGGGACGACGGTGCCGCGGGAGTAGATGCCGGTGTGGAAGAAGCGGGCGAGGATGTCGTTCTCGTTGGTCGCCAGGACGAGGCGGCGGACGGGCAGGCCCATGCGCTTGGCGTACCAGCCGGCCAGGATGTCGCCGAAGTTGCCGGTCGGGACGGTGAACTGGACGTGGGTGGCGTTGGTTTCGTCCTGGACGCGGAAGGCGGCCCAGAAGTAGTAGACGATCTGCGAGAGGACGCGCGCCCAGTTGACGGAGTTGACGGTGCCGAGGGAGTAGGCGTCCTTGAAGGGGAGGTCGTTGAAGAGGGTCTTCATGATGGACTGGCAGTCGTCGAACGAGCCTTCGACGGCCAGGTTGAAGACGTTGGAGTCGAGGACGGACGTCATCTGCTTTTCCTGGAGCGGGCTGACGCGGCCGTGGGGGTGCATCACGAAGATGTTGACGCGCTGCTGCCCGCGCACGCCGCAGATGGCCGCGCTGCCGGTGTCGCCGCTCGTCGCCGCCAGGATGTTCAGGCGGCCGTCGCGCTCGGCCAGGATGTACTCAAAGAGGCGGCCGAGGAACTGGAGGGCGACGTCCTTGAAGGCGAGGGTCGGTCCGTGGAAGAGCTCCAGGATGTGGACGGGGCCGACGCGCAGGACGGGCGCGACTTCGGTGGTGTCGAAGGAGGCGTAGGCGCTGTCGACGAGGGCGCGGAGGCGCTCGGCGGGGATGTCATCGGCGAAGAGGGAGATGATGCGGAAGGCGAGGTCGGGGTAGTCGAGGTTGCGCCAGGCGTCGAGTTCGGAGGAGACGTCGGGGATGCGGTCGGGGATGAGAAGGCCGCCGTCGCGGGCGAGGCCGGTCATCACGGCGTCCTTGAAGGAGAGGGGGGCTTGGTTTCCGCGGGTGGAGATGTATCGGATGGAGTTCATGGGGGCGGAGTATAGGGCGGGGAGGGGGGCGGTGCAAGGCGGGAAGTGGGGGGGGAAAAAAAGGGGGACGGGGAACGGGCCCGACGGTGCGGGCCCGGCCAGACGCGGATGCTGTGGGGAGCGGGGGGGGGGAGAAGCGGTCAATCGAGGGAGGTGGTCCAGTTGGAGGCGTAGTCGGCGGCGCGGGCGGTGTTGCCGACGCAGTCGAGGACGCCCGCGAGGTGGCAGGTGGAGGGGGTGCCCTGGCCGCGTGAGGTGAGGGCGAAGACGGCGATGTAGGGGCGGTAGTTCTTCTTGTCGAAGACGGGGTTGGCGGGGGAGTCGCCGAGGCCGATCCGGTTCTTCACGCATTCGGCGTTCAGGCCGATGCCGAAGGCGAGGAGCTTGGTCGTGTTGCCGGAGACGGCGGCGGTGAGTTCGGCGGCGGAAGGGGAACTGTTGGTGAAAACGTGCTGGTAGCCGAGGTCGTTGTAGATGGTGGAATTGGGGCGGATGACCGCGACGGGGACGCCGTTGGTGACGCGGACGGGGTAGAATGCGCTCATGTCGGGGCGGAAGCCGGGGCCGCCGCCGCCGGGGGTCTTGAGCCCCTCGGGGGTGAAGCCGTTGTCGTCCATCGCGGTGCAGTAGCCGTTGCGGCGGGTGCCGTAGGCCTGCTGGGTGGAGGGGTTGTGCATGAGGAGCTGCGTGACGCCGGCGTTGCGGAGGAGGACGACGTCGTTGGTGGAGAGGTAGTAGATGCCGAGGGACTTGTAGAGGCCGGTGTCGCGCATGCCGCGGTTGGCGTCCATGGCTTCGTCGAGCGTCGCCGTGGTGCCGGAGCCTTCGCCGGCGGCGTTGTAGAGGGGGCCGAGGACCTTCCAGGAGCCGTCGTAGATGCCAAGGCCGCCGTGGACCGTGCGGGCGTCGACGGAGCCGCCGGAGACGGTCCCCCAGTCGATGGAGCCCTGCGTGCCGGTCCAGGCGCCGGAGGCGGCGACGTCGACGAGGGAGTCGAAATCGTTGAAGAAGCCGGAGGTGCCCTGCTCCCGGTGGATGGTTTCGTAGGTGGCCAGGGAGTGGGCGAGGCGCTTGATGTTGGAGACGTTGACCTTGCGGGCCTGGGTCTCGCGGAGGTTCGCGTAGCCGCGCAGGCCGAGCATCGCGACGAAGCCGAGGATGGCGACGACGATGATCAGCTCGATGAGGGTGAAGCCGGAGGCGGTGTGTTTCGGGTGCATGAAGACTCCTTGGGTTTTCCGGGATATGAGCGACAGGGACCCCGGAAGGGTTCAGCCGGAAAGGCGGAAAAAAGGAGGTGCGCCCCGTCCCGGGGAAGGGAAACGGCCGGGAAAGGCCGTGTCAGGGGAGGTCTTTCGCGACGATTTCGACGGGGAGTTCGGTCTGGGACTGCGCCTGCACGGCGGTGCCGTCGCGGACGACCAGTCCGATGGTGTGGGGGCCGGGGGGCAGGGCGGAGAGGTCGAGGGGATAGGCGAAGGCGTAGCTTCCGGCGCGGCCGAGGTGGAGGAAAAGGCAGGCGCGGCCTTCGCCGGTGGTTTCGTCGACGACCAGATCGGGGGTGCCGGCGCGGAGGCCGATGTACAAATCCTTCGCGAAGCCGCGTTCGGCGGAAACCGAGACGGGAAGGGGGGCGCCGCTGCCGGGGTCGAGCGGGTCGCGGACGGTCAGTTCGACGCGGTCGGAGACGGCGCGGGCCTTCACGCGCCCGAGGCCGCGGCTGTTGACGGCCCAGGCCAGGCCGGCCGCGGCACGGTAGAGATCCTCGTCGGGGGCGATGGTGTAGCTGAAGGTTTCGCCGCCGACCTGGACGACGAGGTCGTTGCCGGTGGGCGCCAGGGGGCGGACGACGGGGCGGACGAACTTGCCGTCGATGTAGAGGTCGAGGTAGACGGGCGGGGCGCCGTCGTCGGGATGGGCTTCCATGGAGATGGATAGCTCGACGGGGCCGTCGGTCCGGTGTCCGGGGGCCGGGGAGAGGATTTCGACGGAGGGCGGCCGCGCGAAGGGGGCCGCGAGCGGGTCGCCGGCAAAGAGCCCATGGTAGGGGTTCTTCACGGACATGGCCAGGGCTTCGCCCGCGGTGAAGCCGCGCCAGTACCAGAAGGCGAGCATCGGGTCGGGGAACTTGGCCTCGTAGGCGCAGGGTTCGCAGACGGTGCCGTAGGAGGCGGTGGCGCCCAGGCGGAACCAGTCCCAGACGGTGCTCTGCTTGAGGCAGGGCTCGGGGAGCATGCCGCCGCAGCTCGTCAGGTGGTCGGCGATGGCGCCCGGGGCGAAGCGGATGTTGCCGGGGAAGTTGGTGGGGATGTAGGCGAAGCCGCCCATGTAGAGGGCGACGGGGCGGGACGGGACGGCCGTGGAGGTGGGGCGCACGTCGGGCGCGCCGGCGGCGCCGCACCAGGCGAAAGGCATGGCGGCGCGGGCGTAGGTGCGGTGGCGGACGTTGCGGGCGGCGTCGCCGGAGCCGTGCAGGCAGAATGCGGCGTCGGCGGGCGGCGGGTCGGCGACGGAGGCGACGGCGCGGTCGACGACGGCCTTGCCGGTCTTGAGGTCGGGGGCCGTGAGGGCGAAGACGATGGGCATGTTGGTGCGGTTCCAGCCGGCGGTGGAGGTGTAGGCGCGCTCGGAGGCGTAGTACTGGTTGACCGAGTCGGGGACGATGAAGCAGGTCGGTGCGTCGGGGGGCTTGGGCTTGTAGCCGTAGAAGAGGGCGGCGGGGACGCTGTTGAAGTAGTTGACGCGCGTGGGGATGTCCATGCTCAGGACCAGGAAGTGGATTTGCTGGGCCAGGCCTTCGCGCGCGATGTGGTCGAGGATGGGGCGGAGGATGGTGATTTCGAAATCGTCCACCGAAACGCTCGGCTTGTGCGGGTCGGTGTGGATCATGCAGACGTTGGCTTCGGGGAGGCCGTGGGCCTTGGCGTAGTGGGCGCCGAGCTGGCGGGAGTCGCGGCTGACGGCGTTGACGACGAGAAGCGTGTTGTAGGGGCCGCCGCCGGCGCGCGCGCCGCGTGGGAGGGCCGCCGCGGCAAGCGCCAACAGCGCCAGAAAGCCGGCCAGGGCGGGGTGGGGGATGCGGGGGAAGGACTTCATGCCATCCATCTAACAACGGGCGGGGGGCAAACTCAAGCGGAAAGGGGGGGCACAAGGTCGCGCGGAAGCGCAATCCGGTGCGCTCTCCACGGGGAGGGAGGCACTTCTGAGATCTGGAGCGGGCAAATTCGACTGCAATCGATTGCAATAGACTGCTCTCGATTGCAGTCGATTGGGCGGCCGTCAGGCCGCCCCCTTACTTCAGCAGCGCGTCCGCCGCGGGGAGCAGGAGCCGCTGCATCACGACATCGGGGAAGAGGCCGATGGCGATGGTGGCCAGGGCCAGCAGGAGCATCGGGAAGGCCATCGCCAGGGGGACTTCCTTGACCTCCGCCAGGTGCTTGCGGGCGGGGCCGAGGAACATGGCCTGGAAGACTTTGACGAAGCTGGCCAGGGTGAGAAGGCTCACCACCATCGCGACGATCGCCAGGAGGGGGCTGTAGCGGAAGACGGATTCGTAGAGGACCCACTTGGAGGCGAAGCCGCTCATCGGCGGGATGCCCGCGATGGCCAGGGCGCCGATGCCGAAGCACAGCATGGTCACCGGCATGGCGCGGCCCAGTCCGCCCATGTCGTCGAGGTTGCGTTTGCCGGTACGCCACACGACCGCCCCCGCCGCGAGGAACAGCAGGCCGTTGTAGATGGCGTAGTTCATCATGTGGAAGAGGGAGCCGGCGAGGGCGTCGCGGCCGAAGGCCGCCGTCTTTTCGGCGTCGCCCAGCACGGCCAGGGCGACGGAGGCGCCGAGCAGCATGTAGCCGGTCTGGGAGACGGCGTGGTGGGAAATCAGGCGCTTGACGTCGTGCTGGGGGATGGCCATCGTGACGCCGACGAACATGGAGAGGGCCGCCAGCACGGCGAGGAAGGCGCCGAGGGAGGTGGCGCCCACGACGGGCGCGCCGAAGAGGGTGAACGCGACGCGGAAGAGCCCGAAGAGGCTGGCCTGGCTGGAAATGAGCAGGAAGGCGGAGACGGGGTGCGGGGCGCGGGAGTAGGTGTCGGGCGTCCACTGGTGCATGGGGACGGTGCCGGCCTTCATGGCCAGCGGCAGGGCCATGAGGCCGAGCGCGGCGTAGTCGGTGGCGGACGGGCCGCCGCCCTGGATGGCCTGGGAGAGGGCGGCGATGTTGAGGAGGTCGTGGCGGGCGAGGAGGAGGCCGACGCCGGCGAGGTAGGAGAGGCCGCCGAGGGAGCTGATGGCGGCGTACTTGAGGCCGGCTTCGGCGGCGAACCCGCGGTCGATGCGGCACGCGGCGAGGGCGGCGCCCGCGAGGGACGTGATTTCGAGGAAGACGAAGAAGTTGAAGGCGTCGCCCGTCGCCACCATCCCGTACACGCCCGCGACGAGCAGCAGGTAGAGGGGCTGGAAGGCGGGCAGGGCGGTCGTGCCTTCTTCGCTACGCAGGGCGTAGAGGGCGGCGGCCGTGGAGGTGACGGCGGCGATGAGCAGCATCAGCGCGCCCGCGGCGTCGATGTGGAAGACGATGCGGATGGGCACAGCCCCCGCGGCGCCCCGCCCGAGGGCGCCTTCCGGCAGACCAAAGGCGGGGCCGGCGCCGAAGACGTAGTCGCACGAGCCGAGCGCAAGGGCCCATCCTGCGGCGGAGATGGCCGCGAAGGCGCCCAGCGCCGCCGCGAGGAAGAAGACGATGCCGCGCAGCTGGGGACGGCGCTCCGCGGGGATCAGCATCACGAGCATCGCGCCCAGCAGCGGCAAGGCCACGGCCAGCGCGGGGGAATGGGTGGAGCAGCAGCAGCTCAAGTTCATTCGCGGAGCCTCCGGACGTCGCGCACGTCGGTGGTGCCGTAGTGGCGGTGGATGACGATCACCAGCGAGAGCATCATGGCGGTGGTGGCCAGCCCGATGACGATGGCGGTCAGCGTGAGCGCCTGCACGGTGGGCAGGACCATGTAGACGTGTTCGCCGCCGTCGCGGAGGCCGGTGTAGATGGGGGCGACGGCGTCGTGCCGGTAGCCGAGCGCGACGAGGAACAGGTTCACCGCCGACTCGACCAGCGACATGCCCATCAGGACATGGATGAGGTTCCGCCGCCACAGCACCACGGCCAGTCCGGCGATGGCGACCGTCAGCGCGATCACGAAGGGGAGATGGGTGAGGATGGCGTTCATTCGGCGTCCTCCCCTTTTTCGTCCCCGTCCTCGCGGTCTTCGCCGCGTTCGGCGGCCTTCATGGCGCGGATCATGGTGACCAGGATGACGGAGATGCCGCCGAAGACTTCGACGCCGACCGCCAGGTTCATCAGCGGCAGCAGCCCGCCGCTGTTGAACGACCCGCTCTCGCCGGGCGCGCCGAACCAGCCGCCCGCGTTGGCCCAGATATTGCGGAAGAACGCCCCGTGTCCGGAGAGGATCCCCGCAAACGCCAGGCCGATGAACAGCAGCAGGCCGAACGCCTCGATGGCCTTGTAGTGGTGGTACTTGATTTCGCGTTCGCCCTCGTCGAACATGCCCGCGACCATCATCAGCGCCGCGCCGGTCGCCATGACCGCGCCGCCCTGGAAGCCGCCGCCGGGCGTCAGGTGCCCGTGCAGCACGACGTACAGCCCGAAGACCAGGCAGAACGGATAAAACACGGCCGCGATGTGGCCGACGATCCTACTCTTCCGCATCGCGCGCCTCCCGTTTTTCCTTCGCGTTGAGCTTCCGCAGCACCAGCCCCACGCCCAGCACCGCCGTGAACAGCACCGACGCCTCGCCCAGCGTGTCGAATCCGCGGTAGTCGAAGACGATCGACGTCACCACGTTCGACGCGCCCGTCTCCGCGCGCGCCGCCGCGATGTAGTGCTCGTCCATCGCCGGGGGGAGCGGCGTGCCCGCCAGCGGGTTGCCGAACGGTATCGCCAGCGCGCACCGCCACAGCGCCGCCGCCAGCACCGCCAGGACCAGGAACTTGAAAAGGTGTTTCACGGGGCCTCCTTTTCCGGGGGAATGGGGGTCGGGGAGGGCGGAATTTCGGATTTCAAATCTGGAATTTCAGATTCCGCGGGTTCGGCGACAGGCACCTCCGCGGGTGCGCCCTCCACGGGGGCGGCATCCTGCTGCGCCCCGGCGCCAGGAGCGTCCATGGGGGGGGCGTTGGAAGCGTCCTCCGCTTGCGCTTCCGCGGGGCCGGCGGCATCTTGCCGCGACTCTTCGGCGGGCGGTTCGGCGGGAGCGGGCGACTCTGCCGGGGGTTCGGGTTTCGGGGATTCCTGCGTTTGAGGAGTCGCGGGCGGCGCCTCCTTCTTACCCTTGGCCGTCACCGCGCGGATGGCGACCATGAAAATCGCCGTCGTGAGCCCCGCGCCGATGCCGGCTTCCGCGATCGCCACGTCGGGCGCCTGCAGGATGTAGAACTCCAGCGCCAGCAGCAGGCTGAACCCCGCCAGCGAGACCGCCGATGCCATCAGGTTCCGCAGGAACAGCACCGACACCGCCATCGCCACCATCCCCAGCCCCAGCGCAATCTGCAATGCCACCACGCTCGCGTTCATGCCTCGCCCTCCTTCTTCCCCGCCTCCGGCCGGGCCTTCGCCTTGTCCGCGGCAAGCGCGTCGCACACCGCGCGCGCCGGCCGTATCCCCAGATGCCAGACGGCGCGCGCGATCGCGTGCCCGCCCGTCGCGTTCGTCACCGCCAGCACCACCACGGCCACGACCGTGTGGATGGCCTGCTGGAGGAGCGCCCCGTCGAAGTCCGCGCCGACCCACTGCCGGAGCAGCCACATCAGGACGGCCAGCGACGTGAAGACCGAGCCGAAGGTCGTCGCCTTCGTGTCCGCGTGCAACCGCGTGTACACGTCGGGGAACCGCAGGATGCCGAAGACGCCCAGCGTGTTGAACGCCAGCCCCACGAAGAGGGCCGCGGCCATGAGGATGTCCAGAACCGTATCCATCACCGCCTAGTCCTTCCTCATCACGCGCGCGATGTAGAGCGTGCCCACGTAGGAGAGCAGCGCGTAGATGATCGCCACGTCCACCATCCACGTCCCGTGCAGCAGCACCGCGCCGAGCAGCATCGAGGCGACGACCAGCGTGTTGACCGCGTCGAGCGCGACCACCCGGTCGGCGAGCGTCGGCCCGCGCAGCAGCCGCCACGACACCACCGCCATCAACCCCGCCATCCAGGCCCCCGCGAAAGTGAACAGCCGCAAGATCATTCCACGATCCCCTTCACCGATTTCGGGCAATCCAGCCCGAACAACTCCCGCACCGGCACCTCGTCCCGGTTTTCCATGCCCTCCGGCACGTTGAGCATGTGGACGTAGAGCACGCCGTTGGGGGCGTCCTCCTCGACCGTCAGCGTGCCCGGGGTGAGCGTGATCGAGTTCGCGAGCATCACGATGCCCGCGCCCGGACCGAACTCCGTCTTCACCTTCACGATGCCCGGACGGATCCGGCCGGTGATCACGCGACCGGCCACGTCGAAATTCGCCTTGGTGAGCTCCACGAAGAACTTCCCGCAGGCGTACGCGACGACCTTGATCCACCGCCACGGCGAGAGCGCCCTGCCGGGCACCTGCGCGCCGAACCAGCGCGAAGAGAGCGCCGCGACGGCGGTCGCCACGACGGCGCCGATCCAGATTTCGGGCGCCTCCCAAAGCCCGAGCACGCCGCCGCTCCCCGCGGCCAGCGCCAGATACCCCAGAAACGCGAAAACCCAAGTTGTAAGGAATGCCACCATGCCGCCCATCCTATCCTTCCCCGCCCCTCCCGTCAAGAAAGGCGCGCGCGACGGAAAGCCGCGCGCAGGGTGTGGGCGAAAAGTGCAAGGTGGGAGGAGAAGCCAGTCTGTGGTGATTGGATCGTGCGAAGCTCTTTCCCCCTTCCGAGAGGGGGGAGGGGCTTCGCACGCCTTTGTCGCGAACAGCCGCAAATGGTATGTCCATAAATATGTAGACATATCATTTGGGGCCTCTGATTGCAGCGAGCAGAGGCATTCCCTCTTGTCTTCGGCAAAGTCACCCTCACACTTTTCCTCCACACCCCCGCGTGCATTACTGCCTCGGCGCAGGCCGTTCGCATGGACGGTCGTTTCCGCAATCCGGCCCGTCCAAGTGGCTACGGGGTCAGGCGCGGGGGTGGAATTTGCGGTGGATGGCCTGGAGGCGGGATTGGTCGACGTGGGTGTAGATCTGGGTGGTCGAGATGTCGGCGTGGCCGAGCATTTCCTGGATGGTGCGGAGGGAGGCGCCGTTGGCCAGCAGGTGCGTGGCGAAGGAGTGCCGCAGGGTGTGGGGGTGGATGGGCTTGGCGATGCCCGCCTCCCGCGCGTAGGCCCGGATGTAGCGCCAGATCACGGTGCGGTCCAGCGGCAGGCCCAGCCGCGACAGAAACACGGCCCGGCACGAGGGATTGCGCCGGGAATACTCCCCGCGGCCGCCCCGCATCCACGCCGCGATCGCGTCCAGCGCCTTGCGGCCGATCGGCACCACGCGTTCCTTGTCGCCCTTGCCGACGCAGCGGACGAACCCGGCGTCGGCCTGGACGTCGTCCACCGTCAGGGCGGAGAGCTCGCTCACGCGCAGTCCGGTCGCGTAGAAGGTTTCGAGGATGGCCTTGTCGCGGCGGCCGCGCGGGGTCGAGACGTCGGGGGCGCGCAGGAGGGCGTCCACTTCTTCGACGGTGAGGGTCGGGGGGAGGATTTTCCAGAGGCGGGGCGATTCCATGGCGTCGGTGGGATTCGAGGCGAGGAACCCTTCGTTGCAGAGGTAGCGGAAGAAGACCTTGATGGCGACCAGGTGCCGCGCGAGGCTGGGGGTGGCGAGTCCGGCCTTCTTCTGGTCGAGGAGATGGTCGAGGATGTCGGAGCGCGTCACTTCGGCGGGGGAGGAGCGTCCGCGGCGCGCGAGGAAGTCCGCGAACACGCCGAGGTCGTGGGCGTAGGCGCCGCGCGTGTTGTCGCTCAGGCCACGCTCCAGCATCAGCCAGTCGAGGAACTGGTCAAGCAGGTCGTGCATTGGCTTGGGGATTTCGGGGGGGCGGGACTCGGGAAGCCCGGGATTCCGGGATTCCGCTCAGGCGTCGGCTTCGAGCCAGGCGGCGAGCAGGCGGGCGCAGGCCAGGGTGGCGCCGGGGGCGCCCCAGGCGGTGGCGGTCTCGTTCCAGGCGGTGCCGGCGATGTCGAGGTGGGCCCAGGGGGTGCCTTCGGGGACGAACTGCTTGAGGAACATGCCGGCGGCGATGGTGCCGGCGGCGCCGGGGGCGCCCATGTTGCGGAGGTCGCCGAAAGTGCCGCGGAGGGGCGTTGCGTACTCTTCCCACATCGGGAAGCGCCAGATGCGTTCGCCGGCGGTGCCGGCGGCGGCGTCCAGGGCGTCCAGGAGGTCGCCGTCGTTGCCCATCACGCCGCTCGCTTCGTGCCCGAGCGCGATGACGACGGCGCCCGTGAGGGTCGCGATGTCGACGATGGCTTCCGGCTTCTCGTCCGCGGCGAAGGTCAGGGCGTCGGCGAGGATGAGGCGTCCCTCGGCGTCGGTGTTGAGGACTTCGATGGTCTTGCCGTTGCGGGCGGTCACGATGTCGCCGGGGCGCTGCGCGCCGCCGCCGGGGAGGTTCTCGGCCATGGGCACGTAGGCGACGACGGGGCGCGGGAGCTTCAGGCGCGCCGCGAGGAGGACGGCCGCGATGGCGGCCATGCCGCCGCACTTGTCGTACTGCATCCATTCCATGTTCTTGGCCGGCTTGAGGCAGATGCCGCCGGCGTCGAAGAGGATGGCCTTGCCGACCAGCACGCGGGGGCGTGCGCCCTTGGGGGCCTTGGCCGGGGTGTAGGCGAGGCGGAGGAGGCAGGGCGGACGGTGGCTGCCCTGGCCCACGGCGAGGAGGGCGCCGGCCTTTTCGCGGCGCAACGCCTTTTCGTCGAACACCTTGCAGGAGAGTCCGTCGGCGTCGGCCAGTTTTTTGGCGAAGGTGGCCATTTCCGCGGGGCCGAGCCGGTTGGCGGGCGTGTTGGCGGCATCGCGGATTTCGTTGACGGTGTCGGCCGCGAGCATGCCGCGTTCGACGGCGCGGCGCACGTCCGGGGCCGCGAAATCGTCGCCGGCGAGTTCGACCTCGATGGGCGGGGTTTTCTCCCCGCCGTCCGCCTTGCCGCGGAGGGCGAGGAAGCGGTAGCCGCCCGTTCCGAGGCCTTCGGCGAGGAGGCGGGAGAGGGCCGCGCGCCCGGGGGCGCCTTCGGGGAGGCGGTCGAAGATGGAGTCCTCCACGCGGGCGGATTCCGCCTTCGCGTCGGCCAGGGCCTTTCCGGCGGCCGCCCAGCCCCTGAACCAGCGGACCGTCTGGAAGTCGCCGGTGGAGCCCATGCCCGCGAGCAGGACGGGGACCGACACGCCCGTCGGCCAGGCCGCGGTGCCGGCCTCGCCCTTGAAATCATGCTTGCGGAGCCAGGCGGCCAGGACCGCGGCGTCGTCCGGCGGCAGGGCGTCGGCGCCCCAGGCTTCCCCGTTCCACACCGGCACCACGCGCACCGTTCCGGCGGCGGGTTCGCGGACGTTCTTCGGGCACACGGCCCGCACGGCACTCGCTTTATTCATGTCCTTGCATCTCCTTGGGCAGTTTTGCGCGGGCCTCTTCGTCGGCCGGCCAGTCGTTCACGGCGAATCCCGCGTGGGAGACGGCGACCTCCACGTTGCGGCGGCCGAGGCGCACGTTGTCGAACTTCACCACCGCACGGTGGTTGCCGGGATCCAGCCGGATGTCCTTCACGGCGTCGCCGAGGGTCTTGAGTCCCTGTTCGACGCGCGCCGCGGCCGCGGGGGTGGTCATGGCCGGAATGTCCAGCTCCATCTCCGAGACCGTGTTCCGGAAACACCCCGGCGTCCCCAACGCCGCGAGCGCGGCCAGGCCCAGCACAGCAAGCTTCTTCATCGCATGACTCCTTGAAAGCATGGGTGCGACTATCCCACCCCGCCCCGCGCCTGTCAACCCGCCCGGTGGCCGCCGGGGGTGGGCGGGCCGGTTCAGGACCGGTCGGCCCCGGAGAGCGCGCCGGCCGGGCCGGAGCGGCGGCAGAGCAGGGGGATGGCCAGCGCCGCGGCCGCCAGGGTCGCCCCCAGGGTGGCCGCCGCGCCGGTCGCGAAGGCCCCCCACGGGAAGACGTACGGCGCGCGGACGGACATCATGCGGTCGCAGAGCAGGATTCCGGTCTGGGCGAACAGCAGCGCGAGCAGCGTCCCCAGCAGGACGGCGGCGACCGCGAGCAGCACGGCCTCGCCGAGCAGCAGGCGCATGAGCTGGAATCGGGTCAGGCCCAGGGCGTCGAGCAGGGCGTACGCCCGCCGACGCGACCAGGCGGCGGCCGCCAGCGACACCAGGACCGCCAGGCTCGAGAGGCCCAGCACCATCAGCGGCAGGCGAAGCAGCGGGGCGATGACGCTGTCGGAGCGGCGGTTGACCATGTCCTGGGCCGCCGCGATGTCGGTGAGCTTGACGTACGCCGCCGGGAACGGCCGCAATCCGTCGAGCGCGTTCTGCAAGGCCTGCATGGAGGTGCCGGGGGCGAGCGAGAGCCAGTGGCAGTTTTCGCGGATGTGGGGGGCGTAGCGGTCGAACGTGGCGTCGTTGACGAAGACCAGGGAAAGGCTCCGGTTCATGCCGCGGCGCATGCGCGTGGACTTGGTGATGAGCTGCCAGCCGGGGATGTCCAGCACGCCGACGGGCACGAGCTCGCTGCGGGCGCGGTCGATGGGCGGGCAGCCGCCGCCGGCGTCCTCCCCCTCCGGGTCGTCCTCCAGCGGGTAGACCCCGAACGGCTTGCCGAGCCGGAACGCATCGGGGGCGGTGATGGGCATCTGGTCCATCACCACGCACTCCCCGTCCCTGAGCGGCCCGGTGCGCCCGGCGACCAGGCGGTGGTCGATGCCGCCGAGGAACCGGTCCAGGTCGGTGCGGAGGAGGATGATTTCGCCGGCGCCCGCGAAGAACTTGCCCGCGAGCGCGTCCGTGGCGGCCAATTGGAGGTGCGTCAGGCGCATCGCGCAGTCGGAGGTCACCCCCGGGAGGAACGCGATTTCGCCCGCCCGCCCCGCCAGCGGGCCGTTGGGGAGATACATGGCGATGGCGTCCTGCACTTTGTCCCCGGCCACGAACGGCCTGCGCATCGACTCGCCCCAGATTGCGGTCGTGAGGTAGAACGCCAGGGAAACCACCAGGGCCGCCGCCCCGAGCGTCTGCTGCCACAGGCCGCTCTGGTCGTGGTCGCGCAGTAGCAGCGGGTGCAGGCCCAGCAGCAGGCCGAGCGGCCGGGCCAGCGCGCGGGCCAGCGCCCGCAGAAGGCCGGGCACCATCAGGATGGCCCCGGCCATCCCGAGCAGGTACGCGGCCGGCAACACGAGGCCTTGGGCGAGCGCCCCGCGCGCGAGGGGCGTCCAGGCCAGCGCCGGATGCAGCGCCAGGAGCGCCAATCCCCAGGCGAACGCGGCCCGTCCGGTCCGTGCGGCCGCCGGGGGCGCCTCTTCCAGCGGATGCAGCCGGGCCACCATCCATACGGCCGGCACGCACGCCAGCAGGGTCGCCGCCAGGACGGGCAGCGCCGAAATCCAGAGTCCGTTCCGCGCCAGCGCCAGGACATGCCCCCAACCGCGCGCCGCCTCCGGCAGGGTGCCCCGGAACCCGTGTAGGCCGAACGCCGCGCCGACCACCCAGCCCGCGGCCGCCAGGCCCAATCCCTGGAAAAGCACGGCCAGCGCCGGCATCCACGCGGGCGCGCCGATGGCCCTCAGGACCGCCAACTCGCGCCGCTGGGCCTGCACGTTCATCGCCAGCGTGCTCAGCAGGAGGAAGAGGGCCGCCGCGTTCGCGAGGAATACCGCCGAGTAGGGGATCGCGTCGAACCCGCTCCCGCCGCCGCGCCCGCGCGCCGCCGGGGCGGCCGCCCTGCGCCAGTGGGCCGGGCCGAGCAGCGCGGCCGGGGCCCCACCGCCGGAGAGGGAGGAGAGCGCGGCGGCAAAGGCGTCGTCGAACTCCCGCGCCCGTTCCGGGCGCAGCCGCACGTAGGCGCGGTTCGGGCGCCACGGCGCGCCGGCCACCGCTTCGAATGGCCCGCGCGGCGCATGGACCGGGAACAGCCCGCGCACCATCCCCGCGCCCCCCGTGCCGTACACCGCCCCGACGGGGACGAGCGAGCGGCCGCCGGCGCCCGCGAGGTACACCGTGTCGCCCGCGGCGAGGCCGAACTGCCGCGCGATGGAGGAGGGCACCGCCAACGAACCTTCCGCGAGGCACCGTTGCCACGCTTCCGCCTCCACCCCGGGCGGCACGGCATCCGGTTCCGGCGAAAAGAGCGGGCACAGGGCCATCTCGCCGGGCACCCATCCCGCCATCCGGAACATCGGGTCCGTGATGTTCGTGGAGACGTGGCCCCTGACCGCGCCCTCCGGCGGCGGGGGGGCCTTGCGGGGGCGGTCCGGCGCTGGGCCGCCGGGGGCGCCGCGGGCCGGACCGGGCACCGCGCCGCCGCGCCGCCCCATTCCGCCGTTGTGGGCGGCCGTTTCCGGTCCCGGATACACCTCGACCGTCGCGACCGAGCCCGCCACGCACGCCGCCACCGCGCCGTGCCCGCGGACGAAGTCCAGCAGCCCCTCCGGCAAAGCCGGATGCGGCATTGCGATGGCCGCGTCCATGGCGGCCCCGCCGTCCCCGTCCGTGTCCGCGTCCTCGGCCACGACGCGGTCGAAATGGAGGTCCGCGTCCGCCACCATCGCGTCGAGGCGGTCCGACGAGGCCGAGAACGTGCACGCCACCCGCAGCACCATGCCCGCGGCGAGGGCCACCGCGGCCACCGCGAGAAGGACCACCGCCGGCTGGCGGCGAAGCATCGCCCCGGCGAGCAATCCCGCAAACCCGCGGAAACGGCCGAGGCCCGTCATGGCCGCCCCTCCTCCCCGGCCTCCCCGGCGGCCGGCGCCAGGAGGCGCTGGTACGCGGTGGCCAGCTGTTCCGCGTCCGCGAAGTCCGTGACCGGGCGGTCCGAAAGCAGGCGCCCGTCGCCCAGCATCAGGATCCGGTCGGCATGGATGGCCACGTGCGGGGCGTGCGTCACCGCCAGCACCGTGCAGCCCCGCTCCCGGCAGAGGCGCCGGAGCAGGCCGCACACCTGCGACGAACCCCGCAAATCCAGGTTGCCCGTCGGCTCGTCCGCCAGCACGATGTCGGGCTTCATGGACAGCGCCCGCGCGATGGCGGCGCGCTGCCGCTCCCCGCCCGAGAGCTGCCGGGGAAGGTGCTTCAGCCGCCCCGCCAGCCCCAGGAACTCCAGGATTTCCGCGGCCCACCGCTCCGCCCCCTCCGGGGGCTTGTCCAGCAGGCGGGGCAGGCGCACGTTTTCCTCCAGCGTCAGGTTCGGCAGCAGGTTGTAGTCCTGGAACACGAACCCGATCCGGCGCCGTCGCACCCGGGCCCTCTCCGAGCCGCCCAGGGACGAAAAATCCATGCCGTCCAGCAGGATGCGCCCCCCATCCGGGCGTAGCAGCCCGGCGAGCAGGTTCAGCAGGGTGGTCTTCCCCGACCCGCTCGCCCCCATCACGGCCACGAAAGACCCCCGCTCCACGCCGAACGACACCCCGGAGAGCGCGTAGATCCGTTCCCCGCCCTGCCAGAAGCGCTTGTCCAAGCCTTCCGCCGCCATGACCGTTTGTTGCACCATGCTGTTTCTCCTTGTTCTCCTAAATAAGGGTATAGCGACGTTCCGGCGGGCTTTGGTTCATCGGGAAAGCCCGGTTCTTCGGGACTGACAGCGGACGGGGAGGATTGCCGAGAGGGCGTGGAGAGAGATTTTGAGAATGGAAAGTGCGCGAGTGGATTGCGAGTGCGGCCCCTGCCGCTTGTCTTTTGCCATGCATCCGCCTTCCATTCATGGCCGCGCCAACCCCCTCGCGGAGGGGGGAGTGGCCTGTCGCCCTTCTTGTTCCTTGCATTCGTGGGATTCCTGAGGGGTTCCACTATAATCCCCGAAGAACCATCTTTTTTGGTAGGGCGGCGAGTCCCCTCGTCGCCGTGTGCCTGTCTTGCGAATGGATTTGCCTTCATACACACCCCGTTCGCACGGCGGGCAGGGGACTGCCCGCCCTACCCGCGGCCGAGAAATACGAATGTCTTGACTGTACGATGTACTAGAGCGGTTTCAGAAACAGTGTGGCCTCAAGCCGTTGTCTAGCCACCCATTTCCCCTGCGGACGCGCAGAAGCGCGTCCCTCCCCGTGGAGAGCGTACCGAGCCGCATCCTGGGAGGGCCCGGCTTCGTCCGGGCCATGTCCACAGGGCGCTTCTGGAACATGCCGGGAACACCCCTTTCGCACGGCCGCGACAAAGCGCGGCCCTCCCAAGACGGCCACATTGTTTCGTGGCCCTCTCTGGCACTGCACCACGGCGGACGCGCGGGAGCGCGTCCCTCCCCCCATGGAGAGTGCCCCGGGAAGGTCACGCTTCCGCGCGACTTGTGGTTGGAAAACGACTGGGAGGTGCGGCTTCCAGCCGCGCCGTTCGATGGGAGAACATGGACATTTTCGGCCAGTGTTCCATCTCCATGCCCCCGCGGGCGGGACGCCCGCGCCCCCAGGATACACACGCTTTCCCATCCGTCTCCCCTCCGCCGCCCGGTTGGGGGCGGCGCACCTTGAAAGGGGGGGCGGCCAGCGCGGTCACTTTTTGCGGGAGCGCTTTTCGCGGATGAGGAGTTCGGGGTGCTGGCTGGAGACGAGGCTGTCGGGGGGGACGCTTTCCATCAGGAAGACGTTGCCGCCGACGACGCTGCGCGCGCCGATGACGGTGTTGCCGCCGAGGATGGTGGCGTGGGCGTAGATGATGACGTGGTCCTCGACCGTCGGATGGCGCTTGATGTGCTTGACGGGATGGCCGGCGGCGTCGAGCGCGAACGACTGGGCGCCGAGGGTGACGCCCTGGTAGAGCTTGACGTCCGAGCCGATCTCTGCCGTCTCGCCGATGACGACGCCCGTGGCGTGGTCGATGAAGAAGGAGCGTCCGATGCGCGCGCCGGGATGGATGTCGGCGCCGGTCTTGGTGTGGATCCATTCGCTCATGACGCGCGGGAGGATGGGGACGTCCAGGGCGTAGAGTTCGTGGGCGATGCGGTGGGCGGCGATGGCGGTGAGGCCGGGGTAGGAGAGGATGACTTCGGCGAAGGTGAGGGCGGCGGGATCGCCGTCGTAGGCGGCCTGGACGTCGGCGGCGACGAGCCTGCGCACGCCGGGGAGGCGCTCGAAGAAGGCCTTCATGACGCGGTCGGCCTCGCCGTCGAGGTCGGCCACGCGCGGCGGCCGGGCGCCCTCGGTGCGGGCGGCCTCGCCAATCCAGCGGTAGGGCAGCGCGCGGCGCACTTCGCGCCGGAGCAGGTTCCAGGCCTCGCTCAGGCGGCGGACGAGGAACACGTCGAGTTCGGCGGCGCCGACGGCCTCGCCGCTGACCCGGCCGGGGAAGAGGACGTCGAGCAGGATGCGCAGGGCGTCGACGACGGCGCGGGGGGCGGGGGCGTTGGCGGGCAGGGCGCACGGGGCGTCCACGGCCTCGCGGTCGAACAGGCCCGCCAGTTCGCCGGCGGCCTGGCAGATGTCGGCCTGCGGCGAGAGGTGGCGGCAGGCGCGCGGCGCGGCGTCGGGGGAGGGGGCGGGGGCGGGGTGCCGGGTTCGGCGGGGCTTGTTCGTTTTCATTCGCAGACGATGGTGGCGGTGGCGCTCTTGCCGTCGGAGGTGACGGTGAGCGTGTCGGTGCCGGCGGAGTCGTGGCGGTAGACGACGGTGGAACCGGTGTCGGCGGAGAGCGTGCCGCAGGACCCGGAGTGCGCCCAGGTGTAGGTTCCGTTGCCGCCGGAGGCCGTGAAGGTCCGGGAACCATTGGTGGCTATGGTTGCGGACGACGGCGAAATCTGGAGGCCGGCGCTGGGCGTGTTGGTGCTCGGCGCGCTGACCGTGGCGGTCGCGAAGAAGCTGCCGGAGAAACCGCCGGCTTCGAGCCAGGAAGCGCTGATGGTGGATTGGCTGGAGGCGTAGGCCATGGTGCCGGCGATGGTGACGGCGGCGCCGGCGGTGGTGGCGCCTTCGAGGGAGAAGCGGGCGGTGGCATCGGCCACGGTGGAGACGGAGCCGTGCCAGTTCTTGCCGGCGTTGTCGTAGCCTTGCAGGGAGGAGCCGTTCTGGACGATGCGCATCCAGGTGAGCTTCGTGCCGGACTGCCGTTCGTGGGGGAACACGAGGTAGGAGGAGCCGTCGGCGTTGGTGCTGCTGCCGTGGTAGAGGCCGGAGAAGTCGTAGACGGTTCCGGATTTGTCCGAGACGACGGACGAGGTGTTGGAGGAATCCGTCTCGCAGCCCGAGAGCGCGAGGAGCGCCGGGAGCAGGGCGAGGGTCCATGCCAGCATGGCGGCGGGAAGGCGGATGCGGGTTGTTTTTTCCATGGTTGTTTTTCTCCGGGGTGCAAATGTTTTTTTAGCTTCCAACATCCGCCCCGCTTTTGCAAGAATGATATTTGGCCGCGTTGTTCCGCTAGGGACCGCCGCCGAACGGAAAACGACCATGCAGAAACATCGCCACAACCGCGGGGACGCGCGCCGGAACCGGCCGGGAATCCGGCGCGGGATGCAGGGCGCCGGACGCTGACCGCCATGCGCACCGCCGCCAAATCCATGCTCGCGCGCCTGGCCGGCCGCGCCGGATTCGTCCGGCGGCGGCTCGCCGGGCGCCTGGTGGTGTTGACCTTCCACCGCGTGCGCCCCGACGGCGAACCGGCCGAAGGGCGTCCGATGCGGAACCTGGAGGTGCCGGTGCGGGACTTCCGCAACCTCCTGGCGTGGATGCGGCGGCGGGCCGACCCCGTGGCGCTGGCGGACTGGTTCCCGGGCGAAGGGGAGGGGGCGGCGGCGGGCGCGGGCGGGCTGCCCGCGGCGCCGCGGCGGCTGCCGTGCTTCGCGGTGACCTTCGACGACGGGTGGGCCGACAACGCGCTGTACGCCGCGCCCGTGCTCGAAGAGCTCCGCATCCCCGCCACCATATTCCTGGCCACCGGCGCCGTCGAGAAACGCATGCCCTTCTGGTGGCAGGTGCCCGGGCTCACCGACGCCGGCATCGAAGGGATGAAGTCCCTCCCCCCCGAACGGCTCGAACGGCGCGTGCGGGAAGCCCCGCCCGGAGTGCGCGATGCGTGCGCGAAGGAGTTCCTCGACTGGACGCAGGTGCGGAAGATGGCCGCGGGCGGCCTGGTGCGCTTCGGCCTGCACGGCCACCGCCACGCGCTGATGACGTCCCTTTCCCACACCGCCGCGCTCGACGACCTCTGCCGCTGCCGGGAAATCCTGCGGGCGCGCGTTCCGGATGCGCTCGTGCCGTTCTTCGCCTGGCCCAACGGGAACGTCCGCGCCGACCTGGCCCCCGCGCTGGAGTCGCTGGGGGTGCGGGCGGCGTTCGGCACCCGGGGGGGCGTGGTCGCGCCGGGCCCGCTGCGCGGGGGGATGCGCTGGTGCCTGCCCCGCAACAACGTGGACCGGCATTTGGCCGCCACGCCGGAGCTTTGGCCCTGGCTGCTGGCCAAGGCGGCGCTGGCGCAGCGCAGGGGGGGGTAAGGCTTCGCCTCCGAAAAACGGGCCCGCGGCGCGAAACACGGAGGGAAAGCGTGTGTATCCTGGGGGCGCGGGCGTCCCGCCCGCGGACAAAACCCGGCCCATTTTTTTCCAATGATTGGAAACTTTTTTTCCAATGGTTGGAAAACTCGGGCCGTTTTTTCCAATGATTGGAAAATATTTTTCCAATGGTTGGAAAAATTTGCCTGGTTTTTCCAATGATTGGAAAAATTTTTCCGGGACGCGGCGGAACCCGCCCCCTCCGAGGGGGGGGCGCGGCCATGAATGGAAAGTGGATGCATGGCAAACGACAAGCGGCAGGGGCCGCGGCGGGGGGAGTACTGCGGTCGGCCATCGCGGCAAGCACGACTTTCCACCTGCAACAAACGAATCAAGCCCTCTGCGGATGGAGCATGGGAAAGCCTGTATCGACGGCCCCCCGCAGTACTCCCCCCGCCGCCCTTTCCATTCTCCAGGCAAACACTCTACACGGACATCTCGTCCTCCGGGCGGCACCCCCCTCTCGGAGGGGGGAGTGTGCTTGCGCACGGCCCGGAATCTTGGCATTTCCTTCCCAGAAGCCCCTCCCGGGAACCTCCGTTCCTCCTTCCTCCGCGCGCTCCGTGTTTGCGCCGCAGGCACGGACGTGAAGCGGAAGCAACCCACCCGCCCCCGGAGGGAGGCGGAAGGACGGCCCGGGCGGCGTCCGGATCAGGCGGTAGGGCGGTGGAGGGAACGGAAGGCGGCGGAGAGGGCGTCGGCGATGTCGGAGGCGCGGATGGGGCGCTCGCCGAGCCGGCGGGCGGCGATGTCGCCGGCGGTGCCGTGGATCCAGACGGCGGCCCGCGCGGCGCCGTGGGCGGGGAGACCCTGGGCGAGGAGGCCGGCAAGCAGTCCGGCCAGGATGTCGCCGCTGCCGGCGGTGGCCATTCCGGGGTTGCCGCAGAGGTTGATCCAGAGGGTTGCCCCGCCGGGCGTGGCAATCAGGGTGCCGTCGCCCTTGAGGATCACGGTGGCGTTGGCGCGGCGGGCGAGTTCGGCGGCGGCCGCGGGGCGGTCGCGCTGGATGCCGGCGGGGGTGCAGCCGAGGAGGGACGCGGCCTCGGCGGCGTGCGGGGTGAGCAGCAGCGGCCGGGTGCAGGCGCCCAGGGCGTCGGTCTTGCTGCCCAGCATGGAAAGGGCGTCGGCGTCGAGCACGAGGGGCGCGGGCGTTTCGTGGAGGAGGGTGGCGACGATGCGGCGGGCTTCGGCGTCGCGCCCGAGCCCCGGCCCGCAGAGGATGGCGGAGGGGCGTTCGGAAAGGGGAAGCTCGCCGTAGAGGTCGTCGCGGGCGATGGCCTCGGGGCAGCGGGCGAGGATGGCCGCCACGGCGGCGGGGGAGGTGCAGGCGCGGACGAGGCCGGCGCCGGAGCGGGTGGCGGCGTCGGCGGCCATGACGAGCGCGCCGGGATAGAGGGGGCAGCCGCCGACGAGGAGGACGCGGCCGCGGGTGCCTTTGTGCGAGTCGCGGGGTAGGGGCGGGAACAGCGGGAGGAGGTCGGAGGGCCCGACGAGGTCCAGCCCGGCGGGCGACGCGGGGAGGCCGGGATCGGCGAGTTCGGGCATGGGGGCCACCTCCACGGTGCCGGCGAAGTCGCGGGATGCGGGCGCGGCGAGGCAGGATTTGGGACAGGCCATGCAGAGGGTCAGGTCGGCCCGCACGGTGGCGTCCGGGGAGGGGGCTCCCGTGGCGGGATCGAGCCCGGACGGGATGTCCACGGCGAGGACGGGGATGGCGGCGGGGCGGTCGTTGAGCACGCGTACGGCGGCGGCGACGGCACCGCGGGGGGCGCCGGCGGCGCCGGTGCCGAGGAGGGCGTCGACCCATACGGCGCCGAGGGCACCGTCGGAGGGGCGGAAGGATGCCCAGGCTTCCGGGGTTTCGCGGACGGAGCAGGGGATGCCTTTTTCGCGGACGGCCCGGAACAGGGCGTCGCGGGGCGGCTCGGATGCGGGTTCGCCGTCAGCGGGGGGCGGGAAGGGAACCGTGCTGTGGACGGAGGTGCGGTAGCCGGCATCGTGCAGCAGGCAGGCGGCCGCGAGGGCGTCGGCCCCGTTGTTGCCCTTGCCGGCGAAGAACTCCACGCCGGCGGAGGGAGGAAGGCCCATTTCACGCAGGAGGGACGCCAGGCGGATCGCGAGGAGGCGCCCGGCGTGGGCGACGAGCCCGCATTCGGCGGCCGGGCCGGGGGCCCCCTCCAGAAAACGGGACTCGTGGTCGCGGAAAACGGCGGAATCAATGAATTTCATGGGCAGCTCCCTGGTTGTGGTCCTCGGTCGGTTGCGGTACGGCAAAACAATGGACAAGTCCGCGGCGGAAGGCAAGCAAACTCGGATGCCGGCCCCGTGCGCGGTTTGGCGTTGGGTGTTTGGCGTTGCCCCGGGCGGGGGGAGAGGGTAAAGTGGAAAAGATTGCCACTGAACGGACAAACGCCCACATGGACAGGAACGAGGAATACAAGGTCAAGCTGGAGGTCTTCGAGGGACCTCTCGATCTGCTGTTGTACCTCATCAAGAAGGACGAGCTGGACATCAGCAACATCCCGATGGAGAGCGTCACCAGGCAGTACATCGAGTACCTCGAGATGATGAAGCGGCTCGACCTGAACGTCGCGGGCGAGTTCCTGGTCATGGCCGCCACGCTGATGATGATCAAGAGCCGGATGCTGCTTCCCGCCGAAGTCCGGCCCGAGGAGGAGGCCGAGGAGGAGGATCCGCGGTGGGACCTGGTCCGGCAGCTGGTCGAGTACAAGAAGTTCAAGGACGCGGCGCTCCACCTGGAGGAGCTGGAGGTGCGGCGGGAGGACATCTTCGGCCGCGAGGGGACGGAGGCGGTGCTCGGCCGCGAGCCGGAGGTGGCGCTCCACGACGTGGGGCTGTTCGACCTGATCAACGCGTTCAACGAGGCGCTCAAGAAGGTCAAGGACGAGGAGCTCCGGGAAATCTTCGCCGAGCGCTACACGGTCGCCGACAAGATCGAGTCGCTGGGGCTCCGGCTCCGCCGGGAGCGGCGGTTCTCGCTGTCGGGGATGCTCGACAAGATGCGCTCGCGCAACGAGATCGCGTGCACGTTCCTGGCGCTGCTGGAGCTGATCCGCCTCCGGCAGGCGCGCGCGGTGCAGTCGGAGACGTACGGGGAGATTTTCATCGAGCGCCGGGACATCCCGCCCGAGGGCGCGAAGCCCGAGGACGAGGCCCCGGCCGAGGACCCGCAGACGGCCGCCATCCTGCGGCGCCGCAAGAAGCTCAACGCCGCGCCCGCGCCGGAAACCGGCACGTTGCCGCTCGCGGACGGAGCCCCGACGGCGGACGCGGACGCGGAAGCGGAAGAGGAGAAGGTTGAAGATGAGTCCGACGAAAACCCGTGATTTCGCGCTGCCGGTGCTGAAGCAGATCATCGGCGCGATGCTGTTCGTGCGCAAGGACCCGCTGCCGGTCGCGGAAATACGCCGCGTGCTGAAGGCGACGGCGGAGCGGCGCGGCGGCATCACCGCCGACTTCGCGAAGGCGGACGAGAAGCTCGTGCTGGAGGCGCTCGGGGAGCTGGGGCGGGACCTGGCGGACCGCAAGGCCGGGTTCCACCTGATCGAGGTGGCGGGCGGGTGGCGTCTGGAAAACGACGCGAACTGCGGCCCCTGGCTCCGCACGATGCTCCAGAAGGGGCGCGGCACGCGGCTCTCGCTGCCGGCGCTGGAGACGCTCGCGATCATCGCGTACCGCCAGCCGTGCGTGCGCTCGGAAATCGAGGCGGTGCGCGGCGTGGCGGTGGACGCGATCCTGAAGAACCTGCTCGACCTGCAGCTGGTGCGGGTGGTGGGCCGCAGCGAGCTGCCGGGCCGGCCGTGGATGTTCGGGACGACGCAGAAGTTCATGGAGCACTTCGGGCTCAAGAACCTCGACGATCTGCCGGGCACGGACGAGCTCCGCCGCATCGAGGCGGAACAGGCCGCCCGCTACGGCAACGGCCGCAAGGGCCGCGCGGACGACGGGGAGGACGCGCCGCCGCAGCCGCCGGAAGACCCGAACCAGATGAAGATGGAAGTCGTGGAGAAGGCGTCACCCGACCCCTCCGCCCCCGAGCCGGAGGAGCCTCCGGAGGACCCGAACCAGATGAAGATCGAAGCCGTCGAGGCCGCGTCCGAGATGCCCGCCGAGGAAGAAGAGGAAGAAACCGACGAATTCGACGAGGACGGCGAATTCGACGAGGCCGAGGACGAGTTCGACGACGAGGACGACGAAGAAGAGGAAGAAGAGGACGAGGAAGACGAGGAAAAGTGACCGCCGTTCAAGCGGCAACCGTTCCGATTCTTTCGATTTTTTCGAAACCATCGAATCCATCGAGTTTTCTGAAACCGCATTTTGACAAACCAAAGGAGCACACACCATGAGTCTTTTCGGAACCATCGCGAACAACTGGATCGCCGCGCAGAAACCCTACCAGCCGGGCCGCCCCATCGAGGAGGTGGCGCGCGAGCTGGGGCTGGCGGACGCGTCGGGCATCGTGAAGCTGGCGTCGAACGAGAACGCCTGGGGGCCGTCGCCGAAGGCGAAGCAGGCCATGCACGACGCGGTGGAGCACATGAACCGCTACCCAGACGGAGGCTCGTACTACCTGCGGCAGGCCATCGCGCGGCATTACGGCATCGGCGACGACATGGTGATGCTCGGCTGCGGCTGCAACGAGCACGCGGTGCTGATCTGCAACGCCTTCATGTGGGAGGGCGACGATTTGGTGGCGTCGCAGCGGTCGTTCGTCGTGTACAAGCTGGTGTCGGAACTCTTCCGCTGCACCTGCACGCTCGTGCCCATGAACGGCATGACCCACGACCCGGACGCGATGCTCGCCGCCATCAAGCCCAACACCAAGGTCGTGGTCATCGGCAACCCGAACAACCCGACGGGCACGATCCTGACGCAGGAGCAGGTGGACGCGTTCGTGGACGCGGTGCCGGACCGCGTGGTGACGGTCTTCGACGAGGCGTACATGGAGCTCGTCCCGCCGGAGCGCCAGGTGGACACCCTCAAGCACGTCAAGGCCGGCAAGAAGCCCGTCATCACGCTGCGGACGTTCTCCAAGGCGTACGGGCTGGCCGGGCTGCGCGTCGGCTACGCGATGGCGCAGCCGGACGGCATCGACCTGCTCAACAAGGTCCGGCAGCCGTTCAACGTCAACGCAATGGCGCAGGCGGCGGCGGTCGCGGCCATCGGGGACCAGGAATACATCGCCTCCACCCGCAAGCTCCTCGTCGCCGGACAGAAGCAGATGACCGACGGCCTGCGCGCGCTCGGCCTCGACCCGGTCGAGACCGTCACGAACTTCATCATGTTCCGCTTCGAGAAGGCCGCCGCCCTCACCGCCGCCATGACGAAGCGCAAGGTGATCGTGCGGCCGCTCGCCGGGTTCGGCCTGCCCGACTACGTGCGGATCAGCATCGGCACCGAGGAGGAGAACGCCACCTGCCTCGCGGCGCTCAAGGAGGCGCTGGCGGAGATCTGAGTTTTCGATTGCAGTCGATTGCAATCGACTGCATTCGATTGCAATCGACAAAAGGAAAAGGAGCCCCCCCATGATGAAAGGCATCGTCCTCGCCGGCGGAAGCGGAACCCGCCTGTATCCCATCACGCAAGGCATCAGCAAGCAGCTGCTGCCGGTGTACGACAAGCCGATGATCTACTATCCGCTGTCGGTGCTGATGCTGGCCGGCATCCGCGACATCCTGGTCATCAGCACGCCGGAGGACCTTCCGCGCTTCCGCACGCTGCTCGGCGACGGCAGCGGCGTGGGGCTGCGGCTGGAATACGCCGAACAGCCGCGCCCCGAGGGGCTGGCGCAGGCGTTCATCATCGGGCGCGACTTCGTGGGCGGGTCGCCGTCGGCGCTGGTGCTGGGCGACAACATCTTCCACGGAATGGGCCTCACCGGCATCCTGCGGCGCGCGGGCAAGCTCAAGGAAGGCGGGCTCGTCTTCGGCTACCTCGTGCGCGACCCGGAGCGGTACGGCGTCGTCGAGTTCGACGCGGAAGGCAAGGTCCTCGGCCTCGAAGAAAAGCCCAAGCGCCCGAAGTCCAACTACGCAGTCCCCGGCCTCTACTTCTACGACGGCGAAGCCTGCGACCGCGCCGCCGCCCTCAAGCCCTCGCCGCGCGGCGAACTCGAAATCACCGACCTCAACCGCAGCTACCTCCGCGACGGCAAACTCCGCGTGGAGCTGCTCGGCCGCGGCTTCGCATGGCTCGACACCGGCACGCACGAGTCGCTGCTCCAGGCGTCGAACTTCGTCCAGACCATCGAAGAGCGCCAGGGGCTCAAGATCGCGTGCCTGGAGGAAATCGCCTTCCGCGCCGGCTGGATCAAGGAAGACATCCTCCGCGAACGCGGCGAGCTGATGGCCAAGAACGAATACGGCCGCTACCTCCTCGCCCTCGCCGACGGCGCCGAGGCCGCGAAATGAGCACCCCCCGCGAAGCGGCGGAAATCCGCGTGCGCCTGCTGCCCGGACGCGACCGTCCCGTGCGCCACGGCAGCTCGTGGGTGTTCTCCGGCGCGGTGGACGGCATCGACCGCGACGCGCCCGCCGGTGCCATCGCCGACGTGTACGCCGCCGACGGAACCTGGATCGCCGCCGGTCTCTGGAATCCCGACGCCGACCTGTGCGTCCGCGTCCTCACGCGCAACCCGGATGCCGTTCTCGGCGAGGAGTTCCTGCGCGACCGCATCCGCTCCGCCGCCGCCCTCCGCCACGACCTCTACGGCACACGCGCCGCGTGGAAGGACACGACCGCGTGGCGGATGGTCTTCTCCGAAGCCGACGGCCTGAGCGGGCTGGTGGCCGACCAGTACGACAGCACGCTCGTCCTGCACGTCGGCGGAAAGGCATGGGAGCGCTGGCTGCCGTGCGTCACCGCATCGCTCCGCGAAACCTGCGCCGCCGACCGCGTCCTCGTCCGCGCCGACCCCGACGCCGTGCGGCGCGAGGGGCTTTCCGAAGACCTCGGCGGCGACGACGCCCCCGCCGAAATCGAATTCCGCGAAAACGGCTACCGCTTCTTCGCCGCGCCCGACGCGGGACAGAAGACCGGTTTCTATCTCGATCAACGCGAAAACCGCCGCAAGGTGGCCGCCATCGCGCGCGGACGCGACGTCCTCTCCGCCTACTGCTACACCGGTGCCTTCGAAGTCTGCGCCGCTCACGCCGGCGCCAGGAGCGTTACCGGCTGGGACTCCTCGGCGCCCGCCCTCGCCCTCGCCCGCCGCCACCAGGAAGCCAACCCCGGCGGAACCCCCGTCGCCTACGAAGAAGCCGACGTCCCCACCCGCCTCCGCCAAGCCCGCGACTGCCGCGAAAGCTGGGACCTGATCGTTCTCGACCCTCCCCGCCTCGTCACCTCCCGCGGCGGACTCCAGAAGGGCCTTCGCGCCTACAAGGACATCAACCTCCTCGCCCTGAAACTCCTCCGTCGCGGCGGATACCTGGCGACCTTCACCTGCTCGGGCCTCGTCGAAGCTGACACCTTCCTCGAAATGCTCGGCTGGGCCGCCCACGACGCCGGACGATCCGTCCGCATCCTGGAAGCGCTCGGCCCCGGCGCGGACCACCCGGTGGCCCTCGGCGCCCCGGAAACGTCCTACCTCAAAGGCTTCCTCTGCCGCGTGGACTGACCTGGGGAGGGCGGGGGGCCGGGGAAAGAGGGCAAACAAATCTCCACCGGGGAATGCCTGTTCCTGTCCGTGCCCAGGTTGCAGAGTGGGCGATTTCGCGGTTTTGTCCGATTTTGCTTGTTTCGGGCGGGGGAGGAGGGTAAAACACCATGCGGTTCACGACCAATGGGACGATAGCTCAGTCGGTAGAGCACGAGCCTTTTAAGCGTGGTGTCGTGGGTTCGAGCCCCACTCGTCTCACCAATTCATGCCCCTCTTGGCGATTCGCCGGAGGGGCTTTTTCTTTGCGGGCGGGGAGGGCGGGATTGACGGGGGGGGAGGGGGCGTGTAGGGTGGGGGCATGAAAGCGAAAATACGGTTGGTCCGGTTCAATCCGGTGACGGGGGATGTGCGGGGGAACACGGAGCGCATCGTTGCGGCGGCGCGGGAGGCGGCGGGGGCGGGGGTGGATGCGGTCGTGTTCCCGCAATCGGCGTTGGGCGGGGCGTGCCCGGGGGATTTGCAGCGGAGGGGGGCTTTCGTGGACGCGGTGGACGCGGAGTTGCGGCGGCTGGAAAGGGCGTTGCCGGAGGGGTTGCCGCTGGTGCTGGGCACGCCGCTGCGGATGCGGGACGGGGTGTGCAGCGCGATGGTGGCGTACGGGGCCGGCGGGGGGCGCGGTCGGCGGGTGGTGTGCAGTTCGGAGTTCGCGGGCGCGGGGACGTGGGGCGTCGTGGAAGCGGGCGAGGGGCGGTTGGGGGTGCTGCTGGGGGACGTGGCGAAGGGGGACATTCCGGCCGGGGCGTGCGATGCGCTGGTCCGGGTGCAGTCGATGGTGTATTTGCGGGGCCAGGAACGGGCGGGGGAGGCGGAGGCGGAGAAGTTGGCGCGGCGGTTCGGGGTGCCGGTGCTGGGGGTGAACCTTTCGGGGGCGCAGGACGGGGTCGTGTTCGACGGGGCGGCGGTGGGCGTGGCGGCGGACGGCACGGTGGGGGCGCGGTCGGGGCTGTTCGGGGAGGGAGCGTGGGACGTGGAGTTCGGGGAAGGCGGCGCGGTGTCGGGGAAGGTGGAGGAGGTTCCGGGCGAGCTGGCGGCGGTGTGGGGGGCGTTGCGGACCGGCATCCGGGACTACGCGGTGAAGAACCGCTTCCCGGGAGCGCTCGTGGCGCTGTCGGGGGGCATCGATTCGGCGCTGGTCGCGGCGCTGGCGGTGGATGCGCTGGGGGCGGGGAAGGTGATGGGGGTCACGCTGCCCTCGTCCATCACTTCGTCGGAAACGCTGGAGGATGCGCTGGAGCTGGCGCGGAGGCTCGGGATTCCGTGCCTGCGGATTCCGATTGCGCCGGCGGTGGATGCGTTTGGGAAGATGCTGGAGGCGGGGTGCGCGGGCGTGGACTGGGCGGCGCCGCTGCCGGGCACGCTCGTGGAGGAGAATTTGCAGGCGCGGGTGCGCGGGGTGGTGGTGATGGCGCTGTCGAACCGGTACGGGCATCTGGTGCTGGCGACGGGGAACAAGAGCGAGGTTTCGACCGGGTACGCGACGCTGTACGGGGACATGTGCGGCGGGTTCGCCCCCATCAAGGAGGTGCCCAAGACGATGGTGTTCGCGCTGTCCCGCTGGCGCAACGGGCAGGGCGACGGGGAGGTCATCCCCGCGAGCACCATCGAGCGGCCGCCGAGCGCGGAGCTGCGTCCGGGGCAGAAGGACAGCGATTCGCTGCCGCCGTACGACGTGCTGGACCCGCTGCTGGAGCGGTACATGGAGGGCCGGGAGGGGGTGGCGGAGCTGGTTGCGTCGGGGGTGCCGGAGGACGTGGCGCGGCGGGTGGCGCGCTTGGTCGGCCGCAGCGAGTACAAGCGGCGGCAGGGGGCGCCGGGCGTGGTGCTGGAACCCGCGCGCTGGCGGATGCCCATCACAAACGGTTTCATGGAATGAAGGCGCGTCGGGCAGGGGCGAGAAAGGCGAAGGCATGAAGATACTGGTTTGCAGCTGGAACTATCCGCCGGTGGTCGGCGGCATCGAAGTGGTGGCCGAACAGGTGGCCGAGGGATTGCATTCGCTGGGCCACCAGGTCGCGGTACTGGCGGCGGCCCTCCCGGAAGGTGCCCGGGAGGCGGCGGGCAGCGTGGAGGTGGCGCGGGCGGCCAGGAAGGGCATTCCGCGCTTCCTGCTGCATGCCGTCCGCGAAGGGGCCCGGCGCATCCGCGGGGAGCGGCCCGACTGGATTCTGTGCCCGAGCCTGACGTCGGCGCCGGCGGCGTGGTGGCTGTCGAAGCGGTTCGGGGTGCCGTACGCGGTGCTGGTGCACGGGTCGGACATCCTGCTGCAGTCCAAACTCTACCAGGCGGCCATCCGTCCGTTGCTGCGCGGGGCGGCGTTGCTTTTCGCGAACAGCCGGAACACGGCGGAACTGCTGGCGAAGCGGCGGTTGGAGCGCGGCCGCATCCGCGTGGTGTGTCCCGGCGTGACCCCGCCGCCGCCCCCCGGCACGGAGGCCGGCGCGGCCATGAAGGCGCTCGCGGCGGAAGCGGTGGGCAAGCCGGTCCTGCTGTCGGTGGGGCGCCTGGTCAAGCGCAAGGGGGTGCTGGAATTCATACGGGACGTGATGCCGCGCGTGCGCGCGGAGCTGCCGGACGCGCAGTACTGGGTGGTGGGCGGCGAGCCGGGGGCGTCCCTCATCCACAGCGAGCGCATCGGCAGCGCGCTGGAGGAGGCCATCCGCGCGACGGGGCAGGCGGATTCCGTCAAACTGCTGGGCCGTTTGCCGGAGGCGGACCTCGCGGCGGCCTACGCGGCCGCGAAGCTGTTCGTTTTCCCGTGCCTCGACCTGCCGCACGACATCGAGGGGTTCGGCATCGTGGTCCTGGAAGCCGCCTTGAGGCGGGTTCCGGCCGTGGCCACGCGCTGCGGCGGCATCCCCGACGCGGTCGAAGAGGGCGTGACCGGCGAGCTGGTGCCGCCCGGCGACCCGGAGGCGATGGCGGAGGCCGTCGTGCGGATGCTGCGCGACCCGGCCCGCCTGGCGGCGATGGGCGAGGCCGGCGAACGGCGCGCGCGCGAGGTGTTCAACTGGCGGGCGGTCGCCGGGAGATACGCGGAGGGGCTGGAGGACGGGCTGAAGAAGTGACCCGGGGGCGGTGGAGGTAGAAGGCCGAGCAGGGGCCTTCGGGGGAAACCATGGGGGCGCCGAGGGGGGTGTCGGGGGTGCAGGCCCCGCCGAAATGGGGGCAGTCGGGCGGTGCGAGGAGCCCGCGGAGAATCTTGGAGGCGGGGCAGGCCGGGGCGTCGTCGGCGCCGGCGCCACCTGCGGCGGCGGGAGCCGGGAGGGTGCCGGGCGGGAGCAGGGCGTTGGCGTCGAAGGAGGCGTAGTCGGGGGAGAGGGCCAGGCCGCTGCGGGGCAGGGGGCCGAGGCCGCGCCAGACCTGGTCGCAGGGGACGAAGGTTTCGCGCATGAGGGCGCGGGCGGCGGGATTGCCTCCCGGGTGGACCGCGGACGGATAGGCGTTGAAGCAGGCCGGGGTGCCGGCGGCGTGCAGGCGCAGGGCATGGCAAGCGCCGAGGAGGATTTCTTCGGGCGTGAAGCCGGTGATGGCGATCGGGCGGCGGAGTTCGGCCGCCAGGGCCTCGTAGGGGGCCGGGCCGGTGACGGTGCAGACGTGTCCGGCCGCGAGGAAGGCGTCGGGCGCGGTGTCGGGGTCGGCGCAGATGGCGCAGAGGACGGGCGGGAGCAGGAAGAGGGAGGGAAGGACGCAAAAGTTGGCCAGGCGGCGTTCGCGGGCGAGGCGCAGGGCCAGGGCGTGCGCCGGGGCCGTGGTCTCGAAGCCGATGGCCAGCCAGACGACGCGGAGGGAGGGGTTCCTTCCGGCCAGGTCGAGGGCGTCGAGGGGGGAGAGGCAGGTCTGGACTCGGGCGCCGGCGGCGCGCGCGGCGAAGAGGTCTCCGGAAGCCCCGGAGGGGACGCGCAGGAGGTCGCCGAACGTGCAGAGAAGGGTGCCGGGCAGGCGGGCGATGGCGATGGCGCGGTCGAGGTAGGCGGCGGGAGTCACGCAGACGGGGCATCCGGGACCGTGGAGAAGCTGGATGTTGGCGTGTTCTTCGAGCAGGAGGTCGAGTCCGTGCCGGAGAATGGAGTGGGTCTGCCCGCCGCAGACTTCCATCAGGCGGAAGGGGCGCGCGGGGCGGAGCCCGCGGAGCCGGGCGAGGAGGGAGTCGATGGTGGAGCGGGGAGGGACCGTGTCGTTCTTCTGGCAATGTTCGGGCAACATGGCGGAGCACTCTACCACATCCGCCGCGGTTTGCCAGTTCCACCGCGCCGCGCCCCCTCCGCCACCGCGGAACGGGCGGTGCGCTCTCCGCGGGGATGGACGCGCTTTGTCGCGGCCGCGCGACGGGGTGTTTCAGGCATGTACCTGAAGCGCCCTGTGGAGACGGCCCGGACAAAGCCGGGCCCTCCCAGGATACGGCTACACTTTTCCTTGTTTGCTCTGGCGGGAAGAAACTGGGCTACTCGCCCGGGATGTCCGGCTTGCCGACCGAGAGGAACAGCTGCGAGGGGCTGTCCGGGACCGTGACGAGGTAAAGGAAAGGTTGCCGCCCGTGACCGTCGTTTTCACGGGCTCCCCGCCCTCGGCCTTGGTGATGACGATGGCGTCCACGCCGATGCTGCCGAAACCTTTCGAGGCATCTTTGTAGGCGAACTCCACATAACGGCTGTCGGGTTTGAGATTGGCCACATTGGTAATCGTGTTGGAATTAAGATAATCGGCCTTATCCTTTGGTTTTGTCTCATACTCCGCGACAACGTTCCAGTTCGCGCCATCCGCCGATTCCCGCACGAGGATTGCCGTACAGATACATGAGCCAAGCGAATTACCTCGGAGCATGTAAGACAATTCATCAGGAGTGTCGTCGAAATGGATTTGGTAAAATGAAGTTTCGTCGTTGAATTTCGCTGCGCCATCCCCCCTGCCATCGTAATACTTGTCGTCGTAATCCGTGCCAATCTTTCTGACAGTCACTCCGTCAAGCATGTTCACGGTCGCCAGCCAAGGGCCGTGGTATTCAAACGGCAGGGGTGCCACGTCCCGCACCTTCCAAGAGGGTATTTTCCTTGATATCGCGCGGGGCGGATGCGGGAGGGAGGTGGGGGGGACGAAGGGAAATGGGCGATGCCGGGTTTTCCGCCCATTGGAAACTTTTGGGGCGAGGGGGGGGGCGGGGCGCACGGGAAAAGTCAGAAAAAGCGGGATTGCGCGGAAGGGGCGGGCATGGTAGAGGTGGGGGAATGGAGACGGAGATGGACAAACCGAAGGACGATGGGGCGCTCGGGCCCGTGCGGAAGGGGCTGGTGGGGGTGCAATTCCTGTTCGTGGCGTTCGGGGGGACCGTGCTGATGCCGCTGCTGGTGGGGCTCGATCCGGCCACGGCGCTGTTCTCGGCCGGCGTGGGGACGTTGCTTTTCCATGCGGTCACGGGCGGGCAGGTGCCGGTGTTCCTCGGCAGCAGCTTCACCTACATCGCGCCCATCCTCGCGGCGTCCGCGCAGTGGGGGCTCGACGGCGCGCTGGCGGGCTGCGTGGGCGTGGGGGCGGTGTACCTGGCGGCGTCGGGGTGCGTGCGCTGGCGGGGGACCGGGTTCCTGGACCGGCTGTTCCCGCCGGTCGTGGTCGGGCCGGTCATCGTGCTCATCGGCCTCACGCTCGCGCCGTCCGCGGTCAAGATGGCCTCCGAGGACTGGGGAATCGCGCTGGCGTCGCTCGCGGCGGCCGTGGCGGTGGTTTCGTGGGGGCGGGGGATGTTCCGGCTGCTGCCGATGCTGGCGGGCGTCGCGGCGGGGTACGCGCTGGCCGCGGCGCTGGGGAAGGTGGATTTCTCGGGCATCGCCGCGGCGCCGTGGTTCGCGCTGCCGGCGAATCTGGCGCATCCGCGCCTTCCGCGCTTCGCGTGGCAGCCGCTGGCGTGCCTGATGCCGGTGGCGGTGGCGACGGTGATCGAGCACGTCGGCGACATCTACGTGGTGGGGCAGGTGGCCGGCCGCGACTTCGTGCACAAGCCCGGCCTGCACCGCACGCTGCTGGGCGACGCGCTGGCCATTCTGTTCGGGGCGCTGGCCGGGGGGCCGCCGGTGACGACGTACAGCGAGGTGACGGGGGCGGTGCAGATCACGCGGGTGACGGATCCGACCGTGCTGCGGATCACGGCGCTGGCGGCGATCGCGTTCTCGGTGCTCGGCAAGGTGGGGGCCTTCCTGCAAAGCATCCCGCCGGCGGTGCTGGGGGGCATCATGCTGATGCTGTTCGGCACGATCGCGGGCGTCGGCATCCAGGGCCTGGTGCGCCACAAGGTGGACTTCTCCGACTCGCGCAACCTGGTGATCGCGGGACTGGTGCTGACGCTGGGCGTCGGGGGGGCGGTCTTCAAGGCGGGGAGTTTTTCGCTCGGGGGCATCGGGCTGGCGGCGATGGTGGGGATGGGGCTGAATTTGGCGCTGCCGCGGGGAGATGGGGGCCGATCCGGAACGTGAAGGCGCGAGCATGCGCCCCATGTCCAAGCCCGGCGGCACCATCGTGTTCAAGCGCAATCCCTCTTTTTACAACAACGAGGACTACCACCTGGAAATCCGCAGGGAGGGCACCGTGCACGCCACCAGCGCCAATCCCGCCGGCGTGCAAACCACGGCCGCGTCCCCGGAGGCCATCGCCCCCGGCATCTGGCACCATGTGGCCATGAGCGTCGGCGGAGGGCGGATCCGCCTTTACGTGGATGGCGAACCCGTTGCCACCACGCCCTGTCCGCACCCGCTGAACCACAATCCGGAGGCCGACCTCTTCATCGGCGCGAAGGACCACGTCCAGTTCCCGATGGACCACCCGTGCCCGATGGAGCTTGCCGAGGTGCGCATTTGGGCCGCCGTGCTCTCCGACGCCGAAATTGCGGCCCTCTACCGCGGGAAATCCCGCTTCCCGGGCGTTGCGCGGCCCGGCGCGAACCGGGTGCGCGGGCCGGCGCGGGTGTTCCCTCCGTGGCAGCCCCCCGTGAAGGACGGTCTGGCGGAAGAGTTGCGTCTCCTGCTGGACCAGGGACGGCGCGACCGCGCCGCCAGCCCGGAATTCCTGGACGCCCTCCAGCGGTTGCTCGAACGGCACGGCGGTGTGGGGGCAGAGGGGGCGGGGGCGGGAGATTGCCAGTAGGAAGAGGCCCCCCATGAATGGGGGGATCGGCTACCGAGGGGGGGGCTGGGCTGGGGGGAAGAGGGGGGCGTTGGGTGGCGGGGGTGGCGAAGGGGTGCCGGGCACGACAGGGGGGTGGGGCAAGGGGATGGTGGGGGGGCGGAGGGAGGGGGAAAAGTGCGGGGTATTCATGGTGGGAAAGATGGTGGAAAAGGTTTGGAAAACGCATATTTTTCCATAATCTCAAAGAATGGGGAGGGGTGAAAGGGTGGGGGCGGGGGAGGGAATGCACAGGGGGGGCGGGGGGCTGTTGATAAGTTGTGGAGCTTTTGGGGGGAGGCGGAAAATGGTGGGGCCGCAAGTGGTTGCGGGGGAAGGAATAGGAAAAAAATTACAAAACGGCGAATCGCCTATTGACAAGTGTGGGGGAAAGTGGGAGAAAGTGGGGCGTCAGGAAAGCAAAGTGGGAACCCAAGACACATTCGAATTGGACGAGCTGTTGAACGCGGGCGCGTTCGTCGGCAGCCATACCCACTCGCTGGACGGCAAAAAGCGGCTGACCATCCCTGCGGAGTGGCGCGAAGCCACGGGCGGCATGCCCGTGTTCGTGCTCAAGGGCGTGGACCAGCCCTGCCTCTACGTCTTCACGGCGCGCGACATGAAGGCCCGGCTGGACAAGATTCGGTCGATTTCCGTCGCCAACGCGAAGGCCCAGCAATTCATCCGCAGCATCTTCTCCTGCGCGGACCGCCTGGAAATCGATTCCGCGGGCCGCATCCGGGTGAGCGACCGGCTGCTGGAGTACGCGGGGATCACGGGGCAGGTGGAGCTGGTGGGCGTGGGCGGCCGGTTCGAACTATGGAGTCCGGAGCAATGGAACAGGCAGAATTCGCAACTCGATCCACAATCTTTCGCGGAAGCCGCGGCATCCATCGGATTCTAGACGGTCTTGGGCGGTTTTTCCTGGGCATCGGCGGGGAGGCGGCTCCGCGCCGGCGCGCGGCGTCGGAACGCTGGTGGGACCGGGAGGACGACGAGGGGGAGACGGAGGCCGGCGGCGGCGCGGACGCGTTGCCGATGGTGCTGGGGGAGCAGGCGCGGCTGTTCGACGACGAGGGACAGGTGGCGGTGACGCTGCCGGAGGGCGGGGCAGGGCGGGCGGAGGTGAGGCAGCCGGCGCGCAAGGTGGTCCCCCGCACGGTGCCGAACACCGTGGTGTCGGCGCAGTCGCGGGTGAACGGGAAGATCGTGGGGATCACGGTCACGCGCGCGTCGACGCTGGACATGGCGGTGCCGAAGGCGCGGGCGGTGGCCGTCGCGGCGGCCCCGGCGGCGGCGGTGGCGGCGAGCCGGTCGATCGCGCGGCATTTGGTGATGAGCCAGTCGATTCTCAGCGGCCCGGAGGAGACACGCAGGTTTTCCGTTCCCCTGCGTGCTCTCCGGCCGCATTTCCAGTTGTTCGAAGGGGCCGCGGCGGTGGTGGAAGACGACCGCGGCGGCATCCGCCTGAACCAGCGCGAGCTGCGCACCCAGCGCGGCCAGGTCTGGTTCGTCTGAGGGGGCGGGGGGAGGCCATCGTGGAGTCGCCGGCGCCGCACATTCCGGTCCTTCTGCGCGAGACGGTGGAGCGCCTGGTGCCGCGGGGGCCCGTGGCGCCGGGGACGTGGTACATCGACGGGACGGCGGGCGCGGGCGGGCATTCGGAGGCCATTTTGGACGCGGCGGGGGAAGGGGCGCGGCTGCTGGCGCTGGACCGGGACGGGGACGCGGTGGAGCTGGCGAAGAAGCGCCTGGAGCGCTTCGGCGATCGCGCCGTGGTGGTGCGCGCGGAGTTTTCGGGGATGGCGGAAGTGGCGCGCAGGATGGGCATCGGCTCGGTGGCGGGGATTTTGCTGGATTTGGGGGTTTCGAGCATGCAGCTGGACCGGCCGGAGCGGGGGTTCGGGTTCATGAAGGACGGTCCGCTGGACATGCGCATGGACGACCGGCAGGGGGAGACGGCGGCGACGCTGCTGGCGCGGCTGGACGAGGCGGAGCTGGCACGGATTATCCGCGAATACGGCGAGGAGCCGGCGGCGCGGCGCCTGGCGAAGGCCATCGCGGAAGCGCGGTCGGAGGGGCGGCTCCCCACGACGACGGGGGAGCTGGCGGAGCTGGTTTCGCGCGCGAAGGGCGGGCGCCGCGGGCGCATCCATCCGGCGACGCAAACGTTCCAGGCGCTGCGCATCGCGGTCAACGGCGAGCTGGCGGCGCTGGACCGGGCGCTGCCGGCGGCGCTGGACCTGCTGGCGCCGGGGGGAAGGCTGGCGGTCATCAGCTTCCACAGCCTGGAAGACCGCCGGGTGAAACATTTCATGGCGGCCCACGAGGGCCGCATGGAGTCGCTGCCGATGGGCGGCGAGCGCTGGTGCGGGCAGCTGCCGCGGGGGCGGCGGACCGACCGCCGGGCGGTCGCGGCGGGGGAGGAGGAGGCCGCGCGGAACCCGCGCGCGCGGTCGGCGAAGCTGCGGGTGATCGAAAGGACGGAACGAAATGGCGAACAAGAACAGGCGTAACCACGTGAAGGGCGGAGGGACGGCGATGCTGCGCGGCGCGGTGCTGGGCGTGGTGGCGCTGGTGCTGGTGCTGCTGTACCTGGGCATCGCGAACAACTGCGAGGAGCTGGGCCGGCAGATCAAGGCGGCCGAGCAGGAGAAGGCCGACCTGCTCAAGCAGGTGGCCACCGAGGAGCAGAACTGGGCGCAGGCCCGGTCGTTCCGCAACATGGAGCTGCTGATGGCGCAGTACGGGATCCAGATGGACTGGCCGCAGGAAAAGGACATCATCCGGCTGCACGTGGAGAAACCGGACGAGGCCGTGGAATACGCCCAGGCCCGCTGACGCGGGCGGGGGAACGGGGAGGCCAACCCCATGACCGACAACGGCTACAGGTGGAAGAGCATCCTGATCTCGCTGGCCGTGGTGCTGGTCTGGATGGGGCTGTTCGTGCGGCTGGGGTGGCTGCACCTGGGGCCCAACACCTCGCTGAAGGCCAAGGCCGAGCGGCTGCACCAGCTCGACATGGAGCTGGGGTCGCAGCGCGGGCGCATCTACGACCGGCGCGGCAACCTGCTGGCGCAGGACCTGCCGACGGTGGACATCCACATCGACCCGCAGGTGCTGCAGAGCAACAAGGTCGTGAACGCGGTCTCCATGCACCTCTCGCGCCTGCTGGGCGTGCCGCGCGGCGAAATCCTCGCGCGGGCGAAGAAGCCGGGGCGGCGCGACGAGCCGGTGGCCCGCAAGCTTGGCGAGGCCCAGGCGGCGGCGGTGATGCGCTTGCAGATGAAGGGGGTGTTCTCGCGCCCGTCCGAGGTGCGGTACTATCCGTTGGGGGCCGAGGCGTGCCACGTCATCGGGTTCTCCAACGCCGAGGGGGTGGGGAGCGCGGGGGTGGAGCAGCGGTTCGACGACATGCTCCATGGGCGCGCCGGGCTGCGCAAGAGCCAGCGGGACGGGCTGCGCCGCGAAATCTACGGCCGGCGCTTGCTCGAAGTGCTGCCCGAGGCCGGCGCGGACATCCACCTGACCCTCGACCAGAACATCCAGCACTTCGCCGAACGCGGCATGGACCACGCGCTGGAGGAGTTCCACTGCGACGCGGCGTGGACCGTCGTCGAGGACGTCCGCACGGGCCAGATCCTCGCGATGGCGTGCCGACCGTGCTACGACCCCAACGCCTTCCCGAAGAGCACGGCCGAGCAGCGGCGCAACCGGGCCATCGCCGTCAACTACGAGCCGGGGTCCGTGTTCAAGACCCTGACGGTGGCCGCCGCCATCAACGAAGGGCTGGTCGCGAGCAACACCGTGTTCGACTGCGAGATGGGGCGGTGGACGTATCTGGGGCGGCCGCTGAAGGATTTCCACCCGTACGGCGAGCTCGACGTCACGGGCATCCTGCGCAAGTCCTCGAACGTCGGCGCGGCGAAGATCGCGGTGCAGGTCGGCGAGCGCAAGCTGGATTCCTACCTGCGCGCGTTCGGGATCGGCCGGAAGACCGGCATCGAGCTGCCCGGCGAGGAAGGCGGCCTGCTGGCGCCCGTGAACCGCTGGAGCGGGCTGGACATCACCCGCATCGCGATGGGGCACACCGTCGCGGTGACGGCGCTGCAAATCCTCAACGCCCTCTGCTGCATCGGCAACGACGGGGTGCTGATGCGCCCGTACATCGTCTCGAAGATCGTCGACGCCAACGGCACCGTCATCGAGGAACACCGGCCGAAGTCCGTCTCGCGGCCGATCACCGAGCGCACGGCGCGGCTGATGCGGGAGATGCTGGTGTCGGTGACGCAGCCGGGCGGGACCGGGACGCGGGCGGCCATCGACGGCTACGCGATCGCCGGCAAGACGGGCAGCGCCGAAAAGCTCGAGAACGGCCACTACAGCAAGACCAAGAACATGGCCTCGTTCATGGGGCTGATCCCCGCGGACAAGCCGCAGATCGGCATCATCGTGGTGCTGGACAACCCGCACCCGCTGCGCACCGGCGGCGTGAGCGCCGCGCCCGTGTTCCGCTTCATCGCCGAACCCGTCATCCACTACCTCGACATCCGTCCCGGCGACGCGGAGGACACGCTCCGCTACGTGAGCGCGCCCGGGGACGAAGGCTGGGAGCCGGCGCCGGACGAGGCCGTGGAAGCGTTTTGATGGGGCGGGGGCACGGGGGGAAAAAGGAGAATGCCGATCAGACAAGGAGTATCCCTTGAGGGAGGGGCCTGCGGCGCGAGACACGGAGGGAACGGAGGCACGGAGACACGGAGAGTTTTTGGAGAGAGCGTTTGTTGGAGGAGACTTCGCACCCGAAAACGCTGGACAAACGCTTGGGCGGGACGTTTTTGGAAGTGCGAAGTTCCCCCCGTGAAACTTCCCGGGACTCCTTTCTCCGCGCGCTCCGTGTTTTGCACCGCAGGCATAGGAGAAAGGAGAGCGGGCGGGCTTGTCCCATGGGTGGGCGGAGCTTGTCTGACCGGCATTCGGGAAAAAGGAGTTCGTGCACGGGGCATGGGAAACGCGGTTTCATGAGGGGGAAAACTTTGTCTCGGGAGGGCCCGGCTTCGTCCGGGCCGTCGCCTCAGGGCACTTCAGGGACGTGCCAGGAACATCCCGTCCGCGCGGCCGCGACGAAGCGCGGCCTTCCCCGTGGAGAGCGTAGCGGGAGGGACGCGCTTCCGCGCGTCCGTGGTGGAAAAGACGGCAACGCCGTGGGCGGGTGCAACAATGGTGTGACCGCATCAGGGGAGGGCCCGGCTTCCGTCCGGGCCGTCTCCACAGGACGCTTCACGGACATGATAGGGACACACCGTTCGCTCGGCCGCGACAGAGCGCGGCCCTCCCAAAACGGATACGGCCGCGCGCGGGACGGTCAGGGGTAGGAGTGGCGGACGGAGAGGGTGGCGAGGGCGGGGGAGGTGTCCTGGATGTGCCAGCGTTTGCGGGCGAGGCGGGAGAGGAAGCGGTCGTCGTGGCTGACGAGGAGCATCGCGCAGGGGGCGGCGGCCAGGGCGTCTTCGAGGCAAAGGATGCCGGGGAGGTCGAGGTGGTTGGTGGGTTCGTCCATCACGATGAGGTGCGGTCCGCGCGCGATGCCCAGCGCGAGGAGGAGTTTTCGGACTTCGCCGGGGGAGGGTTGCGCGGATTCGAGGAGGCGGCCGGGACGGGAGCCGAGCCGGGAGTAGCGGCGCATGACGTCGCCGAGGACGGCGTCGGGGAGGCGCTTGGCGTCGGCCAGGATGCGCACGGATTCGGCGGCGGTGATTTCCTGCGGGATGTGGATGAGGTGCTCCGCCGGCACGTTGAGGTGCGGTAGGATGGCGCGCAGGAGGGTGCTTTTGCCGGCGCCGTTGGGGCCGGTGAGGGCGATGCGGTCGGTGGGGGCGATCTCGAGGGCGGGGTGGGCGAGGCGGCGTCCGGGGGAGAGGGGGATTTCGGCGGCGGGGATGCGGAGGAGGGCGTTGCGGCGGGATACGTCGGCGTCGTCGAGCCAGAACCCGGTCGCGTATTCCTTGCGCACGGTGATGGAGGCGCGGGTGGACTGGGCCTTTGCCGCGCGCTTGGCGAGCGCGGCGGACTGCTGGCCGGCCCAGGCGTCCTTGCCGGTTAGTTTGGCGAGGCGTCGCACTTCCTTGCCGTCGTGGTCGTGGGGGTTGCGCTTGGCGTTGCGGGTGAGGGCCTTGGTGCGGGCGGCCATGCGTTCGCCTTCCTCGCGCCGCTCCTGGGCGGCGGCGCGGAGGCGGGCGGCGGCGTGCTTCGCGGCGTCATCCCGCGAGCGGGCGGCGGTCTGTTCGCGGCGGTCCTGTTCCATGCCCTGCGTGACGCCGCCGGGACGGAGGGTGGCGGTCGGGGGCGTCATGAAGAGGCATTTGGCGCAGAGGTCGTCGAGGAGGGCGCGGTCGTGGTTGACGAGGAGGCCGGTGCCGGGGTAGCGGCGGAGGGCGGCGAGGAGGGTGGCGCGGGCGGCGGCGTCGAGGTGGTTGGTGGGTTCGTCGAGGGCGAGGAGTCCGGGGGCGCGCCAGAGGGCGATCGCGATTTGCAGGCGCTTGCGTTCGCCGTGGGAAAGGGTGTCCCAGCGGGCGTCCCAGTCGTCGCCGATGTCGAGGTCGGCGCGGACCTGCCAGGCGTGCGCGTCGTCGGCCGCGAAGAAGGCGTCGAGCCCTTCGGGGGGATCGTCGGTGCGCTGGACAACGTACAGGCAGGAGGCGGGGCGGGCGACGGTGCCGTCGGAGGGGGCGAGTTCGCCGGAGGCGAGGCGCAGGAGAGTCGTCTTGCCGCAGCCGTTCGCGCCGACGATGCCCGTCCAGCCGCGGTCGAACTGCACGGTCAGGTGCTCCAGCAGCGGGGCGACCATGCCGGGCCAGGCGTAGGAGACGTTCTCGAAGCGGAGGATGTCGGGCATGGGCGGCGGGGTGGGGGAGGTGGGCGCTGTGCGTCAGGCGGGGAGGAGGATGACGGTGAATTCGCCCTTGAGGGAGTGGGTTTTGTAGTGGGCGAGGAGGGCGGGGGGAGGGGCGAGGAGGGTTTCTTCGAATTTCTTCGTGAGTTCGCGGGCGATGAAAAGGCGGCGGCCGGGCCCGAGCTCTTCTTCGACTTCGTCGAGGAGTTTCAGGATGCGGTGGGTGGATTCGTAGAAGACGATGGGGCAGGGTTCGTCCGCGAGTTCGCGGAGACGGCGGCGGCGGGTCGCGGTCTTGTGGTCGAGGAAGCCTTCGAAGCGGAAGGCCGGGGTGCTGCTGCATCCGCAGAGGGCGATGGCGGAGGTGACGGCGCTCGGGCCGGGGATGACGGTCACGGGCAGCCCCGCGTCGCGCACGGCGGCGGCGGTACGGGCGCCGGGATCGGAGATGCCGGGCATCCCGGCGTCGGTGACGAGCGCCAGGGATTGGCCGGATTGGATGCGGGCGAGGATTTCGGACTCGCGGGCGCGCTCGTTCCATTTGTGGAGGGAGAGGAGCGGGGTGTGGATGGCGTAGCGGTCGAGGAGCGGGCGGGTGTGGCGGGTGTCTTCGGCCAGGATGCAGGTGGCCGTGCGCAGGACGCGGAGGGCGCGCAGGGTGATGTCTTCGAGGTTGCCGATGGGGGTGCCGACGAGGTAGAGGCCGGGGGGCAAGGGCTCTGGATGGTCTAGAGATCCTAGATTGTCTAGAGAACCTAGAGAACCTAGGGGCTTGGCGGGGGAAACAAACGGCGGCGGAGTGGGCTCCGCCGCCGGGTGGGAAGGGGCTTCCATGGGAAGGGAATCAGTCTTCGCCGGGGTTCTCGACGAGGCGCAGGGTGCGGGGACGCGCGGCGTTCTTGAGGAGTTGGTCGGAGTCGGCGAGATGGCGCTTGAGTTCGAGGAGGGTGGACTTGAATTCTTCGGCGGCGGTGACGCCCTTGAGGGTGCCGTCGACGGACTTCTGGAGCTGCAGGGTCTGGTCGATGGTGGAGGCGAGGCCCGCGATGCGGTCGAGCTGCTTGGCGATGGCGTCCTGCGCCTGCGCGAGGCGGGCGGAGGCTTTTTCCTGCGCGGCGGCGAGGGTGTCGGCGGAGGCGGAGGCGGCTTCCTTGGCGGCCTTGGCGAAGTCGGCGGCGGCCGCGGCCGGGGTGTCGTTGCCGATGCGGGCGAGCAGGCGGCCTTCGATGTAGCCGGCGATGCAGGCGGTCTGCTGGAAGCGGACGATGCCGAGGAGGAGGTTCAGGGCGGCGACCGCGGTGCCGGCCTGGAGGAGTCCCTGGTCGGGGCCGAAGCCGGAGGAGATCAGGGCGAGGGCGACGATGCCGGCGGTCTCGGCGGCGAGGACGGTCTGGGCGCGCACGTTCTGGGCGGAGGCCATGGCGGTGACCTGCGGTCCGGTGGCGCCGGAGCCCCACGCGGTCAGGAGATGGCGGAGGCGGGCGTGGAGAGGGGTGCGTCCGGCGAGGGCGGCGGCGCGCTCGGCGGCGACGGCGCGGTCGGCGGGCTCGAAGCCGTCGGGAAGGGGACCGGACTTGACGGCGAGGCAGATGCGGATGGCGTCGGCCGCGGAGAGGATGAAGTGGGCGGCGGCGATGCCGATGGCGGCGAGCGCGGCCCAGTCGGCGCACGCGAGTTCGGCGCGGGAGGCGAAGCCCGCGGCCGCGGCCAGGGCGATGCCCAGCAGGACGGTCAGGGGGAGTTTGGCGTGGTTGCCACAGCACTTGGATTTTTTCGCGGTCATCGGTCGATCCTTGGTTGGATGGTTCGGCGGCCATTATGCGAATTTCCGCTGGATTGTCAAAGCCGGATGCGGTTGAATGGTTGGAGGACGACGAGACAACGAAACGACGAGTGGACGAGGCATGGGCGATCAATGGTCAGGTGCGCTGGTGGCGCTGGCGCTGTTGTGCGGCGGCTGCGGGGGGGCGTGGCGCGGGGTGCCGCCGGTGCCGGGCGGGGACGGGGCGGCGCTGGAGTTCGGGCGGTGCGAGGTGACGGCGGGGGAGTTCGCGGAGTGGCTGAACGACGGCGGTGCGGCGGGGTTCGCGGAGACGGCGCAGCTGGAGCGGGGGGAGGACGGAAAGTGGCAGGTGCGGCGCGGGGTGTCGCGGCGGGCGGCGGTATCGGAGGTGTCGCGCGCGGAGGCGGAGGGGTATGCGGCGTGGCTCGGGAAGCGGGAGGGGCGGACGGTGCGGCTCCCGACGTCGGCGGAGTGGGAGTGGGCGGCGCGCGGCGGCGTGCGCGGGGCGCCGTGGCCGTGGGGATGGGGCGGGGAGCCGCGTAAGATGGCGTGCGTGGATGCGTTGGCGCCGGCGCCGCGGACGGGGATGTATCCGGCGAACGGGTACGGGCTGCGCGACATGGCGGGAAACGTGTTCGAGTGGGTCGCGGACGGGGACGAGGCGCGCGGCGGGGCGTGGTCGGAGCCGGATGCGGCGTCGCTGCGGGTGGAGAAGCGGCAGGCGTTCCCGGCGGGGTACAGGGGGAGGGACGTGGGGTTCAGGGTGGTGAGGGTGGAAAAGGGGGAAACAAAAGAAACAAAACAAGAAACAAATTTGCAAGATGGACAAAATTGAAAATCCAGAACGACAATTTTGACAACTTGGAAAAACAACTCGGCACAACTTTTGAAGGAAACGGATTTTTCGAAAGACAAACAGGACAAAGGGGGACAAGGATGAATTTCGATTGTATCGAAAAAATCGATTCTTTCGATGGAATCGAGTGGGACTGGCGGCGGAAAAGTTTTCCAATGATTGGAAAAATTTTTTCCAATGGTTGGAAACTTTTTTTCCAATGGTTGGAAAACTTCGATGGCGGAAGGAGGGCGGCGTGAACGGGTGGCTGGCGGATGCGATGGGGGAGGAGTTCCGGTTCCTGCACGAGCAGCGGATGCGGCTGGCGCTGGGGCAGGCGCGGCGGGCCGCGGAGGAGGGGGAGGTGCCGGTCGGTGCGGTGATTTACGACGCGGCGGGGCAGTTGGTGGGGAAGGCGTGGAACCAGACGCGGACGCTGAAGGACCCGACGGCGCATGCGGAGGTGCTGGCCATCACGCAGGCGGCGTCGGCGGCGGGGGATTGGCGGCTGGAGGGGCACATCCTGTACGTGACGAAGGAGCCGTGTCCGATGTGCGCGGGGGCGATCGTGCTGGCGCGGATTCCGCTCGTGGTGTGGGGGGTGAGCGATCCGCTCAGGGGCGGGGCGGTGTCGCGGTTCAAGATTTTGCAGACGCCGGAACTGAACCACCGCGCGGAGGTGCTGCCGGGCGTGCTGGAGGGGGAGTGCGCGGCGGTGCTGAAGGGGTTCTTCCGGCAACGACGGATAGAGAACAGAGAAAAGTGAAAAGTGAAAAGATGCGGAGAATCAATATGAGGCTTCACCCGATCACCAAGCGGCGGTGGGCGAGGTTTCGGGGGATGCGGCGGGCGTGGTGGGCGTTCTGGGTGCTGGTGGCGGGGTATGGGGTGAGTCTGTTTTCGGAGTGGATCGCGAACGACAGGCCGCTGTTCGTGCGGATGGGGGGGAAGTGTTATTGGCCGGTGGTGAAGTTCTATCCGGAGGATGCATTCAACGGGAGCGGGCGGATGACGCGGCCGGATTGGCGGGCGCTGGAGAAGGCGGGGGCGTTCGAGGGGGCGGTGGTGGTGTGGCCTCTGCTGCGGTGGGGGCCGCTGGAGAGCGTTCCGGCGGGGTCGATCGAGCTGCCGAAGGTCAAGACGGTGGTGGCGGTTCCGGAGGAGCATGCGGCGTATGCGGAAATCGACGGGGAGGGGCGGATCGTGCGCGTCGGCGGGGAGGCGGAGCGGTTCGGGCTGGCACGGGGCGGAGTCGTGGACGAGGCGGCGCTGCCGGATGCGGTGCGGGAGGGGCTGGCGGCGCGGCGGGCGGACAAGGCGGCGGGGGCCGTCGAGGGGGCGGTGGAGGGGGGGCGGACGGTCGCGCTTTCGCCGTACGAGCCGCGCGGGGCGGCGCCGTCGCGGGTGCGGGTGACGTGGCGGGAGGCGCCGGTGGCGGGGGGGACGCTGAAGGCGGTGGTGGATGATGTGGAAAATCCGGTGTGGCCGGAGGGGTTCCCGCCGCCGGGCACGCCGGGATGGACGCACCGGGAGTCGCGGGAGGAGGTTCGGTTCCCGATGCGGCCGGTGAAGGGGCATCCGCTGGGGCTGGATTCGTCGGGGCGGGACGTGGCGGCGCGGATGCTGTACGCGCTGCGGACGTCGCTGTCGTTCGGGCTGCTGCTGGTGGTCGCGACGATGGGGCTCGGGACGCTCGCGGGGGCGGTGCAGGGGTATTGCGCGGGGGCGGTGGATCTGGTGGGGCAGCGGGTGATCGAGATTTGGGAGTCGCTGCCGTTCTTGTACGTGCTGATTCTGCTGGGGAGCGTGTACGGGCAGGGGTTCGGGCTGCTGCTGGGGGTGTACGCGCTGTTCAACTGGGTGGGGATTTCGCACTACATGCGGGCCGAGTTCTTGCGGCTGCGGAAACAGCCGTTCGTGGAGGCGGCGCAGGGGCTCGGGCTGTCGGGACCGAAGATCGTGTTCCGCCACATCCTGCCGAACGCGCTGGTGCCGCTGGTGACGTTCTTCCCGTTCCAGCTGGTGGGGGCGATCGGGTCGATGGCGGCGCTGGACTACCTGGGCTTCGGACTGCCGCCGCCGTCGCCGAGCTGGGGCGAGCTGCTGGCGCAGGCGCAGGAGTTCCCGTGGGCGTGGTGGCTGGCGCTGTATCCGGCGCTGGCGCTGTTCGCGGTGATGCTCGCGGGCGTGTTCGTCGGGGAGGGACTGCGGGCGGCGTACGACCCGCGGCCGGTGTCGCGATGGGAGTAGGGAGGCGGGAAGGCGCCCGAAAAATGATGGAGCCGGCGGTCGGATTCGAACCGACGACCTGCTGATTACAAATGACATGAACGGGGGAAAGGGGGTGGAGGGGACAAGCGCGCTACTCCTTGCAGAGAGCGCGCTTGCGTAGTTTTTGGCGGAAATCGCAAGTTCCGCGGGAGAGGCCGAAAAGGCACCTTTTGGCACCTTTTCACACCTTGAGGCGTCACCAAACGTCACCAAGCGAGGGAGCGTCCGGAGCGCCCGCGGTGGAATCGTGCCAACCCGTGCCGGAATCGTGCCAGCCCAATAAGGTATCGCGTCCGGGGGACGGCATTCTGGGGGAATGCGGCGGGGTGGTTCCGTCCGGGTCCATTTCGGTTCTCCTGTTTTTGGTGGCGGGGGTGGCCCATTGCCCTCTCTCCACCCGGCTACCTTGATTTTCGGAAAGTAAGGGTCTCCGACGGGGGGACGCCCCCACTTCGCCGCGGGGCGGCTCAACCCCCCTTGTCGTTCCGCAGGGGGCGGGCGCAAGCGCCCCACTCGCTACGCTCGACCCCCCTTGTCTCTCCGCAGGGGGCGGGGCATCCCCTTTCCCCCCCAGTTGAGCTTTCCGAAAATCATCCCGAACCCCTTTGGCCACCCCGAGGGGACCCCGGCCAGGGGATCGGGACCGGCACGCCTGTTCGGGTGAAGAGAGGGCAACGAGCCACCCCAACAAAGGCTACCGAAAAAAACAGGAGAACCTACATGAACCCTACCGAAACCACCTTGTCCATTTGCTTTCTCCCCCAGAATGCCGCCCCCCGGACGCTCGAAGTCTCGCAGATGAAGAGAGGGGCGAGACCCACAAAAGCTATCCGAAAAACGCCCGCCCTTGACGGCGTGGAAACCCTTCCCGGCGTCCGCTCGAAGGTGGCGGAGGGTTTTGTGTGGGTATGGGGCGCGACCTACCCACACCGCGCCATGCTCGCCGCGAACGGCTACCGATGGAACAACGGACGGCAAGCCTGGTGCAGACCGGCCGACAACGACGCGCCGCGCCCCGCCGGTCCGGCCCGGCCCGCCCAGGTGCGCACGCTTGGCAGCTACGAAGGAGTCCTCCGGAACCTCGCCCGCGAAGTCAAGAGCGGTGCGCTCGCGGCGATTGAGGAGAGCGCCCGCCGCCTCGCGCCCCTGCTTCCGCGCCGTGCCGTCATTGTCCCCATGCCGTCCCGCCACGGCTACCCCACGACCATCCGGGCACTCGCGGACGCCATCGCCGCCCTCGCGCCAGATGCCGAAGTCCTAGACGCGCTCCGCTCCAATCCCCACGAAGCGAACTACACCCAGAAGAAGCGCGGCCAGAAGCCCGCCCGAATCTCCATGCGCGCCATCCGCACACCGCCGACGGACCGCCCCACCGTCATCCTCGATAACGTCATTGACACGGGCGCCACCGCAAGCGCCGCCCTCGAAGCGCTTCCCGGTGCGGCCCTGCTGGCCCTCGCCAACACCACCAACACCCCCGCGCGACTGCTCCCGGACTTGGACGTGGAAGCCACCGCGGCCCTCCCCCTGTTTGAAAAATGAACCGCCGGACCCCCGGCAGAAAGGACACGACACCATGACCACGATGAACGAGAAAACCGAACGCCGCGCCCGCCTTGTTAAGGCTATGGAACTGGTCGCCCGATGCGTCAATGACGAGGACGATTTTAGCCTTTGGCTGGAGGCTGGGGTGGCAGATGGGGACATCACCGAAAAGACCACGCTCGAAGAGGTCGCCGCCCTGGGCTACTGCGAAGACAAGGCTTTTGCTTTCGTCCTGGCGACGTTCGCGCGCGTGATGGAGGCCGCGACGGTTGCAGGCTCGCGCGGGGCGTTCTACGCCGACGGCATCATTTCTTGAGGAGGCCCACCGATGAAAATCTACATGACCCTCGAAGCAGTCACCGACCCGGACCGCCTGTTGACCCGTGAAGAACTGGCGCGATTCCTCCGAGACAAGGCCCGCGGGCCGAATCTCTACGTTGATTGCCGCGCCTACTACATGAACGCCGACAGAACGCCGGACTACTCCCACAAGGGAGGGCCACGGGCGAACCCCGACAAGTGCAGGTGCGAATGGCCCTCGCAAGCGGAGGCCTACGCCATCGAGACCGAGCGCGAGCACAGCACCGAAAAGGGCGGGGTGCGCTTTGGCGAGCTTGTAGGGTTTTGGGTGCGGGTTTGGCGTGCCGAGGTGGACTTGCGCAGCCTCACCCGAGGCGTCGACGATGCCGTCCCCGTCGAGTGGGGCGATTGAGAACAGAGCAGGGACGGGCCACGACCGGCCCGCCCCTGCCACTTGTGGGGGAACCCCCTCCGCCCGTTCCCCCACACCCCTTCCCCACGCTCCGCGTCCCCGAGGGAGGCAAAAGCGGATTGCGCCCCACTTCGCCGCCGCTGGCGCGTCGGCTCGACCCCCTTCGTCGCTGGCGCTCCTCTGGGGGCGGGCGCACCCCCCCTCCCGTCTCCGTACTACAGGGGCACAGCCCCCGTACCCCCGCCCCCCCAAAGGCGACCGCGCCCCACTCCGGGCCGCTTGCGCGTCCCTCCGGCCCCCCTTGTCGCTGGCGCTCCGCAGGGGGCGGGCGCTCACCCCTTTCCCGCCGCTCACGCGGCGACGGGCGGACGCGGGCCGACGCCCTGCCGCCCTCCCGGCTTGCGGCGCGTGGGACGCGGGCTGGCGCCCTTCCCACGCTTCCCACGGGGGGCCTTCGCCCCCTCGCCCCCTCGCAGCCGCGAACGCGCTGCGCGCGGCGGCAGGCTGGGGCTACGCGCCCCTTACCCCCCGGCAAGGGGGGCACGCCCCCTCTCCCCCCGACTGGGGCTGACGCCCCTAGCCCCTGCGGCTTCGGGGCTGCGCCCCCGCCCCTGCTTTCGGGGCTACGCGCCCCGGAGCCCCCGCCCAGGGGCTGCGCGCCCCTTTCCCCCCGCCGAGGGGGCTACGCGCCCCCTTGAACCCCGCGGCACGGGGGCTTGCCCCCGATACCCCCACCCCCCCCGCAAGGCTACGTCCTCCGCTCTGGATCCGTCGGCGTCCCGCCAACGGATTCCCGCTCCGGCCGTCCCCCCAATTTCCACGCCCGACACGCGCCGCGCGCGGATCGGGCGCGACCGACGGCCGACACGCGGGACGGCTCCACCGCTACGCGCCTCCGCCGGCCCGCAGGATCGGCCGAGAAGCGCCCACCCGCCTCCCTCATGGCTGCCGCCCCGACACCCTGCCCCCCCGATGCGGTGCGGCTCCACGAAGACTCTCCGCTCCGTTGCGGTCTCCCGTCCGCTTCGCCGCCGGCGGCGGTCCAGGTGTTCCCGCCCACGGCGCTCCGCTCCCGTCCGACCTTCACTCCGGGCGACTCATCGTTCCGCCGTTCCGTTTCCCGCCGTCCGGCGTCCTCGCCCTGGTAGACTGGCACCACAAGGGCACCAGACTCCCAAGGCGGTCCGCCGACCGGCGACGGGGCGGCTCCACGCCGGACCAAGCCCCCCCGTCCGGCACGTCGCCGCCCCTCCCGTGCTTGGACCGGTAAACAAGGCACCCGCCCACCATCCCCCAAACTCACCACCCTTTGCGTGCCACCAAGAACGCGCGGCGGAGCCAGACAAGACCTCGACGGCAACGTCCCCGCGTGCAGGTGGCACGCCGACCGCCGGACGCGCCGGTTTCCTCTTCAACCGGCTTCCGTCGGTCGGGAATGCGGTGGATTCGTTTCGATTGATGGGCCGGGGCAAACCTGTTTCCCCCCTTCCCTCCCTCCCCCTCCGACCCCCTTCCTCCCAAACCCCTCTTCGATGCGGCGTCCGGCAGGGGGAGAGAGGGCAGGGGGGACACAGGCGGGCGCATTCTCACCGCTTCACCTTCCGGGCCATCACCACCCCCCCATCCGTGGAGAGCGTCGGTTTGATGGGGGGATGCTGCTGGCCCTACAGGGCGCCCGACCCCGGCCCGCTCGCCCCGCAAAGCCGGGTCTCGAATGGTCGGCACCTCCCGGAGAACGTCGACGGAATCGGCCCGTCGTCGCTGGCGCTCCTAGGTCCTCCCCTTCCGTCGCCGCCCTCCTCCGTTGCCTTCGCGGGCCCCCTTTCCGCATTGCGCTGCGCGCACCGTCCCCCGTCGGGGGGACTATGCGGCTTGTGCACCCATGCCCCCCTGCTGTCCGCCGCCCCTGCGGGGCCGTCCCCCGTGGGGGGACTGCGGCGCGAACCGGCCGAGGCGAAAACCAACAAATCCCATGCGGCTAATGGGGGCGATACGCCCAAATTTGACACCTCGCGAGAACGCGCGTAGTCAAGGCAGCAAAGCCAAGGAGAACGACCATGCCAACCACGCAAACCATGACCGAAGAACAACGCCGCGCGATGTTCGCGCGCATGAACGGCGGAAACGCCGCCGCCGCAGCCCGGAACCCCTACAAGCCGGAGCCGGTTTCGACATCGGAAGTTCTGAAAGGCGCCTGGGACGGCTTCAAGGAGGGCGCGGTGGCGGGGATTGCGAACATCTTCAATTCCGCGACATTCGGCTTGAGCGACATGGTGGGCATGACCCACACCTACCAGCAGACGGGATGGGATTCCAAGGTGTCGAAGATTGCCGCCGAGCTTGGCGTGATGGCCGCATCGTTTGCCATAGGTGGGGCTGGCGCGGGAGGCAAGACCGCCGCGAAGGGAGCCACGAAGGGTGCCGCGAGGGCGACCGCAGAACAGACATGGGCAAAAGGGGTGCTGTCGGAAGCCGAGCGGGAAGTGGCGAAGAAAGGCGCGGAGTACAAGGCGAGGAACGAGGCGGCGGAGGTGGCGGTCCGGGAATGGGAGAAAGCCAGAGTGCGGCGCATGACCGCCCAGACGCTGGCCCAAAAAGAAGCCGCCCGCAAAGCAGAGGAAGCCGCGTTCAAGAAGAGCATGGAGAAACAGGCCCTGCTTTTGCGGTGCAAGGAGGAACAGGCGGCGGCGGTGCAGGAACTGGTCCGGGCGCGGGAAGTCGCGACCGCGGTGGCGAAGGCCCCGGCAGCCACGGGGAAGGAAATGAGCTGGGCGGCGCGTGGATTGCTGGAGGGGAAGGGAGTGGCGCACGGCTACATTGCCCAAGACATGACCCGGAGCGAAATCGCGAAGCACAAGGAGCGCAAGGCCAACGAGGCCTACGCCCGGAGGGCCTACGAAATCATTCACGGCGAGCCGCTTCCCAAGGATCGCGAGCAGTCGTGGTTTGCTGCGCAGGACGTCAAAGACTGGTGGAAGTAAAAGTCCTGAAAATCCCAGAGTGATAGTGGACTGCGCCGAGGCCCCGCATTCCGCCGACGTTGGCCGGAGACGCGCCGGAGACCGCGACCCCGGCAACGAGCCGTCCGACAACAGAAAGCCCCCTCCCGGCCAGCGGGAGAGGGCAGATGAGGGCAAGGAGGAGCCGGAGCGTCAGACGGGAATCTTCCCGGCGTCGAGTGCCTTGTCCTGTTGCTTGCCCAGGGATTCCCGGACGCCGAACACGTACAGGGTGCAGAGGTTGGCCAAGGCATCCAGACGCCGCGCCGCCTTGCGAACTTCGTCCGCAAGTTCGGGCGGAACATTCGCGAGGCGCGAAGCGAGGGAGCGGGCGAGGCCGGAGGCGGCTTTGATGTCATGGGTGTTGTAGGGGCCGTCAAGAAACAGTTTTTCCCCTGCATGCATGAAGTCGAGAAACCCCTTGCATCCCGCGCCCCACGTTTCGCGCTCTTCCCAGAGGCGCTTTCCTTCGTCCCGCGCCAACTGCTGGAGCCGCTTCGAGTATGCCCGAGGGGTGTCGTTCCAGTCATGGCTTTGAAGTTCCGCGACCACCGCCGCGTCCGTGTCCTGTTTCGCATTCTGCTTTTTCATGTACTCACCAAAAACCCGTCAGTCATGCGATAGAAGCGAGGCGAGAGCCCCGGCACATGACAAACGGGCAAAGTGGTTTTCTGTTGGCGTCGGCTTCTATCTCGACGGCCCACCGCAAAAGCGGCGAACGGGCGCACTCTACCAGAGCGCACCGGGCCGTCAAGCCCAGATCGTGCCAGCCGCCGGAACGGCGAGCTTGCGCCGCCGCCCGGCTTGGTGTAGAAGGGTATCATGCCGACGCCGAAATGGAGAAAAGCACCGTTTGAGAAGTGGGAGGCGCAGGTGCGCGCCCTCGAGTTTCCCCGCCAGATTCGCGCGCACGTCGCGTGCATTGTCTGGTGGGACATGTCGTTGCACAAGAGCACGCCCGAGGGCTGGCTTTTGGACTTGCGCCAGGAGTACGACGAATGGGCGAAGGAGGACCGCAACGTTTTGGCCGCGGCCCTCGCCGCCGTCGGCTACCCGCCGGCCATCGCCCGCGCCCGCGCATTCAAGGACATCCTTTCCGGGTACATCCCCAAGAAGCGCCCCGGCTACGGCGCGGACGCGGACCGGGCCTAACGACCGCCACCCCTGCCCGACCGGGCGCGCGGAGGTCCAGGAGGACCACCGCCGACGCCCGCGTCCGGCAGCGACCAACGCCGCCCCGTTCGCGGTCCCGAAAGACCGATAGGTGCAAAGGTGCAAAAGGTGCAACTATAAGGGGGAGGGGTTGCACCTATTTTTTCCCTTTCCCAGGACCCCGAGGACCGGGAGGTGGTAGGAGGTTATCGTCTCCCCCCCGGGGGGGGGAGGGGGGCCCCTCCTCCCCCTCCCCCGCGGCGGGGGGGAGACACCTCCTCCCACCGCCCTCGAAGTCCTGGGGTTTGAAGAAGTTTTTTTTTGAGCGCGCGGGCGGGCGCGGGCTTGCACCTTTTGCACCTATCGCAAGGAAAAGCCAATACTGGCGCGGGCGCGAAAGGTGCAAGGATGCAGAAATTGCACCTTTTGCACCTATGCACCAATCCCCGGCGGGGACCGGGGATTGGGGGAGACTGGATTGTGGGGGCCGACGGCGGCGCGGACTACTCCGCTTCCGCCGTCGTGCCGTGGAGCTTTTGCCACTCGCCGCGGCCCTTCGAAGTGAGGGTGCGGAGCACACCACGCGCGTCCGCTCCGCCCTTTTGGCGGCTGGTGTAGTGGTGCGTGTCAGCATCCTTGACGGCGGCTTTTGCGGTGCGATCCTGCGCCTTGGCGAGCTTGCAGTAGCGGTCGCGAAGTTCCGTCGCCGGGACTTTCTCGTCGGGCGAGCGGAAGCAGCGCACGACGGCGCGGCAATGCTCGACTTCGGCAGCGCTCATGCCCTGCTGGTGCTTGTCGCCGGACTCCGGCGACTTCGTCTTGACGGGTCCAGTAGACTTCCAAACGAAACCAGCAAATTGCTGTGTGTCTAGCTCATCACGAGAACGCAGGAATCGGGGGCGGGGGATGTATTCACGGACAAGACCCTCCGTTGGGAATTGGAAAATATCGCGTCCCTTGTCGCATTTGAAATACCATGTGGGTCCCGTTCCGGTGATGAGGAAATTGCCGTCGAGCGAATCACGGATGGAAGAATGTCCGCGCGGGTCGTAGCCGTCCTTGGTTGTGTGATGGAACACAACGCAGGGGCATCCGTGTTTCTCGACGATTTCCCGCAGGCAACGCATGACGGGGGACATATCCTGCAGGGAATTTTCATTGGCCCCACAAGATAGCGCGGCGAGATTGTCAAACACCACGAGGCAGTCACCCAGTTTGAGGTTGAGGCGGTGGCAATCATAGAGCAAAATCCGCTCGAGATATTCGGGCGTGACATATCGCAGGAATGGGGTGGCATTCCGCTGGATGACCGGCAGATCGTCAAGGGAAACACCAAGATGGTACGCAAGCGCGGCCAGGCGGTGGAATTGGGAGGCGTTGCCCATCTCGCAGTCGAAATAGAGGGCGGGCATTTGTCGGGTTTTTCGTCCCAGGAAGGGCTTGCCGGAGGCGACACAAATAGCGAGCTGGTCACCAAAGAAGGATTTGCCGACACCGCCATCCGCTGCCACTATAACCAACTTGCCACAACGAAACATTCCCTCGACAACGAAAGGCGGCAGGTCGAGTTTGCCGGTTTTGTGGTCTTGGGCGAGATCGGCAATGAATTCTGCCGGATTCGACTCCAACAACTGAAGGAGATCGGAGGGCAGGTCGAGCGGAACAGCGGAGGGTGTTTCGACGCGGGGCGATTTTGGGGGAGAAGCCAGCGAAGCGTCACGGAGGACGGCAGCGGCTTCGGCGGTCTGTTCCGCGGCGCTCACTTCGGAATCTTGAACAGCAAGCTCGGTTTCGTCGTGTCGTTTCTCGAGCCAAGCGAGAGCGGCAGGGACCGGTCCATCCGGAGCGTGGAGAAAAGTACCACGCTCAAGTTTTTCCTCTTCGCATTTCCGCTTGAGGGAGGTAAGGGCTTGGTCCAGTTGTGGCATTAGATGAGATGGGCAATAGGCATGCAGTCCAGTTTCGGAAACACCAAAGCCGATGTAAAGAGCTTCGAGAACGAGGAGAAAGTCTTTCTCGAAATCGACGACATCCAAGAAGGAAAGTACGCAGTCAGTGGGGGTAGTCATTTGCATTCTCCGTTCAAGTAGGGTTCGATGATGGCCCAGGGCGCGAGCGAGGCCAGCGGTGGCACCTTCGGCTTTCGGCCCGGAAACGAGTATGTCCAGGAGTGCTGTCGGGAAGGAGGAACGAGCAGGCTGTCCCCCTCCCCGAAGATGCGGAGGTGCGAGCGCGGATGCAGGACGCGCAGACGCGACGTGACCGGCGCATCCGAACGGAAGAGGTACACCCGCCCATGATGCCGGATTGGGTAGGAGAACGAGAGCCGCCGCAGGAACTTCGGAGATGCACCGGCTTGGTTCAACAACGTCGCGGCGAAAGGATTGTTGAGGCGAAGCCCGACGAGGCCGCGCCCCGTGGCAACCGCGACGTTCGCAGCCGGCCAGATGTTCCACCAGAGGCGGACGAGATCGGGATCGGAGGACGCCGCCGCGAAGCCGCTGGGGACCAGTGGCGCGTGACTGTAGGGGGCGCACGGCATGACGCGGAAGCCCGCCGCCGCCCACTCCAGCGCGAGCGGCTTGAAGTCGGCGGGAGGCTTGACGGGGAAAAGCGGCGTGGTAGTGTGCACCGCAGAAGAGGGTTCGGGTCTATCCCACTTCTCGCCGCCCTGCTCCAAAGGGCGGCTTTCTTTTTCTGGACTGGCGCTCATTGGGATTTCCTCGTTGCAAGAAGGGATTCGATGCTGGCGCGGACATACCCGCAAGAGCGGATGCGTCCGGGGAACTTGGCGGCTTGGATGGCCCCGGTTCGGGCAAGGTTCGTGATGGTCCGGCGGGACACGCGGAGCATCTTGGCGGCTTCGGCCCCGGACAAGACTTCTTGCCGGGGAGGGTCGGAGAGCGCCGGTTTCGGCTGCGCGTCCTCGCCCGCCAAGATGCGCCAGATGGCGGCTTTCATCTTCTCATCCGCCAACTGGCCCGCCATGGAGTAGAGCGCAGCGCGCAGGGGCTTGTCCGCTTCGAGAAGAGGCGTGGTTTCGGTCTTGGGCATTGTGGTTTCCTTTCATGCCCAGCGTTGCCGCGTCCGTGTTGGCGACGTTGCCACTTGTCAGCCGCACAATTCGCTTGGGCGGCTTACCTATAAAGCACACTTTTTCCCCTTGTCAAAAAAGGGAGAGGGATTTCCCCGGCCCAACGAGGTCCGGCAGTTTCGCAAGGTGCGCGAAGGTTTTACAAGGTCAACGAAACAAGAAAATTTTTCGGGGGGGCTGGCGGGAAGGGGACCCGCGCCCCGTTTTTCGCAAGTGCGGGGGTTGCCCTGGTCCCACGGGCGTCAGCGCCGCGAGCCGCGTCGACGCCCGCCGGACTTGCCAGCCGCGGCGGGGTAGATTCCGAAGAACAGTTCCGCATCTTCGGCCGAGACGAGCGCCCGATAGTGGTCCCACAGGACGCTCGAGCCTTGCGTGTGTCCGAGTTGCGCGGCGACATCCGCCGCGTCCCCGGACTGGGCGAGGAGGTAGCTTGCGAAGGAGTGCCGCATCACGTCCTTTGTCCACGTGACGCTTGCGCCGTCGATGATGCGCCGGAACATCCGGCGCGAGAAGAACACCGCCCCCTCCGCCGACTCCGGGACATAGGGCTTGAGCCACGCCGCCAGATTGTCGACGATGCGGACGAACCGCGTCCGGCGCCGCTTCGCCGTCGCCGGTAGCACGCGGATCATCCGCCCACGCAAATCCACGTTGCGCCAGTCAAGCCGCCGCAACTCGTTTTCGGGACGGAGACCGGCGAAGAGGCCGAGGGCGAAGTAGGGCACCATGCGGCCACCGTCGACATCGACCGCCGAGCGCATGAGCGCCGACGCCTGGTCCGGCGTGAAAACCTCCGGGAGCGTTTCGTCGCGCGAGGCGACCGGCAGACGGCGGGCAGGGTTCGACACGCAGCACCCACGGGCGACCGCGTACTCGAAGAGGGTCCCGACGGCGATGCGGTAGTTATTCCGCGAGGAGGGCGACATACCCTTGCCGATTTCGAGAAGCCAGTCCTCGAGTTCCCGGTAGCCGATGCCGGCAGCGGGACGGTCCCCGAAGAGGGTCACGAACGGGCGAAGCATTTGCGCCCGTCCCTTGATGGTGCGGGGCCGTCGCCCGTTCGCGGCAAGGGAGGCAAGCAGACCGTCCGACAGTTCGCGGACCGTCGTTTCGTCAGTCGGCAGCGACGCGAGGAACCCGCGCGCCGCCTCTTCGAGTGTGTACCGACCACCGAGCAGGGCCAAGGCCCGCTCGGCGTCCTGGCGCTGTTCCAGCGTGAGCGAGTAGCCTTGCACCCCGGAGGACGTGAACGAGGCCGACAGCTCCACCGCCGCCGCCCTCGCTTCCGCCTCCGTCGCGTAGTGCCGACGGATCCGCAAACCGCCGCGCCCCACGTCAATCATCCATGGACACCGGCGCCCGTCACGATAGCGGATTGTCACGCCGTGCTCTCTCCAAATGCCGGTTGCTTTGCCTGTAGGTTTCACAAGGTGCATCATGGTTCGCCAAGGTGACGATTGCAAGCGCAATTCGTCACCAAAAACGTCACCAACCCCCGGCACCCACGCCCCCCGGACCGGGCACCGCGTGCCACAACCCACTCCCTTCCAAGCGGAAGAGAATGGAGCCGGCGGACGGATTCGAACCGACGACCTGCTGATTACAAATCAGCTGCTCTGCCAACTGAGCTAAGCCGGCGCCGCGGAGCGTGGGTTACATTACGGGATGGGGCGGGAAAGTCAAGAAGCACCGCGGCCCGGGGGTCTGCGGGCTTGCCAAGCGGCGGCAAAACGGGTAGCTTGGTTGGGTTGTGAGAAACAAAACCATCCATTCTGCCGTCTCCGTCCGCGCGGAACGCCCTGGCCATGCTTGAGCTGGCCGTCAGCACGCACTGGAACGCCAGCCGGCACGCGTCGGGCGAAGCCATGTGCGAGGAAATCCTCGCGCTCGGCATCAACCGGCTCGAATTGGGCTACGACCTGCGCCAGGAGCTGGTGCCGGGCGTCAAGGCGATGATCGCCAACGGCTCGGTCAAGGTCAACAGCGTGCACAATTTCTGTCCCGTCCCGCGCGGCGCCCCCCGCGGGCATCCCGAACTCTACACGCCGGGGGCAGACGATCGGCGGGAGCGCGAATACGCGGTGGCGCACATCACCGAGACCCTCCGCTTCGCCGCGGACATGGGCGCGAAAGTGGTCGTCTGCCACTCCGGCAACGTCTCGATGAACCGCTACACGATGGACCTCGTCCGCATGGCCGAGCACGGGGAGCAGTTCACGTCCGCCTTCGAGTCGCTCAAGCTCAAGGCTCAGATCCAGCGCGACAAGCGCGCGCCCAAGCAGATCGATGCGCTCTGCGACAGCCTCGAAAAGCTCGTGCCGGCCGTCCGCGAAACCGGCGTCGCCCTCGCGCTGGAGAACCTGCCGACGTGGGAAGCCATCCCGACCGAGCTGGAGGCGGAGCGGCTGATGCGGCGCTTCGCGGGCAGCGGCATCCGCCTCTGGTGGGACATCGGGCACGCGAAGATCCGCGACAACCTCGGTTTCATCAACTCCCGCCGCTGGCTGGAACGCCTGGCGCCGCACATCGCCGGCTGCCACATCCACGCCGTCGCCCCGCCGGGCCGCGACCACCTCATGCCGCCGCACGGCGAAATCGATTACAAATCCATGGCCAACTGGATCCGCACCGACGTCCTGCGCGTCCTGGAACCCGCACCGGGGACCCCGACCGAGGACATGCGGCAGGGCATCGCCCTGATCCGCGCCGCGTGGGACCCGGAGGCCGCAGCACCCGAAAGCAAAGGAAATCCACGATGAAAAAAGCACTGATCACCGGCATCACCGGCCAGGACGGCTCCTACCTCGCCGACCTGCTCCTCTCCAAGGGCTACGACGTCACCGGCATGGTCCGCCGCGCCTCCACGGAGAACTTCGACCGCATCGCGCACATCCGCGACCGCATCCGCCTGGAGCAGGGCGACCTGCTGGACCAGTTCTCGCTGGTCAAGCTCATGGAGAAGGTGCAGCCGGACGAAATCTACAACCTGGCGGCGATGTCCTTCGTGCCGACCTCCTGGAGCCAGGCGGTGCTGACGGGCGAATTCACGGGCCTGGGCGTCACCAAGATGCTCGAAGCGATGCGGATGGTCTGCCCGAAGGCGCGCTTCTACCAGGCGTCCTCCTCCGAAATGTTCGGCAAGGTCCGCGAGACCCCGCAGAACGAGCTGACCCCGTTCTACCCGCGCAGCCCCTACGGCGTGGCGAAGGTGTACGGCCACTTCATCACGGTCAACTACCGCGAAAGCTACAACCTCTTCGCCCTCTCCGGCATCCTGTTCAACCACGAGTCGCCGCGCCGCGGGCTGGAATTCGTGACGCGCAAGATCACCAACGCCGTCGCCCGCATCAAGCTCGGCCTCCAGAAGGAGCTGCGGATGGGCAACCTCGACGCCAAGCGCGACTGGGGCTTCGCCGGCGACTACGTCCGCGCCATGTGGATGATGCTCCAGCAGGACCAGCCGGACGACTATGTCGTGGCCACCGGCGAGACGCACTCCGTGCGCGAGTTCCTGGAAATCGCCTTCAAGCACGTCGGCCTCCAGTACGAGGACTACGTTGTGATCGACCCGGAATTCATCCGCCCCGCCGAAGTCGAACTCCTCCTCGGCAACCCGGCGAAGGCCCACGAAAAGCTCGGCTGGAAGCCGGAAGTCTCCTTCGAGCAGCTGGTGACGATGATGGTCGACGCCGACCTCGCCCGCCAGTCCGGAAAACCGGTCAGCTGCTGAGCGCGATTCCGTGCGTGAAACGCAGGAAACCCCGCCCCCCGGGCGGGGTTTCTTGTCAGGAAGGGGGAAGGGGGGCGAAGCGCCTGCGGAGATGTTTGGCACGAAGGACGCCAGTGTGGTATCGTGCTGGGCGATATGGAAGATTTCATGCCAAAACTGGAAAAGCGGGGCGCGGACACACCGTATTTTGCGCCTTCCCGCGCAATCGGGTCGCCCCATGCCCCGGCCCTTCCGTGATTCAAGCGCAATGCGGAGCCGGGCGGATTGGTTTCCGGGAGCGCTGCTGGCGGGTTACGTCGTCTTCGCGGCGGCGCTGGGCGTCGCGCCGGTGGACCGGACGGTGTGGTGGGCGGAGAACCTGACGGCGTGGATTCCGGTGGCCGCGCTGGCGGTGCTGTGGGCGCGGGGCGTGCGCTTCTCCAGGACGGCGTACGCGCTGATGGCGGTGTTCTTCGCGCTGCACACGGTGGGAGGGCACTACACGTTCGAGCACGTCCCGTTCGGGTGGGTCACGCGGACGTTCGGCTTCGCGCGCAACCACTACGACCGGATTTGCCATTTTGCCGTGGGCTTCTTCGCCTGGCCCGCGATGGAATGGCTGGAAGGGACCGGGCGCGTCCGCGGCCGCCGCACGCTCGCCGCCCTCGCCGTGCTGGGCATCCTCGGGTTCGCGGCGGTGTTCGAGATCGTTGAGTGGACCTACGCGGTGTTCGCCGACCCGCAGTCCGGCTCCCTTTTCCTCGGCTCCCAGGGCGATCCGTGGGACGCCCAGAAGGACATGCTCGCCGACGGCCTCGGCGCCCTCTGCACGGCCTTTGCCTACTGCCTGGCTTGCCGCAATCCGAACCGCTAGAGCGGGTTAAGAAATACTGTGGTCGTTTCGGGATGGCCGCGCTTTGTCGCGGCCGTGTGCAAGGACGAAAAACCAGGCCCGGACGAAGCCGGGCCCTCCCCGGCTTGAGACTACACTTTTTCTTAATTTGCTCTAGAAAGGTGGTGCGCCGCCCGGTGTTCCGTTTTGCAATCCGGACGGGGCGCTTGCGCTTGCTTTTCGGGCGGGCGGGGGGCATTGTTCACGGGATATGAACGAAGAAGCGAAAGAGATGGCCGGTCCGGCGCCGGATGGGACGGGCGCGAAGCTGCCGGAGGGGGTGACGGTGCTGGAGTTGCCGGGCAAGACGGTGTACTTGGTGGGCACGGCGCACGTGTCGGCGCGCAGCGTGCAGGATGTGCGGGATGTGGTGGCGGCGGTGTCGCCGGACACCATCGCCATCGAGCTGTGCGAGCCTCGCTACCGCGGCATGAAGGGGGCCGACGGCTGGAAGAACACCAACATCTTCCAGGTGGTGAAGCAGAAAAAGGCGACGTTCCTGCTGGCGCAGCTGGCGATGCAGGCGTTCTACCGGCGCCTGGGCAAGCAGCTGGAGGTGCAGCCCGGGGCCGAAATGCTCGCGGGCATCGAGTGCGCGGAGCGGACGGGGGCGCGTCTGGAGCTGATGGACCGGCGGATCGACATCACGCTCAAGCGGATATGGCGGGGGCTGGGCTTCTGGCAGAAGACGAAGCTGTTCATGCTGATGGCGGGGGCGGTCTTCGGCGGCGAGGAGGTGGGGGAGGAGGAAATCGAGGAGCTGAAGAACCGCGACCAGCTCGAAGGCCTGATGGGGGAGATGGGGCGGAGCTTCCCCGGCGTGAAGGAGCGGCTGATCGACGAGCGCGACGTGTACCTCTCGCAGAAGCTCCGCACGATGCCGGGGAGCCGGATCGTGGCGGTGGCGGGCGCGGGGCACGTGCCGGGCATCGCCGCGCACGTCCGCGAGGAGATTCCGCTGGAGCCGCTGGAGGAGCTGCCGCCGCCGTCGCGGTGGTCGAAGGTCTGGCCGTGGCTGATCCCGGCGCTGGTCGTCGCGCTGGTGGCGTGGGGGTTCGTGCGGGGCGGGACGGAACAGGGCGTGGGGTCGATCGCGATCTGGGTGCTGGCGAACGGCGTGTGCGCGGCGCTGGGGGCCATCCTGGCGCTGGCGCATCCGCTGACGGTGCTCTCGGCGTTCGCGGCGGCGCCGCTGACGAGCCTGAACCCGATGGTGGCCGCGGGCTGGGTGGCCGGCCTGGTGCAGGCGTGGATACGGCCGCCGACGGTGGCCGACTTCGAGGCGCTGCCGACCTCGCTGGAAAGCTTCCGGGGGTTCGTCTCCAACCCCGCCATCCGCATCCTGCTGGTGGTGGTGCTGACGAACCTCGGGAGCACGGTGGGGACGTTCACGGCGATTCCGTGGATCGCGGCGCGGTTCTGAGGGGGCGGACGCGGGCGGGGCGGGGGATGCCTGCAGGGTGTAGGACAAAACAGTGACTTTGGATATAACGATAGGCAAGAAAGGAGAGAAACTCCGATTTGTCCGATGCCTTCGCTAACGCTCCGGCGATGCTTCCCAACGGCTGCGCCAATGGCCTCCCAACAACGCGGGCAGCGACGGATGCCCCGTGTCCGTGGCCTCCGTCGCTGCCCGCACGATGGACATTTTTCACATTCTGATTTCCGGGCATTCGCGGAATCGTGTGCAGAGTTGTCCCAACGCTTGATGCACCGGGATCGGAAAAATCTTTCCCGCGTGCGCAAGGACGGATGCCCCTCCCTCGGGGCATCCGTCCTTGCGCACATTGGAGCATGAAGAAGGAGCATTTGGAATGCATCGCCGGAGCGTTAGCGAAGGCATCGGACAAATCGGAGTTTGTCCGTTCCCCCTTGGGGACACAATTGCACCCCAACCTGGACTGTTGTATCCAAAGTCACAAATCCGTCCAGCCCCTGCATGCGCCGCGCGAGGTAAAAGGCTTTACATGGAGAAAAAAATGCGGTAAGGATGGAAATCACCATGAAAGCGATTGCCCCAGGGAAACTCATATTGAGCGGCGAGCATTCGGTGGTGTACGGCCGGCCGGCGCTGGCGATGGCCGTCAACCGGAATGCCGAAACGCTCGTCACGATGGACGGGGCGCCGGACCGGGTCTCCTTCGAATTGCCCGACCTCGGCGCGGCGCGCGAGTCGTTCACCCTGCGCGCCCTGCGCGATTTCCACGACCGCGTCGCGCGCAACCACCGGGAATTCCTGGAAGGGCGGCTCTCGATCCGCGACGTGCTGCACAAGCCGGTGGAGCTGTTCCAGTACGCGTACATCACGCTGCTCGATGGCCTCCACCTCACGATGGGGAACGGCGCGGGCGGGGTCAACGTGCGCATGCGTTCGAACATCCCGATCGGCTGCGGGATGGGGTCCTCGGCGGCGAGCATCATCAGCGTGCTGCGCGGCCTGGGGCACTACTACCGGACGGAGTTCCGCCCGGAATGGTACGCGCGCTACAGCCTGGAAGTGGAGAACATGCAGCACGGGCGGGCGAGCGGGCTGGACACGTTCGTTTCGCTGCACGGCGGCTGCGTGATGTTCCGGCAGGGCGAGTTCCGCGAGTTGCCGCTGCCGCGGATGCCGCTGTACATCGTCAACACGGGCCACCCCGAAAGCAGCACGGGCGAGGCGGTCAGCGCCGTCGCGCGCCGTACCGGCGGCGCCGCGTGCGCGCTGTGGGACGAGTTCGAGGCGGCCACGCTCGCCATGGAAAAGGCTTCCCGCGAAAACGACCTGCCCGCGTTCCAGCGCGCCATGCGCACGAACCATCGGCTGCTGGAGGCGATAGGCGTCGTTCCGGCGCGCGTCTCCGAATTCATCGCCGAGGCCGAGTCCGCCGGAGCGGCCGCCAAGGTCTGCGGCGCGGGCGCGGTGGCCGGCGATGCGGCGGGGATGGTCGTGGTGGCCTCCGAAACCTCGCCGGCGGCGCTCTGCGAACGCTACGGATACGAGCTGATGACCGTGCGCCCCGACCCGCTCGGCGCGCGCATCGTCTGAGCCGCCGACCGCCCACGACCGAGTCCCGGCCATGCCGCTCATCCCCGTAGAAGCCTCCGCGCCCGGCAGCCTCATGCTGATGGGCGAACACGCGGTGCTGCGCGGGCAGCCCGCCATCGTCTGCGCCATCAGCAAGCGCCTGACCGTCACGCTCCGCCCTCTGCCCGGCGACGCCATCCGGCTGCATTCCGCGCTCGGCGAGCACGAGACCACGCTCTCCGAGCTCGCGCCGGACGACACGTTCCGCTTCGTCCTCGCCGCCATCCGCCGCGTGCGCGATCGCCTGCCCGGCGGGTTCTCGCTCGACATCCGTTCGCGCATGTCCCACCAGATGGGGCTCGGCTCCAGCGCCGCGGTCACCGTGGCCGCCTTCGGCGCGCTGGCCGGCGCGCTGGGCGACGAACCCGACCCCGCCGCCGTCACCGCCGGGGCGGTCGAGCTCATCCGCAAGGTCCAGGGCGGCGTCGGCTCCGGCGCCGACGTCGCGGCGAGCGTGCACGGCGGCTGCCTGCGCTACTACGCGGAGCCGCGGGAATGCGTGAAGCTCTCCGCGGTGCCCGACCTGACCGTGCTCTTCTCGGGCTCCAAGACGCCCACCCCCGAGGTCATCGCCATCGTCGAGGAGAAGCGCCGCCGCCATCCACCCATCTACGACGACATCGACGCCCTGATTGGCCGCACCGTCCAGGAAGCCTTTTCCGCGGCGGCCTCCGGCGACTGGGAAACCATGGGCGAACTGATGGACGTCAACCAGGGGCTCATGGACGCCCTCGGGGTCAACGACGCGACGCTTTCGCGGCTTGTCTACGCGCTGCGCGACGACCCGCGCATCCTCGGCGCCAAGATTTCCGGGTCCGGGCTCGGCGACTGCGTGGTCGGTCTCGGCCGGGCCATGCGCACCGACTGGGACGTTCCCTCGCTGGGCGTCCAGATCGATCCCGAAGGCCTCAAGGTCCGCCCCCTTCCCCCCGGCGAGGACGCGCCGTGACCCCGCGCGAAGCCGCCGACCTCCTCCTTGCCGGCCGACCCCGCGTCCCCGCGGTGGCCGCCGCCGAAGCGTACGCGCCCGCCAACATCGCCCTCGCCAAGTACTGGGGCAAGCGCGACGAGGCCCTCAACCTGCCCACCGCCCCCTCCCTCTCCGTCTCGCTCGGGCCGCTGGGGTCGCACGTGCGGCTCTCCGCCGCCGAACCCGGCGCGGCCCATGACGGGGTCTCCCTCAACGGCGCGCCCCTCGGCCCGGAAACCGCGTTCGCGCGGCGCGCCTCCGCCTGGCTCGACCTCGTGCGGCCGGACCCGGACTTCCGGTTCGAACTCCAGGCCCGCAACACCGTGCCCACGGCGGCGGGGTTCGCCTCGTCGGCCTCCGGGTTCGCCGCGCTGGCCAAGGCCGCGGACGCCCTGTTCGGCTGGAATCTGCCGATGGAGTCGCTGTCCGTGCTCGCACGGCTGGGGAGCGGCAGCGCCGCGCGCAGCCTGGCGGACGGATTCGTCGAATGGCGGGCGGGGGAGCGCGCGGACGGAATGGACTCCTTCGGCGTGCCGTTGCCCGAGCGCTGGCCGTCGCTGCGGGTCGGCGCCTGCGTCCTGTCCTCCCGCGAGAAGCCGGTGGGGTCGCGCGAAGGCATGCGCCGCTCCGTCTCCTCCTGCCCCTTCTACGGCGGGTGGCCCGGGCTCGTGGCCCGCGACCTCGCCGCGCTGCGGAGCGCCATCGCCAATCGCGACATGGCGCTGCTCGGCGCCACCGCCGAAGCCAACTGCCTGGCCATGCACGCGCTGATGCTCGCGACGCGGCCGCCCATCCTCTACGCGCTGCCCGAGACCCTCGGGACGGTGCGCGCGGTGTGGGCCGCCCGGGAAGAGGGGGTCCCCGTCTGGTTCACCATGGACGCCGGCCCCAACGTCAAGCTCCTCTTCGAAGAGGCCGCCGAGCCCGCCGTCCGCTCCCGCTTCCCCGGTGCGACCGTCGTCGCGCCCTTCGCCTGAGCCGTTGCCTTCCCGGGGGGGGCTGCGTGGAAATAATCGGGAAACGGGCCCGTGGCGCGAAACACGGAAGGAACGGAGCACGGAGAAATATTGGATGGATCGTTTGTTGGAGGAGCCTTCGCACCCGGAAAACGCTGGACAAACGCTTGAGCGGGACGTTTGTGGACGTACAAGGTCGCGCGGAAGCGCGACCCTCCCGGTGCGCTCTCCACGGGGAGGGACGCGCTTCCGCGCGTCCGCAGTGGGAAATGGCCGGTGGGACAACGGCTTGAGGCCACGCTGTTTTTGAAAACGCTCTGGGGCCTTGTGGCCGGCCCCTTACTTCTTGCCGCCCACGATTTTGGGCTCCGTCCCCTTGAGCAGGCGGCCGATGTTCGCCCGGTGGCGCCAGACCACGAGCAACGTCATCGCGCCCAGCACCCACACCAACCACGCACGGTCCCCGCCGGCGTAGAGCCACCATCCCGCCGCCGTCGCGGCCAGGCACCCGAGCATCGACGCCAGCGACACCCACCGCGTCGCCACCACCACCAGCGCGAAGGCCGCCAGCCCGATGCCCACCGCCCCCGGCGCCACGCCCAGCGCCATCCCCGCGCTCGTGGCCACGCCCTTGCCGCCCTTGAAGCCAAGCCACACCGGCCAGTTGTGCCCGACCACCGCCGCCAGACCGCACGCCACCCCCAGCCAGCTTGGCACCGCCCCGTGCAGCCCCCGCGCCGCCAGCGCCGGGAAGAAGAACGCCGGAAGGAAACCCTTCAGCGCATCCAGCAACAGGGCCAGCACGCCCCAGCCCTTGCCGACGCAACGGAACACGTTCGTCGCCCCGATGTTGCCCGACCCGCTGTTGCGCAGGTCGACCCCGCGCGCCTTCGCGATCAGCAGCCCGAACGGCACCGACCCCATCAAATATCCGGCCAGCACCGTTCCCACGATCCAAACCAATCTCGCATCGTTCGCATTCATGCCCCCACTATGCGCCCCCGCCCCCCTTGATGCAAGCCGCAACCGGAAGGCGGGCGGCCGGGGGCGTCAAGGGGCGTTTGGGGCAGGGCGGAAAGTTTTCCAATGATTGGAAAATTTTTTTCCAATGGTTGGAAAAACCGGGGCGATTTTTCCAATGATTGGAAAAAATGTTTCCAATGGTTGGAAAACTTGCCGAGGGCGGGGCTGGGCGGGGGAGGGGTGGAGGGGGGAAAACCATTTTTGAGATTACGGAAAAATCAACGGTTTTCGTGTGTTTTATGGCATCATGTCCGCCATGAACGTCGGCGGGCGGGGGAAGCGGGGGAATGGGGTAGGGGAGGAGGGCGGGGTACCCGCGGTCCGGCGGGAGGGGTGCATTTCGGGCTTGCCGCGCGGGGGCGGGCGGGGGATAGTCGGGGGCATGAGACGGTTGACTTGTTTTCTTTGCGGGGTGTTGGCGGCGGCCGCGGTGCTGTGCGGGCCGGCGCGCGCCCAGGAGGCGCTGCCCGACGATTCGCCGGAGGCCCTCTTCCAGACGGGGATGTCGCGGTTCTCCGCCGGCGACTACGAGACGTCGCTGACGGTGCTCTCGGAGCTGGTCAAGGTCTTCGGCCGCGAGCCGGAGCTGCGCGGGCGCATCGACCTGGCCATGTACGCCAAGGCCTGCGCGCTCTACAACCTCGAGCGCCGCGAGGAGTGCGTGAAGGCGTTCCGCGAATACCTGGCGGCGTTCCCGGAGTCGAAGTACGCGGACGAGGCGCTCTTCCGCATCGGCGTCTGCCTCCAGCAGGACGGCGACCACCAGGAGGCCGTCGCCGCCTACCGCCAGCTGCGCACGGCCCATCCGGACTCGGCGTACGCGGAGGACGCGGCCTTCCAGATCGGCCTCTGCCTCCTGCTCGACGAGGCGAACGCGGACGCGGCGGCGGCCTTCAAGGATTTCGTCGCGCTCTACCCCCGCAGCCGCCTCGCCCCACAGGCCGGCGCCTACGCCGCGCGCGCCCTCTTCGATGACGGCAAGCCCGAGGAGGCGATCGCGATGCTCGAGGAGACGGAGAAGCGCCCGCGCCCGTGGTCGGTGGTGACGTACTGCAACTTCCTGGCGTTCGAGATCGGCGACTCGCTCTTCGACGACGGCGAGTTCGAGACGGCGCTCAAGGCGTACCGCCGCGTCAAGACCCGCCGCGCGATCCTCCAGCACCTCAAGCAGGACCTCGCGCGGCTGGAGGCGGAGAAGGCGGCGTTCGACCGGCGTCCGCCGTCGGCGCAGGGAGGCCTCTCGGCGCACTTCCGGGCGGCGCGGCAGCTGGAGCGCGACGTCGCCCAGACGCGCGAGATGCTCGAGAAGCTCGAGACGATGCCGGACTACGACGCGAACCTCTTCCACCGCATCGGCCGCTGCTATTTCAACACGGACCGCCACTGGGAGGCCCGCATCGCCTTCAAGCGCGTGGTGGACACCGCGGCGGAGGAGGAGATCCGCGAGGCGGCGCACTTCGATCTGATCCTGGCGATCAGCCGCCTGCGCCGCTTCGACGACCTGCTCGTGGAGGCCGACAACTACCTCGGCACCTACGACCCCGAAGGGAGGTGGCAATGAAAACCCGCCGCTTTTCCGTCCTTCCCTCCGTCCTAGGCGTCCTAGCCGTCCTAGGTTCCCTTCTCCCCGCCCCCGCGCGCGCCGCGGTTTCGGGCAAGTGGAACAAGCTGGAGGACTGCGTGCTCGCCGACGGCTACATGGACGGCGACAGCTTCCACATCCGCCACAAGAACAAGGACATCATCATCCGCCTCTACTTCGTCGACACCCCCGAGACGGACAAGACCCACGAGGAACGCAACAAGGCGCAGGCGGACTACTTCGGCATCAAGGACACGCAGGTGATCCCCGTCGGCCAGCTCGGCAAGAAGTTCACGCAAAAGACGCTCAAGGGCGAGCGCTTCACCGTGTGGACCCGCTGGGAGGACGCGATGGGCTCGTCCCAGCAGAAGCGCTATTTCGGCATCGTGCAGGTCGGCAAGGACGACCTCGCCGAGCTGCTCGTCGCCAACGGCCTCGCCCGCGTCTACGGCGCCTCCGCCGTCATGCCCAGCGGCCGCGGTCCCGACGACGAGTTCGCGCGCCTCCGCCAGCTCGAGCACCGCGCCAAGGCCAAGCGGCTCGGCGCCTGGTCCAAGGCCGCCAGGAAGGGCGCCCTCCGCGAAGACGGCGGCGGCATGTTCGACCTCGCGGAAGAGGACGGCGGGGAAGGCGGCGAGGGCGGCGGCCGCCGGCCCTTCGCGCAGGCGTGGGACGACGAAGACTTCGCCGACCTCGGCGAATACCACGACAAGTGGGCCAACGTCCCGACCGTCGCCTTCCTGCGCGCGGAAGCCTTCATCAACACCGAGCGCTTCGAGGACGCCGAAATCGAGATGCGCAAGCTGCTGCGGCGCTTCCCCTCCCACCCCCAGCGCCCGCGCATCGAGTTCTACCTCGCCCTCTCCCTCGCCATGCAGGAAGAATTCGGCGAGGCCGTGAGCCGCTTCAAGGACTGGCTCGCCAAATACCCCGACCACCCCCTCGCGCCCGACGTCCGCTACTGGATGCCCATCAGCCTCTACTACGACGGCAAGTACCAGGAAGCCCTCCCCCTCTTCGACGCCTACGCCAAGCAGAACCCCTACACCGTCTACGCCCCCGAGGCCGACTACCGCGCCGCCTGCTGCCGCTACGCCCTCGAAGACTACAAAGGCGCCGCCGCCGGGGTCGCCGCCTTCCTGCGCGACCATCCCGACCACTACTTCCGCCACGAAGCCGCCATCATGCGCGGCGACGCCCTCGCCGCCCTCGGCGAATTCGACGCCGCCAAGGAGGCCTACCGCATCGCCATGGTCCCCGCCGCCGGCCCCTTCTACTACATGGCCCTCACCCAGGCCGCCCGCCTCCACAAGGCCCTCGCCGAGCCCGAGGAATACCGCGAAATGTCCAGGGAATTCGTCCAGTACATCAAGGACATGCCCCAGGACTCCAACATCATCGACGCCGCCTACCAGGCCGGCTGGGCCCTCCGCCAGACCGGCGAATCCGACAAGGCCCGCCGCCTCTACTGGCAGATGATCGAGCTCCACGGCAACGTCCCCGCCTGGGAAGGCTTCGACCTCATGCTCGCCGACCTCGCCAAACTCTACCCCCGCGGCACCGACGAATACGACCAGGACCTCCGCGCCCGCCACGACCGCGCCCTCGCCGACCGCCGCATCGCCCTCGCCGCGCGCCTCGACGCCGCCCGCATCCAGCGCCTCCCCGCCGAGTCCCAGACCGCCGCCGTCGCCGCCTTCGCCGGCCGCTACAACACCGACGACCTCGGCCCCGAGACCCTCGTCTGGATCGGCCGCGAATGGTTCGACCACGGCATGGTCTCCAACGGCACCGCCACCCTCGAATTCCTCCTCGACCGCTACGGCGAATCCCGCCACGCCCCCGAAGCCCAGATGCTCCTCGCCCGCCAGGAAGTCGCCGACAAACGCTGGGACGACGCCTTCGGCCACGCCGACGCCGTCGTCAACGGCGCCGCCGACCTCGACATCTACGTCGAAGCCGTCTTCCTGCGCGCCGAAGCCCTCCGCGGACTCGGGCGCAACGGCGAAGCCATCACCGCCTACAACGAAATCCTGGCCAACCGCGCCGCCCCGCGCCGCCTCAAGCCCGACGCCCTCCTCGGCATCGCCGCCTGCCTCTGCGCCCAGAACGAATGGAACCAGGCCAACGCCTACTACCAGCGCGTGTACGTCCTCTACGGCGCCTACAAAAAACAGGTCGCCGCCGCCTACCTCGGCTCCGCCGCCTGCTTCGAGCACACCCGCGAACCCCAGAAAGCCATCGCCACCTACGACGCCTTCCTCGAAACCGATGCCTCCCGCGGCACCGCCGAAGCCGCCACCGCCCGCCAACGCCGCGCCGCCCTCTCCCAAGGAGCCACCCCATGAGCCACCGCCCCTCCCATTCCCACCCGTTCCTGCGGTCCCTTCGTCCCCTTCTCTTCCTTTGTGTCCTTTGCGTCCTTTGTGGCTCATTCCCCCTCCCCGCCCGCGCCCAACTCGGCCCCTACGAAGTCCGCCTCGCCAACGACCGCTTCCACGCCCATCTCCTCAAGCGCGAAAAAAACGGCGACGTCTGGCTCCGCCGCCTCAAACCCGACGGCACCCCCGGCCCGCAGGTCGGCTATGCCCGCGCCGACATCCTCGGCATCCGCATGCCGCGCCCCGCCTTCTTCACCAACGTCGAAGCCCTCGTCGCCGCGCCCGGCACCGGCCCCCTGCCTCCGCAGGCCACCGCGCGCGCCCACGCCCTCCTCGACCAATACGTCCTCCAGACCCGCGCCTTCCGCGACATCCCCGGCGTCGTCTCCGACGAAGCCCTCTACCTCAAGGCCCGCCTCCAGGACCGCCAGGGGCAGCACGCCGAAGCCCTTGCCGGCTACGAAGCCATCCGCGCCAAGGACCCGCCCTCCGCCTTCGCCGACGCCGCCCGCATCCGTGCCGGCATCGACCACGCCCGACTGACCAACGCCGTCGAAGCCATCGAATGCCTCGACGGCATTCCCCTGCCCGAAGAAGACGAAGCCCTCCTCTCCGACATGCTCTTCGCGCTGGGCGACGCCTACGTCCGCCTGGAGAACTGGGACCGCGCCCTGATGACCTACCTCTCCCTGGTCGTCTTCTACCCCTACGTCGGCAACAACGAAGCCCGCGCCCTGTCCCGGACCCTTCCCTGCTACGCCGCGCTGGGCGAATGGGAATCCTGCTACCGCGCCATCCAAGATCTTCTCGCCGCGGCCCCCGGGACCCCGGCGGCGGCCTACGCCGAAACCTTCGCGCAGAAGCACGCCAAGCAGCTTGGTTCCGTCGGCGAATTCGTCGACGGCAAACGCATCGTCGCCGACACCCCGGCCACCTCCATCGCCGGCACCACCGCCTCCACCAACGCCCCCTCCCACACCCAATTCAACGCCCCCTCCGACGACGACGAACCCTCCGGCGCCGCCGACGTCGAATACCCCGACGAACTCCTCTGAGCGCGGACTTGGCGCACGGCGTTCCCCGCGCTCGTGCAAGGGGAGGGGGCCACAACGGACGCGCGGAAGCGCGTCCCTCCCCGTGGAGGGCGCCCCAGTCGCGCTTCCCCGCGACCAATAGGGGGGGGTGCAAACCTTGTCTTTTGCATGGTACGGCTGGCCGGTAGGGGTAGGGGCCGACCTTTCGCACGGCCCGCCCGGAGGTCGGGCCCTACCGGCGGGAGCGCATGACAAGAAAGCGCAAGGGGTTGGTCCTTCGGGAATTTTTGTGGACGGGGAGGATTGCCGGGAGATCGTGGAGAGATATTTGGAGAATGGAGAGCGCGCGAGCATTCGCCCCCCTCCGAGAGGGGGGTGCCGCCCGGAGGGAGATGGCTTATGGATTGCGAGTGCGGAGTGGAGGAAAAGGGCGGCGGGGGGAGTACTGCGGGTTGCCGTCGAAGCAGGCTTTCGCATGGTCCATCCGCAGAGGGATTGATTCGTTTGTTGCCGGTGGGAAGTCGTGGTTGCCGCGACGGCCGACCGCAGTCCTCCCCCCGTCGCGGCCCCTGCCGCTTGTCTTTTGCCATGCATCATCCTTCCATTCATGGCCGCGCCACCCCCCTCTCGGAGGGGGGAGTGTCCTGTCG
>JAFYAC010000028.1 GCA_017540905.1 Kiritimatiellia bacterium | reverse complement strand
GGGGCGGCACGGGGGCCGCCCGTGCAGGACGGGGACAGGGGGCGAGAGGGGGGAGAGAGGAGGGACGAGAGAGGAGATGGGGGGCGGGATGGGGGGCGGGAGGGGAGCGGGCGGGGAGGGGAAGGAGGGGAAAGAGGGAAAGGGGAGGTGGGTGTGGGGGCGGGCTGACAGCCCGCCGTCAGGAGGGAGGGAGGGGGGCGGCACGGGGGTCGTCCGTGCAGGACGGGGACAGACAAGTGACGAGAGACGAGTGGCGAGAGACGAGTTTGAGGTGCCGCTTTCGTCCGCACAACCGGACGAGCCGGTGGGTGAAAGATAGGGTTGCGCGGGGGAGGGGATGGGGGATAGTCTGGGGGAACCATGAATGCGGAAGAATTGAAAAGGGATTTGGCGGAGTTGGCCGGCTGGACGGAGGCGGCGCTGGAACGGCTGGTTCCGGCGGCGGATGTGCGTCCGGCGCAGTTGCACGCGGCGATGCGGCACAGCCTGTTTGCCGGCGGCAAGCGGTTGCGTCCGGCGCTGTGCGCGGCGTTCGCGGAGGCTTGCGGCGCGGAAAGGTCGGCCGCGGAGCGTCCGGCGGCGGCCATCGAGTGCCTCCACACATACACGCTGATCCACGACGACCTTCCCTGCATGGACGACGACGACCTGCGCCGCGGCGTCCCGACCTGCCACAAGGTGTACGGGGAGGCGGTCGCGCTGCTGGCGGGGGATGCGTTGCAGGCGCTGGCGTTCCAGTTGCTGGCGTCGATGCCGTCGGCGCCGTCGGTGGCGCTGGCTTGCGTGCGGGAGCTGGCGGCGGCGGCCGGCCCGGAAGCGGTGGTCGGGGGGCAGGTGGAGGACATGCTGGCGGAGGGGCGGGCGCCGGACGCGGAGCGGCTGGAGTACATCCAGCGGCACAAGACGGGGGACTTGATCGCGTGCGCCTGCCGGATGGGGGTGCTTGCGGCGGGCGGGGGCGATGCCGCGCTGGCGGCGGCGACGGCGTACGCGGCGGCGCTGGGGGAGGCGTTCCAGGTCGCCGACGACCTGCTCGACGCCACCTCCGACGCGGCGACGCTCGGCAAGACGCCCGGCAAGGATGCGGCGCAGGGCAAGCTGACGGCGGTGGCGGTGTACGGGATGGAGGGCGCGCGGTTGCGGCTCGCGCGGCTCGTGGAGGAAGCGGTCGCGGCGCTGGAGGCCCTTCCGCAGGGAGCGCCGCCGCGGGCCGTGGAGCGGCTGGCGGCGCTGGCGCGGTACGTCGCCGGGCGGAAGTCATGAGCGCGCGCGGCGGCAAATCGGGATTCGGCCGGGCGCGGTCGCGCCTGCGCAAGGCCGGGCACTGGGCGCGGCGCTGCCTGCGGCACTGGCTGCTCCGGGTGCGGAACGGGGAATACGTGTTCCTGCTGGGGGTCGCGGCGGTGGTCGGGGTGCTCGGCGGCGCGAGCGCCATCGTGTTCGACCTCGCGATACGGGCGGTCGCGCGCGCGGCGTGGGACCTGGACCTGGACCACCCGCTGCTGGAGATGCTGCGGGCGGCGCCGCCGTGGAAGATGCTGCTGGTGCCGGCCGCGGGCGGGCTGGCGGTGGGGCTGATCACGACGTTCTTCGTTTCGGAAGCGAAGGGCCACGGCGTGCCGGAGGTCATCAAGGCCGTCGCCGTCCACGGCGGCAAGATCCGCGGGCGGGTGGCGGTGGCCAAGACGGTCGCGTCGGCCCTGACCATCGGCACGGGCGGCAGCGCGGGGCAGGAGGGGCCGATCATCCAGATCGGGTCGGCCATCGGGTCGCGCCTGGGGCAGGCCATCGGGATGAGCCGGCGGTGCCTGCGCACGCTGGTGGGGTGCGGGGCGGCGGCGGGCATCGCGGCGACCTTCAACGCGCCCATCGCGGGGGCGCTGTTCGCGGGGGAGGTGATCCTCGGGGAATTCGGGCTGGCGCAGTTCAGCCCAATCGTGATTTCGTCGGTGCTGGCGACGGTGACGATGCGCGCCTGGCGGGGGGCGGCGCCGGTGTTCGCGCCGCCGGAATGCGGTTTTGCGGGCGCGCGCGAGCTGGTCGCCTACGCTCTGCTGGGGGTGGCGTGCGGGTTGGTCTCGCTGCTGTACATCTACCTGAACGACCGCGCGCAGCGGCTGTTCGACCGCATGCGCCTGCCCGGGCTGCTCAAGCCGGCGCTAGGCGGGCTGTGCGTCGGGGCGATGGCCCTGGCGCTGCCGCAGGTGCTCGGCAACGGGCACGCGCTCGCGAACGAAGCCTTCGCCTGGCAGGGGGGCGCGGTCGCGCCGCTCGCGCTGGCGGCGGCGCTGCTGCTGGCGAAGATGGTCGCAACGTCGGCCACGCTCGGCAGCGGCGGCAGCGGCGGCGTGTTCTCGCCCGCCCTGACGATGGGGGCCCTCCTGGGCGCGTGCGCCGGTCTGCTGGCGGAGCCGCTGCTGGGCGCGCACTACGGCGGGACGGCGGCCTACGCGCTCGCCGGCATGGGCGGGCTGGTGGCGGGGTCGATGCTGGCGCCGATCACGGCCATCCTGATGGTCTTCGAGATCACGAACAACTACGCGATCATCCTGCCCGTGATGGTGACGGCGATCCTGTCGACGGGGCTGGTGATGAAGCTGGCGCGCAACCGCTCGATCTACACGCTCAAGCTCGACCGCGACGGCATCCCCCTGCTGCGCGGCAGCACGCCCGACCTGCTCAGCCACCTGCGCGTGCGCGACCACATGGACCCGGTGCTCGAGACCATACGGCCCGACGCCCCCGCCTCCGTCCTCATGGAGCGCATGCTGGCCTCGCCCGCCGCGCAGTTCTACGTGGTCAACGCCGCCGACGGGCTGGTCGGGGCAATCCCCCTCGGCGACGCCCGGCGCATGCTGCTGAGCACGCCCGCCATGCTGCGGGTGCTGATGGCCGAGGACGTCATGCGGCGCGACGTGCCGACGGTCACCCCGGAGGACACGCTCTCCTCGACGGTGGCGAAATTCTCGACCTCGGGCCTCTCCGAGCTGCCGGTCATCCGGTCCGAAGCCGACCGGCGTCTGCTGGGGACCCTGGACCGCAACACCATGCTCGACGCCTACCAGGATGAAATCCTGAAGGCCGACGCCCCTTCCGCGCTCACTGGGTCGCTGGCGGCGCTGTCCGACAGCCCCGTCGAGATCGCGCCGGGCGTGGCGCTGGCGGAGTGGAATCCCCCCGCCGACTACGACGGCAAGACCCTCGGCGAGGCGCAGCTGCCGCGCATGGGCCTGCACGTGCTGCTCATCAAGCGGCTCAACCCCGGCGGCGGCATGGAGACGCTGCTGCCCCAGGCGGACACGGTCATCACGCCGGATGACTCGCTCATCCTGATCGGGCCGACCCATTCGATCCCATCGGTGCGCTGACGGGGAATCGGGGCTTGCGGGGACGGGGGGCGGGCGGGTAGGATGGGGGGGATGAGCGAAACATTCTCCATCGAGATGCCGGAGACGCTGGGCGTGATCGCCGGGCGAGGGACGTACCCGTGGCAGTTGGCGCGGTCGGCCCATGCGCAGGGGGTCAGGCGCGTGGTGGCGTTCGCGTTCCGGGGGGAGACGTCGTGGCGGATCGAGCACTACGCGGACGAGACGGTGTGGTTGCGGCTCGGGCAGCTGCGGGCGACGCTGGACGCCATCCAAGGGCGCGGCGTGACGAAGCTGGTCATGGCGGGGCAGATCAAGCCGACGCGGCTCTTCAGCCTGCGGTTGGACGCGATGGCGTTCGGCATCCTGCGGTCGCTGCCCAAGAAGAACGCGCACACGATCTTCGGCGCGGTGGCGGACGAGTTCCGGAAAATCGGGGCGGAGCTGCTGCCGGCGTACTGCTTCATGGAAACGGAGATGCCGCCGCCGGGGCGCATCGCGGGGCGCGACCCGGACGAACGGGAGCGGGCGGACATCCGTCTCGGCGCGCGCGTGGCGAAGGTCACCAGCGGGCTGGAAATCGGCCAGACGGTCGTGGTCAAGGATGGGACGATCCTGGCGGTGGAGGGGTTCGAGGGGACGGACGAGACGATACGGCGCGCGGGGCGGCTCGGCGGCCCGGGCGCGGTGGTGGTCAAGGTCGCGAAGCGGGGGCACGACATGCGGTTCGACATCCCGATCATCGGGACGCGCACGTTCAAGAACCTGAAGAAGGCCGGCATTTCGTGCCTGGCGGTCGAGGCGAAGCGGAGCATCCTGCTCGACCGCGAGGAGCTGGAGAAGCTGGCGGGGAAGATGGGGCTCGCGTTCGTGGCCATCGACGCGGAGGCGGAAGCGGCGGCGGGGGAGGGGGAAAAGAAATGAACGACAATTCCGACAATTCCATCCAACAATTCCGACAATTTTCTTGGAAAGAATTGTCAGAAATTGTCAGAAATTGTCTGATGGATTTTGTTTGAAAGGAGAACGAGACATGGCGGCTGAACAGCGGAAGATCAAGGCGGGCGTGCTGGGCGTGGGGAGCCTGGGGCAGTGGCACGCGCGGATTTATTCGGAGATGCCGGATGTGGAGCTGGTGGGCGTGTTCGACGCCGACCGCAAGCGCGCGCAGGAGATCGCGGAGCGCTACCACACGAAAGCCTTCCGCACCGCGGAGGAGCTGGCGGACGCGACCGAGGCGCTGAGCATCGTGGTGCCCACCGACAAGCACCGCGTAGTCGCCGGCATGGCCATCGGCAAGGGCAAGCACGTGCTGGTCGAGAAGCCCATCGCCGCCACCACGCAGGAAGCGGAGGAGCTGGTGCACCTGGCGCAGCAGAAAGGCGTCATTTTGCAGGTCGGGCACGTCGAGCGGTTCAATCCCGTGCTGAGCGTGGTGAACCCGGCGAAGGCGAAGCCGCTGTACGTCGAGGCGCTGCGCATCGCGCCGTACCCGCCGCCGCGCTTCGGGCTGCTGCCGCGCGGGACCGAGGTGAGCGTCATCCTCGACCTGATGATCCACGACCTCGAAATCATCCTGCACCTCGTCCAGTCCAAGGTGGTGGACATCCGGGCCGTCGGCGTGCCGATCCTGAGCAAGAGCGAGGACATCGCGAACGTCCGCCTCCGCTTCGAGAACGGCTGCGTCGCCAACGTCACCGCCAGCCGCATCAGCATGGAGAAGCAGCGCAAGATCCGCATGTTCCTGCCCGACGCGTACGTCTCGCTCGACTACCAGGAGCAGACCGGCAAGATCCTCCGCAAGAAACTCCTCGGCATCGAAAAGAAGGACATCCCCATCCACAAGGGCGAGCCGCTGGCGCTGGAGCTGCGGTCCTTCGCCGACTGCGTGCGCAACCGGTCCGAGCCGGTGGTGGACGGCGAACACGCGGCGGAAGCCCTCAAGCTGGCCGTCGCCATCGTCAAGAGCATCCGCCAGAACGGCCAGACCTGACGCTCCCCCCATGCAGCCCGAAAAGCTCATGATCGTGGCGGGGGAGGAGTCCGGCGACCAGCACGCCGCGCGGCTGGTGCGCGACCTGCGGAAGGCGCGTCCGGGCGTGGAGCTCTGGGGCATCGGCGGCGCGGCGATGCGGCGCGAGGGGGTGCGGATTCTCGTCGATTCGCGCGTGATGGCGGTGCTGGGGCTGTGGGAAGTGCTGGCGCGGATCGGATTCTTCCGTCGCGTCTTCAAGCGCATGAAGGACGAACTCCGCCTGCACCGTCCCGACGCGCTGTTGCTGGTGGACTATCCCGGCTTCAACCTCCGCCTCGCGCGGGAAGCGCACGCGATGAAGATCCCCGTCTTCTACTACATCTCCCCGCAGGTCTGGGCGTGGAACCGCGGGCGCATCCCCAAGATGGCCCGGATCATCGACCTGCTGATGGTGATTTTCCCGTTCGAGACGGCGGTGTTCGAGGGCACGGGGCTGCGTACCGTGTTCGTGGGGCACCCGCTCGTCGAATCCGTCAAGCGCACCCTGCTCTCCGCGCCGGCGCCGCTTCCGTGGCCGGGCGGGGAGGACGCCTGCCGCGTCGCGATCCTGCCGGGGAGCCGGCGCATGGAAATCCGGCGCATCCTGCCCGCGCAGATCGCCGCCGCGCTGGAACTGCGCCGCCGCCGGCCGGACGCCGTGTTCGTGGTTGCCGCGAGCAACGACGAAACCGCCGCGCTCATCCGCCGCCAGCTCGACGCCCTCCCCGCGGGCGACCGCGCCGCCTTCGGCGTCGCCGTCGGCACCATGCGCGACGTCTGCCGCACCGCCCGCGCCGCGATGGTGTGTTCCGGGACGGCCACCGTCGAGACCGCGCTCCTCGGCTGCCCGATGATCGTCGTCTACCGCGCCGCGTGGCCCACCTACTGGGTCGGCCGGATGGTCATCCGCGTGAAGTGGCTCGGCATGGTCAACCTCATCGCGGACCGCACCCTCTGCCCGGAATTCATCCAGCGCGACGCCAAGCCCGCCGCGATGGCCGACGCCCTGGAATCCCTGCTCGACGACGGCCCCGAACGCACGGCGCAACTCGACGGCCTCCGCGCCGTTGCGGCCTCGCTGGAGGGGAATCCGGAGCTTGGCCCGGGCGAGGTGGTGGCGGCGGAATTGGCCCGCCGCGCCGAATCCCGCGGTGCGTGACGGACGCCGGGGGCGCGCGTCCGCGCGACCTTTGTAAGGAGGGCAGTCACGAATGCCGATTAGAGGGGGGCAGTTTTTCTGTAGCTTTCCAGATGTTTTTCACCCGCAAGGTCGCGCGGAAGCGCGACCCTCCCGGGGCGCTCTCCACGGGGAGGGACGCGCTTCCGCGCGTCCGCGGTGGGAAATGGCTGGTGGGACAACGGCTTGAAGCCACGCTATTTCTGAAACCGGTCTTGATAAGGATTTTCCCTTGCGGAAGGGGCTCGCGGCGCGAAACACGGAGGGGACGGAGGAAGGAGGCACGGAGGGTTTTGGTTCTTCGGGGATTATAGTGGAACCACCTCCGGAAGCCCACGAATGCAAGGCACAAGGAAGGCGACAGGACATCCCCACTCCGAGAGGGGGGTGGCGCGGCCATGGATGGGATGTCCATGGCTTGGCAAAAGACAAGCGGAAGGGGCCGCGGCGGGGGGAGTACTGCGGGAGGCCGTCGCAACCAAGCGCAACTCTATTCCAACAACAAACAAATCAAGACCTTTGCGGATCGACCATGCGGAAGCATGCCTCGACGGCCACCCGCAGTACTCCCCCCGCCGCCCTTCCCTCCCACTCCGAATGCGCACCCTTGCAACCGTCTTCCACTGGGCGGCACCCCCCTCTCGGAGGGGGGCGAATGCTCGCGCACCCTCCATTCTCCAACACATCTCCCCGCAATATCACGGCGATCATCCCCATCCACCAAATTCCCCGAAGCCCCAGGGTTTTGGGAGGTGGAGTTTGCCGGAGAGGGGGCCACGCTCCGAAAACACACTCCAAGCTCTTTTGCGGTGGCCAAGACAGGGAAAGGAAAGATGCCGTCGGAGCGGAGCCGCCCCGCCCGAAATCCCCCGCGGCGGGCGGTCCCCCGCCGGAAAAAGCGTCACATGTTGTTGGCGTTGCCGATGAGGACGGTGTTGAGGCTCTTGAGGATGTTCGAGACCATGTCGTAGGCCTGGTCCCGCTTGTTCGTCAGCGACTGCAACTCGATCATGGTCTGCTGGGAGAAGGAGTTCTTCTCGTCCATCTTCGATTCGAGCGCCGTGATGAAGTCGGTGGAGCCGGCGTTGGCGGTGTCGGGGACGTTGGTCATGCGCATGATGTCGGTCAGGAAGGCCTTGTAGGTCATGGACCGGCCGTCGTAGGTCAGGTACGAGGTGTTGAGGTTGACGGTGCCGGCGAGGACTTCGTTCTCGATCTGCGTCATCAGCTCGAGCTGCTCGCTGACGAGGGCCATCTCGTCCATCTTGCGCACGATGGATGTTTCGAGCGAGGCGGCGCGCTGGAGGCAGATCGCCATGGCGAGCTGGCCGATGGACAGGTGGCGGAGGGAGTCGTCCTCGTTGGTCACGCCGTCGATGGTGTAGACGTTGCCGGTGAGGTAGAGGCCGGTCTCGGGATCGATCATGGAAAGGTCGAACTGGATGGTGTCGATGGCCATGGCGGATCTCCTTTGGGTTTCGGGTTGCGGGTCAGCGGAAATTGTAGGCTTCGCCGGCCATCGAGTTGGCGAGGGTGCGGACGATGTTGGAGCCGGTGTTGTAGGCGACGTCGCGGCGGTTGACGTAGGTCTGCAGGTCGATCATGGCCTGCTGCTGCTTCTGGACGAGGGGGTCGACCTGGCCCTTGAAGGCGGTGACGGCCTGCATGCGCTTGTCGTAGGAGTTGATGTTGTCGGGCAGGGAGGTCGCCGGGATTCCCAGGGTGTTCATCGCGAACGCCTTGGCCTCGCTCCACCGGTTCGTGGCCGATCCGTCGGCGATCTGGCGCATCCAGTTGGAGGCATCCTCCAGGACGGCGGCGTTGGCCGAGGTGCGGTTCATCGTGGTGACGCTCTGGGCCTCCATGGCGGCCGCGGTGCGGATGGAAACGGCCAAGGCCAGCTGGCCGATCGTCAGCTGCCCGGACGCCCCCATGCCGTAGAGGTTGATGTCGTCCGCGCCTTCGGGGGCGTAGCGGTTTTTGCCGATGGTTGTCGTCGTGATTTCCATGTGGCCCAATTTACCACGCCTGCGGCCGTTTGCAAAGGGGAATTGCATCCCTTACATGAGCGAATGGGCGTCCACGTCCACCGTCAGCGAGGTTCCGCGGGGGAGCCCCGGCCGGGCCTGGATGGCGCGGAGGGCGGGGAGGTAGTCGCGCGCGGCGGGGGCGAAGAGCAGCAGGTGGACCCGCGCGAGGCCCTTGGCCTTGGCGAGGGGGGCGGGCGCCGGCCCCTTGAGTTCCACCTCCGGGGGCAGCATCGCGCGCAGGCGTGCGGCGACGGAGAGCGCGGCGGCGTCGACGGCGGCCGGGTCGGGGCCCTTGAGGAGCACGGTCGTCATGCGCGTGAAGGGCGGGTACTTCATCAGCTCGCGCATGAGGATTTCCTGGTCGTAGAACGTGTCCATGTCCGCGTGGCACGCGCACTGCAGCGCCGGGTTGAAGGGCGACGACGTCTGGAAGAACACCTCCCCCGGCACGTCGCCGCGCCCCGCGCGCCCCGCCACCTGCGTCAGCAGCTGGAACGTGCGCTCCGCCGCACGGAAGTCCGGCACCTGCAGCGAGGCGTCGGCGTTGACGACCCCGACGAGCGTGACGTTCGGGAAATCCAGCCCCTTGGCGATCATCTGCGTGCCGATGAGGATGTCGATGTCGCCGCGCCGGAAGGCCCCGAGGATGCGCTGGTGCGAATCCTTCGCGCGCGTGGTGTCGGAATCCATGCGGGCGATCCGCGCCCGCGGGAAGAGCGCCTGGGCCACCGCCTCGATGCGCTGGGTGCCCGTGCCCGTGCGCTTGATTTCCGCCGAGCCGCATTCCGGGCACTTGTCCGGCGCGGGCCGGCGCGCCCCGCACACGTGGCAGAGCAGGAAGTCGCCCGACCGGTGGTACGTCATGTGCACCGAGCAGTCCGGGCACATGACCTCGTGCCCGCAGTCGGGGCAGGAGACGGCCGTGGAGAAGCCGCGGCGGTTGAGGAAGAGGATCGACTGCTCCCCGCGCGCCAGCCGCTGCCGCACGGCCTCGACGAGATCGGAGGAGAGCAGCGGGCGGCCCTGGCCGGACTTCTTTTCGGCCTCCAGCCGCATGTCGACGACGCGGATGTCGGGCATGACGGCGCGGTCGATCCGGCGCGTCAGCCGCACCAGGCGGTACTTGCCCGAGCGCGCGTTGCGGTAGGATTCCAGCGACGGCGTGGCCGAGCCGAGCAGCACGGGGCAGCCCTCCAGCCGCCCGCGCATCACGGCGACGTCGCGCGCGTGGTAGTGGGGCGTTTCGTCCTGCTTGTAGGCGGGCTCGTGCTCCTCGTCGACCACCAGCAGGCCGAGCGGGCGTATGGGCGCGAACAGGGCCGACCGGGCCCCCAGCGCCACCCGCGCCTTGCCGGACGCGATGCGCTGCCACTCGTCGTGCCGCTCCCCGTCGGAGAGCTGGCTGTGCAGCACCGCCACCGTGTCCCCGAAACGCCCGCGGAAGCGCTCCATCGTCTGCGGCGTGAGCGAGATTTCCGGCACCAGCGCGATGGCCCCCTTGCCCGCGTCGAGAGCCATCTGGATGGCCGACAGGTACACCTCCGTCTTGCCCGACCCCGTGACCCCGTGCAGCAGCACGACCCCAGGGTCCGGCGACGCGATTTCCTCCCCGATGGCCGCCAGCGCGGCCGCCTGTTCCTCCGTGGGCGGCGGGGGCACCGTCGGCAGGATTTCCAGCCGCGCCGCGGGGTCCCGCCGCACCGCCGCCTTCTCGAGAACGATCCACCCGCGCGAGGCGAGCCGCCGCAGCGAATCCACCGACACCCCCGTCGCGCGCGCCAGCTCGGCCGCGGTCAGCGTGTCCCCGTCCCGGAGCGCCTCCCAGGCGGCGGCGGCCTTCGGGGAGCGTTTCCGCAAGGCCTCTTCCTCTTCCGGGGTGGGGGCCGCGCCCCCGGCGCGCCGGGCGGAGAGCAGGCGGCGGAAGTCCGCGCCCTCGTGCCGGACCGCGGCGGGCAGGATGGCGGCGATGGCCGTCTCGAAGGGCGCCGCGTAGTAGTGGCCCATCCAGCGCGCCAGCCGGAGCATGGTTTCGTCGAAGAGCGGATGCGGTCGCGAGATGGCCTCGATGGCCTTGAGCTCCGCCGGATAGTCCGAGTGGTCGCCGATGGCGGTGACGAACCCCTCCATCCGCCGCCGCCCGAAGGGAATACGCACCGCATGCCCGACGCGGAGCTGCCCACGGAGGCCTTCCGGAATCCGGTAATCGAACTCGCGGTCCAGCGAAAGCCCCGTGATGACCCGGGCGACCGAACCGCCCGTTCCGGCGCCGGGCGACACCTCCCCCTCCGGCGCCCCGCCGGGCTCCGGGAACAGCGATCCTGTCCGCAACACGTTCATCCCCGCCATCCTACCATGCCTTCCAAGCCCCCTCCCCGGACGCCCCCCGCCCATCCTTCCGGCCAATGCGCGAGATTACGGAAAACATTGTGTTTTCCTTTCTTTTTTCCGCATGCTTGCCCTCATGCAAATCGCCCGCCCTTTCTGGCGCTTCCACTTTCCGCGTTCCCTTGCCCGCGGACTGTGCTACCTTCTTCCCGATGAAGCACTCCCCGCCATTCCGCCGTACCGCTGCCGCGCTGCTCGCCGCCGCGCTGCTCGCCGCGCTGGCGCCGGCGGCGACCGCGCGCACTGCCACGGTCACCATCCTCTGCACGTCGGACCTGCACGGCTCGGTCCGGGCCACGCCGGGGCGGTACCTCGACCACAACGACGGCTCGCTGCTGCAAGTGGCGACGCTCGTCAAGCGGGTCCGCGCCGAGACCCCGAACGTGCTGCTGCTGGATGCGGGGGACATCTTCCAGGGCACGGCTGAGAGCCTGCTGTCCGGCGGCGAGGCCATGTCCATCCCCATGAACGCGCTCGGATACAGCGCGTTCGCCGTCGGCAACCACGAATTCGACTGGGGGGTGGAGGAAGCCGGCCGCCTGCTTTCGCTTCTCGACGCCACGCCCCTGGCCGCGAACCTCCTGCGGTCCCCGGGCTCGCCGCGCGCGTTCGACCGCGTGCAACCCTGGACCGTGCGCACCGTCGACGGCATCCGCGTCGGAATCGTCGGGCTGACGAACCCCAACCTCAACCAGTGGTTCCGCGACATGGCCCCCGCCGGACTCCGCGCCGGCGACTCCCGCACGGCCCTGGAGCGCTGCCTCCCCGGCCTCCGCCGCGAGAATCCGCAGATCCTGGTTCTGCTCGCCCACCAGACGCTGCAGGCCAAGGACGATGCGGCGAACGAAATCAACGCGGTCGGCGCCCGGTTCGGCGAATTCGACCTCGCGCTGGGGGGGCATGTCCACCATGTGGTCAGGGGGGCCCGCGCCGGCCTCGTGGACTACGCGCAGAGCGGTTCCGGCGGCACCGGGCTGCTCCGCGCCGACATCGACTACGACACCGTCGCGCGCCGCGCCACGGCAAAGCGCTTCGAGTGGATTCCCGTCACGCCCGACGTGCCCGAGGACCCGGAGCTGCGCGCCGCCGTCGCCCCCCTCCTCGACCGGACCGACCGGGAGATGGCGACCGTCCTGGGGCGCACCGAGCGCCCGCTTTCCGCCCCGCTGGCCGCGCCCGGACTGTCCCCGGTCCAGCAGCTCTTCTGCCGTGCGGTTGCCGCGGCCACCGGGGCCGAAGTGGTCCTGCACGGCGTGTTCTCCGCCGCCTCCGTCCCGGCGGGGCCCGTCACCATTGCCGACACCTGGCGCCTGGTGCCCTACGAGAACACCATCGGGGTCGCCGAACTCTCCCCGGCCGAAATCCGGGAAATCCTGGAGGAATCCGTACCGTTCCTCGGCACCGTCCGCGCCCTGGGCGCCTGGGGGCTCTCCTGCGAAATCCACACCTACGCCCCGCCCGGCGAGCGCGTGCGGAACCTCCGGTGGGCGGATGGCACCCCTCTGCACGGCCGCCGGCGCATCCGCGTCGCCCTCAACAGCTACCACCTGGCCGGGGGCGGCGGTCGGTTCCCCCGCCTGGCGGAGCTGGCCGCCCAGCCACGCGCCTGCCTGGCGATGCACCCCCAGTCCATGCGGGAGATGGTGGCCGCCTACATCCGGGCGAACTCCCCCCTCGACATCCCGCCGGGCACCACCACCACCGTCATCCGCTCGGCCCCGAAAAAGTGGGCGCGCAAACCCGCCCCCTGAGCCGGGCGGAGGCGGCCTGCGGGCCGCGATTGCGGTTTGACGCCCGCGCCGCGGCCCGCTACGCTGTGGCCCCATGAACACGAATGCGATGGAACAACCCGTGGTGATCGTCGGCGCCGGCTTCTACGGTGCGGTGATGGCGGAGCGGTTCGCGAGCGCGGGCCGCCGCGTCCTGGTGCTGGACAAGCGGCCCCACGTCGGCGGCAACAGCTGGTCGCGGCCCGACCCGGACACTGGCGTCGAGGAGCACGTGTACGGCCCGCACATCTTCCACACCTCCGACGAGACGGTCTGGGAGTACGCGAACCGCTTCACGACCTTCAACGGCTACCGACACACCGTCTGGGCGCGCCGCCGCGGCAAGATCTATCCGCTCCCCTTCGGCCTGGCCGCGATCAACCTCCTCCTCGGCCGCTCGATGGGCCCCGCCGAGGCCCGCGCGTGGGTGGAGGGGGAAGTCGCCCGCGAAGGCATCTCCGAGCCGCGCAACCTCGAAGAAAAGGCGCTTTCCCTCGTCGGCCGCACCCTCTACGACGCCTTCGTCAAGGAGTACACCGAAAAGCACTGGGGCCGCCCCGCCACCGAGCTGCCCGCCTACATCATCACGCGCCTGCCCCTCCGCTGGACCTTCGACACCAACTACTACTCCTCCCGCCGCCAGGGCATCCCGACCGACGGCTACGGCGCCTGGTTCCGCCGCATGCTCGCGCACCCGAACATCGAGCTGCGCCTCTCCACCGACTACTTCGACGTCCGCGGCACCCTCCCCGCCGGCGCCCCGCTGATCTACACCGGCCCCATCGACCGCTTCTTCGGCTACAAGCACGGCCGCCTCGGCTGGCGCAGCGTCCGGTGGGAGAAGGAAGTCAAGGACACGCCCGACTGGCAGGGCACCTCCGTCATCAACGAATGCGACGGCTCGGTCCCCTGCACGCGCGTCTACGAGTACGCCCACTTCACGCCCGAGCGCCGCTTCGAGCGGACGATCGTGCACCGCGAATACTCCTTCGCGCCCGGCCCGGACGACGACACCTTCTACCCCGTCGGCACCCCCGAAGACGCGGCCATCCTCGCCAAATACCGCGCCGAAGCCGCCGCCACCTGCCCCGGCACCGTCTTCGGCGGACGCCTCGGCCGCTACTCCTACTGGGACATGGACAAAGCCATCGCCGTCGCCCTCGCCGACTACCAGAAACTCGCCTCGGGCGCCCCCGGCGGCATCCGCGAATGACCCCCGGCGACGGCAGCTCGCGCCCGCGCGCGACCTTCCTCTGCTCGAACCTCGCGTCCAACAGCGTCGGCGCCGTCGTCCGCCTCGCCCGCTACCTCCAGCCCGAATGCGACGTCCAAATCGCCGGCCCGTGCCTCTGGGGCGAACCCAACGCCATGTACCGGCGCGAATTCCCCTTCACCGTCGTCGACGCCCCGCGCATCTACCGCTTTCCCGACTTCTTCGCCGGCGTCCGCAAGCTGGCCGACGCCGCGACCGGCGACCTCCTCGTCGTCATGAAAGCCTTCGCCCCGGCCCTTCCCGCCGCTCTTTATGCCAAGCGCCGCCGCGGCGCGCGCGTCGCCGTCTACCTCGACGAATGGGACGGCGCCACCCCCGCCGCCTGGACGCCCCGCGAACGCCTCCGCCGCCTGGCCCGCGACTGGATGCATCCCTGCGACGACCTCTGGACCCCGTACTGGGAGCGGAGCCTCAAGCAGGCAGACCTCGTCCTCGGCACCACCACCTTCCTTGCAAAGAAGTTCGGTGCCGTCCGCTACGACCTCGGCGCCGACACCACCTTCTTCCGCCCCCAGCCCCCCGAGGCCTCCTCCGCGCTCAAGCGCGACCTCGGACTCGACGGCGCCCGCCTTCTCGTCTTCGGCGGCGTCGCCCGCGCCCACAAAGGCCTCGAAACCTTCGCCGCCGCCGTCGCCTCCATGCCCGAATCCGACAACTGGCGCCTACTGCTCGCCGGCCCCAAAAACGAGTGCACCGACGCCCTCGTCCGCGACGGCGCCTACCGCGGCCGCATCCATTGCACCGGCGCCATTCCCCATCCCGACATGCCCAGATACCTTGCCCTCGCCGACGTCCTCGCCGTCCCCCTCGGCACCGGACTCATGGCGTCCTCCCAGATGCCCTGCAAAGTCTACGAAGCGATGGCCATGGAGAAACCCGTCCTGGCGAGCGCCGTCAGCGACGTCCCCGCCGTCCTCGACGGCTGCGGCTGGACCGTCCCCCCCGGCGACCCCGCCGCCGTCGCCGCCGCCCTCCGCGAAATCGCGGCCGACCCCGCCGAAGCCGCCCGCCGCGCCGCCGCAGCCCGCGCCCGCGCCGTCGCCGAATACGACTCCACCGTCGCCGCCGCACGGTTGCGCGGGCTCTTGCGCCCCCTCCTCGCCTGACCCCCGTGCCCTCCGGATGCCGGGCGTGCGGCGTTTTGGCGACACAATCAATCCGTTGTGACGGAAGGCATCGGTGTCGATGTAGTTCCAAAAGGGAATCGGCGGTGCCGGGGCGTAGGGGGAGGGCGGCAGGGAGGCGAAACGTCAGGGGCCGGTCGGGGTGGGGCAAGCGAATTCTTGGGGTGAAAGGGGGGTGGGGGGGCATGGGGGAATGATGTGTACGAAATCGAAGGAATGCACAATGTTTTCCTTGATATCGCGATTGAAAAGGACGGCGGAAGAAGAGGAGGTGGGGAGAGGAGAAGAAGGGCGTGGAGAGAGAGGGGCGGGAGGATGGCGGGTCAGGGGTGGCGGTGGAGGCGGAGGAGGAGGGGGAGCCAGGAGGAGGGGGATTCGGAGGGGAGGGCGTAGTGGGCGGCGAAGAGGGGGAGGTCGGCGGAAGGGATGTAGGGGAGGAGCGGGGCGAGGGAGCGGGCGCGGGCACGGCGGGCGCGGGGGGCGTCGGGGGAGGTGGAGGGGAGCGGGCGGAAGGCTTCGACGTCGATGAAGATGAAGTCGGCTTCGGTGGGGGGATCGGCGGCACCGGGGCGGAGGAGGATGTTCTGGGGGGTGGGGTCGAGGTGGACGAAGCCGGCCTCGGACAGGGTGCGAAGGTAGCGGCCGAGGGCGGCCAGGGTGGCGGGAGGGAGGCGGAGGCGGCGGTCGAAGGGGTTGCCGGTGGCGGGGTCGTGGAGGTAGCGGCGGAGGGAGCCGGAGGCTTCGACTTTGGGATAGAGGATGCCTTCTTCGACGGGGAAGGGGCCGCGGTATTTCTTCCAGGCGAGGATGGAGCGGGCGGCGGGGAAGCCGGCGGCGGCGAGGCGGATGGAGTTTTCGAGGGCGTGCCGGAAGGGGTTGTGGCAGGCGAGGCTGACGCGGCGGGCGATGCGGCGGTCGAGGGGATAGCCGGGGTCCACCCAACCCTGCTTGACGACGACCGGGAAGGGAATGCCGTCGAGGCGGCCTTCCCAAACGCGGCGGGAGCGGCTGCGGGTGGGAATGGGGGTGAAGGTGGACGGGATGACGGCGATTTCCGGCAAAATGGCTTCCAAGGCTTTTGCGGAGGGATGGGCTTCATCGATCCAAGCACGGAGGCCGGGACAACGAATGGGCGTGGGGCCTTGGCGGGGCTGCGGATTCATGGAATTCCATTTAGCGGCAGAAGGCAGAAATGGGCAAGCGGAAAGTTCCTTGGAGGCCATGGTGAAAGCTGTGGCCGGTCCGTCTGGGGGGCAAGGGAGACTGCGGGAGGCGCAGCCGCATTCCGCTCGAAGAGGCATACCAGTACGTCGAACAGTACGATGGAGGTGCGGTGGCGGGGGGCTGGAAAAGAGCTTGTGCTTAGGGAGGGGAGGATGGTATTTATGCCCCCAGATTCATCTTTCTTGCGGACGAAACAGGGGTCTGTTTCGTTTTGGCCAATGAGGAAAGGGCAACAGGAATGAGACGGACGGCGGAAGGGAGTTTGAAAAAGTGGTTCGGTGGGCGGAAGCGGCATCCGCTCGTGATCCGCGGGGCGCGGCAGGTCGGAAAGTCGACACTGGTGCGGGAGTTCGCGGCAAGGGAAGGGTTGGTGCTCAACGAAATCAACCTGTACCGGAACCTCGACTTGACGAAAGCGTTCCGGTCGCTGGACCCGGAGCGGATTTGCCAAGAGATTTCGGACCGGCTGTCGCGGGATGTGCGACGGCCGGGGTCGTTGCTGTTCCTCGACGAAATCCAGGCGATACCGGAGGCCATCGACGCGCTGCGGTATTTTTGCGAGGAGATGCCGGGGCTGGCGGTGGTGTCGGCGGGGTCGTTGCTGGAGTTCGCGCTGGCGCGGCACGGGTTTTCGATGCCGGTGGGGCGGGTGGAATACATGTTCATGGGGCCGGTGTCGTTCGGGGAATTCGTGGCGGAGGCGGACGGGTATCTCGCGGAGTTGCTGGACGCGGAGAAACTGCGGGAAGGGCTTTCGGAGACCGCGCACGGGCGGCTGATGGAGCTGGTGCGGCGGTTCATGCTCGTCGGGGGCATGCCGGAGGCGGCCCAGGCATGGCTCGACTCGCACGACATGGTGGAGGTTTCGGCGGTGCACAGGCGGATTCTCGACACGTACGTGGACGATTTCGCCAAGTACGCCGGGGGGACGGATCTCGCGCTCATGCAGGGGATTCTGCGGACGGTGCCGGCAAGGGTCGGCGAGAAGGTCAAGTACGTCCGCTATTCGCGGGAACACAAGGCGGCGAAGGTGGCGGGGATTCTCGATCTTTTCGCGAAGGCGAGGATCGTCTGCCCGGTCACGCATTCCGATGCGGGGGGGATTCCGCTGGGCGCGCAGGAACGGCCGGAGGTGCGGAAGCTGCTGTTTCTCGACGTGGGGCTCATGAACCACGCGAACGGACTTTCGTGGTCGCGGCTTGCCGGGATGGATGACGTGGAGCTGGTCAACGAAGGCGCGGTCGCGGAGCAGTTCGTGGGGCAACATCTCTTTTTCCGGGGAGGCGATTTCGAGTTCCCGCGGCTCCACTACTGGCTGCGGGAGGGGGCGAAGAACAACGCGGAGGTGGATTACGTGGTGGAGGCCGGAGCCGAGGTGGTGCCCGTCGAGGTCAAGGCGGGGGCATCGGGGTCGCTGAAGGCGTTGCGGCAGATGATGCTGGAGAAACGGCTGGAGCGGGCGGTGCGTTTCGATGCGGGGCGGCATGGGGTGCAGCACGTTCCCCTGGGGGAAGCGGGCGGATTCGAGCTGGAGTCGTGGCCGCTCTATGCCGTCGGGTGCGATTGGGAGAAGGTAGGGAGTGGAGATGTCAGGGGAGCGGGTGGAGGGCGCGGAGGTCGGGGGCGGTGAGGGTGGCGCCGGCGGAGAGGAGGGCGGCGGGGGGGAGTTGGGTGGTCAGGGCCAGGACGTTGAGGCCGGCGGAGCGGGCGGAGGCGATGCCGTCGGGGGTGTCTTCGATGGCCCAGCATTGGGAGGCGGGGAGGGGGAGGTTCGCCGAAGCGCGGAGGCGGTCGAGGCCGAGGAGGTAGGTGGAGGGGTCGGGTTTGCTGCGGGGGACGTCTTCGGCGGTGACCAGGACGCGGAAGGCGGTGGTCAGGTCCAGGCTCGACAGGATGGGGTCGATGTCGCTGCGGAGGGCGCCGGAGCAGAGGGCCAAGGGGGTGTTGGCTTCGGCAAAGGCTCGGACGCAGTCGGCGGCGCCGGGCAGGGCCGGGACGTGGTCGGCGGCGGCTTCGGCCGCGAACAGGGCGGCTTTGGCGTCGATGAGGGTTTGGAGAAGGGTCGGTGTGGCGGGGATGTGGTGGAGGTCGAGGAGGGTCGAGAAGGCGTCGCGGTCGTCGAAGCCCATCAAGGTGGAGGTGTAGTCGGGCCAGGTGAGGGGGGGGAGGTGTGGGAAACGCGCGAGGAGGGCGCGGGACATGGTGACGCAGTGGAGGCGCTCGGAGTCGACGAGGACGCCGTCGAAGTCGAAGAGGAGGGCTTGGGGAACGGGGGTGAGGGGGAGCATGGGAGGGAGAAAGTAAGAAGGATGAAGGAAGAAGGATGAAGGTCGGTGGATGATGGAAAAACTCAGCGGAGGTCGCCGTCGCCGTGGAGGGTGTTGTGGGCTTTGCGGGCGGCGAGTTTGGCGAGGTTGGCCGAGGCGATGTCTTCCATGGAAAGGCCGAGTTCGGTGGAGAGGGCCGCGATGTACCAGAGGACGTCGCCGAGTTCTTTGGCGAGCAGGGCCTTGCGTTCGGGGGAGATGGCGCCGGCTTCGTCGCGGATGGCTTTTTTGAGCTTTTCGCAGACTTCGCCGGTTTCGCCGGCAAGGCCGAGGGCCGGGTAGGTGTAGTTGCCTTCGCCGCGGCCGGGGTAGACGGCGGTGGTTTGGGCGCGGGACTGGTAGGTGGCGAAGTCGAGCATGGGGGGGCTCCGGGGTTAGTCGTTGGATTGTTGGATTGTTGGATCGTTGGGTCGTTGGGGTGTTGGATTGTTGGGTCGTTGGGGGGGGACAATCTCAAATCTCAAATTTCAAATTTCAGAAGTCGGATCACGGTTGGGGGTGGAGGGGTTTGGCGTAGTAGGGGAAGGGGGTGGTTTGGGGGGTGTCGGGGGGGATCCAGCGCCAGCGTTTGTAGGCCCAGAGCCAGCATTCGGGGCGGCGGCGGATGGCGGTTTCATAAAAATGGGCGATGCGGCGGTCGATGGCGTCGGGGGTCATGGTGGCGATTTCGGCGGCGGTGAGCCAGCCGGAGGCTTCGCCGAGGTAGTCGCCGCGGGCGTCGGGAAGGAAGTGAGCGAAGGCGATGTCGGCGCCGGTCGCGGCGGCCAGCCGCGCGGCGGCCGGGGAGATGGTCGCCGGGGTGCCGAACCAGGGGACGAAGACGCCGCCTTCTTCGGGTTTGGTGTTCTGGTCGAGGAGGAGGCCGACGAGGCCGTTGGAGCGGAGGCAACGGATGAGGTGCTTGAGGGCGCCGTCGCGTTCGACGATGCGTTGGCCGGTGTCTTGGCGGGCTTGCCGGAGAAGGCGGTCGACGGCCGGGTTCTTGAGGGGTTTGGCGACGCTCAGGATGCCGCGCGGGGTCATGCCGAAGGTGCGGCCGACGAGTTCCCAGTTGCCGAAGTGGCCGGTGACGCCGACCAGCGGGCCGGTGAAGTCGACGGCGCGCTGGAGGGAGGGGGCCAGCTTGACGTGGCGGGCGATGCGGTCGCGGGAGTTGCGCGCGAACCAGAAGAGGTCGAGGAGGACGAGGGCGAAGTGCTGGAGGGATTGGCGGTGGATGCGGCGTTTTTCGGCGGGGGTCAGGGTGTCGCCGAAGGCGAGGTCGAGGTTGGCCAGGGCCAAGTGGCGCAGGTGGGGGGCCAGGGTGGCGCAGGTGCCGAGGAAGCGGGCGAGGGCGAGGATTCCGCGGCGGGGAATGCGGGGAACGAGGGCCATGCCGAGGCGGACGAGGCCGGTCTCGAAGGGGGCGCGGAGGCGGCGGAGGAAGTGTTTGCGGCGGGAGCGGAAGCTCATGGGAAAGTGAAAAGTTAAAAGTGAAAAGTGAAAAGTTGGCGGGGCGCCCTGCGGGCGCACAAAGTTTGGAATGGGCGCGGCTGGAAGCCGCACCTCCCAGGGGGGAAAACGAATGCAAACGAATGCAGTCGAATGCAGTCGATTGCAGTCGAGGGGGGCTGGGGGGAGTGAGTGGTCACTGGGGGAGGGTGGATTGGAGGGAGGCAAGGGCGGAGGCGGCTTCGGCGGCTTCGTTTTCGCGGTCGGCGGGGGGGCGGGCGCGCCAGCGTTTGTGCCACCAGAGCCATTGGGTGGGGTATTGGCGGATCTGGTCTTCGATGATGCGGGTGTAGAGGGCGGTGTAGACGAGGAGGGTGCCGGGTTTGTGGTCGGGCGGCGGGTCGATGGGGGGGAGGGCGAGGAGATGGTGGGTGCCGTCGGGGTTGCGCCGCATGAAGACGGGGAGGACGGGGGCGCGGGTCTGCGCGGAGAGGAGGGCGAGTCCGGGGGTGGTGCTCGCGGGGCGGCCGAAGAAGGGGACGAAGACGCCGGAGCCGCCGGGCCGGTTCTGGTCGAGCATGAAACCGACGAATTCGCCGCGTCGCAAGGCCTTGACGCAGGCGCGGTAGGCGTTCTGGGCCTCGAAGACGTTGACGCCGTCCTTGGCGAGCTGGCCGAACCAGAGGTCGTTGAGTTTGGCGTTGCGGAGTTTTTTGACGACAATGGACAGGGGGTAGCCGAAGAGGCGCTGGACGTGCATCGCCAGCAGGGCATAGTTGCCGTAGTGGGCGATGAGGACGAGGACGCCGCGTCCGGCGGAGTTGGCGGTTTCGGCGCGGTCGCGGCCTTCGACGGTCAGGCGCGAGGCGAGTTCGTCGCGGCAACCGCCCGCGTAGCGCAGCATCTCGGCCGCGGAGAGCATCTGCTGGGCGCAGTTTTCGTTGTAGAGGGCGGCGCGGTCGCGGGGGGGCATGTCGGGGAAGGATTTCTTCAGGGCGTCCATGACGACGCCGCGGCGCAGGCGGATGACGCGCGAGAGGAGCCACGCGATGCCGCGCGCGAAGCGGAGGACGGCGCGGCGGGGGCTGCGGGAGGCGAGCCAGGCGAGGAGTTTGACGAGGATAATCACGGGTAGGAGCTGGAGCGGATTTCGGTGCGCTGGATGAGGCCGGTGCGCTTGGTGGAGATTTCCTGCCTGGGGGCGGAGTGCTGCTTGGCTTCGAGTTCGTCGACGGCTTTGTGGGTGGGGCCGCGGTGCCAGAGGGCGCAGCCGGTGGGGAGGGTGAGGAGGAGGGCGGAGGCGAGGAGGAGCAAAGGACGGGGAGGACAGGTAGGACGGGTAGGACGAATGGGACGGCTCATGGCAGGGGCTCCGAAGTTGCGGGGGTGGCGGCGGCGTCGCCGCGGTTGCGGCGGAGCCAGGTTTCGATGAAGAGGTCGAGGTCGCCGTCGAGGACGGCGTCGACCTGGCCGGTCTCGGCTTCGGTGCGGTGGTCCTTGACCATGGTGTAGGGCTGCAGGACGTAGGAGCGGATCTGGTGGCCCCAGGCAATCTCGCCTTTCTCGCCGTAGAATTTTTCGAGCTCGCGGCGCTTCTTGTCCTGCTCGTATTCGTAGAGCTTGGCGCGCAGGATCTTCATGGCCTTGTTGCGGTTGGCGAGCTGCGAGCGCTCGGCCTGGCACGCGACGACGATGCCCGTCGGCAGGTGGGTCAGGCGGATGGCGGAGTCGGTCTTGTTGACGTGCTGGCCGCCGGCGCCGGAGGAGCGGTAGGTGTCGACGCGCAGGTCCTTGTCCTCGATGACGACGTCGATGTCGTCGGCGATTTCCGCCACGACGTCCAGCGACGCGAAGGACGTGTGCCGCCGCTTCGCCGCGTCGAACGGCGAAATCCGCACGAGCCGGTGCACGCCGCGCTCGGCCTTGAGGTAGCCGTAGGCCCACGGGCCGGAGACGGTGAAGGTCACGGACTTGATGCCGGCTTCGTCGCCGGGCTGGTAGTCGATGGTGGAGACTTCGAAGCCGTGCTGCTGCGCGTAGCGGTCGTACATGCGGTAGAGCATCGAGGCCCAGTCGCAGGACTCGGTCCCGCCCGCGCCCGCGTGGAGCGTGAGGATGGCGTTGTTCGCGTCGAACCGCCCCGTCATCAGCGACTGGAGCTCGAACTTGCCGTAGTCCTTCTCCAGCGCGTCCACCTGCGCGGCGAGGTCGCGGACGTCGGCGTTGTCGGCGTCGGCGCCGTGCTCGTCGGCCAGCAGCTCGGCCATGGCGGCCAGGTCGTCGGCGTCGGCCGCCAGCTTGGCGGAGGGGGCCGTTACGGCTTCGAGCGCGTTCTTCTGGTCGATCGTCGCGCGCGCGGCGTTCGCGTCGTTCCAGAAGTCCGGCTCCGCCATCCGGCGGTTCAGTTCCTCGATTTTGCGTTCCTTGCCCGCGACGTCAAAGACAGCCTCGCAGTTCTGCGAGGTGTTCTTTCAAGTTCGCGAGGCGCGATGAAAGCTCGTCCAACATGGTGCTTTTCCTTTGTGGGATTCCTGGGATTCAGGGGATGTCCGGGATGCGGCCCTTGCGGCGGTTGCGGAACCATCCGGCGAGCAGCCAGAGGGCGGTCGCGGCCGCGCAGGGGACACCCCCGATATTCCCGAAACGGGTGTAGAATGTCAACCGCATCCCGTCCGGCGGCGCGAGGACCGTCGCGCGCAGCACGCCGGCGTCGGCGGTGCGGCCCGTGGCGCCGTCGCGGAGGAGCGCCGTGACGCGGCCCGTGCGGTCGATGGCGCACGTCACGCCCGTGTTCGCCGCGCGCAGGAGCGGTACCCGGTTCTCCACCGCGCGGAGCGCCGCCGCGCGCATGTGCTGCATCGGGGCGAGCGCGTCGTCGAACCAGGCGTCGTTCGTGAGGTTCACCAGCAGGCGCGCGCCGTCCGCCACGTCGCGGCGGGCGAGGGACGCCACCAGGTCCTCGAAGCAGATCAGCGGCGCCGCCGGCACCTCCGCCCCGCGCGGGCCGAGCGGGAAGCGCCCGCCCGCCGTCCCCGGCGTGATGTCCGGCGGGATCCCCAGCGCGCGGCGCCAGGCGGCCGGGATGAAGCGCGCAAGCGGCACGAACTCGCCCATGACCACCAGATGCCGCTTCGCGTAGGAGGCGGCGGGGCGGCCCTGCGCGTCGAGGAGGGCGGCGGCGTTGTAGTAGGCGACCGTGCCCGCCGCTTCGTCGAGAACCGTGTCGAGCGTGCCCGTCACCAGCGGCGTGCCGCGCGCGCGGCAGAGCGACGAAGCGAGGGCCATCGAGCGCTTGCTCGTGAGCAGGTCGTCGGGCACCGCCGTCTCCGGCCAGAGCACCGCGTCCGGCGCCGGGGCGGGGCCCGCGATGGCTTGGCGGGTGAGGGTGGCGAGACGGGAGTAGATCATGTCCACCTTCGACGAAACCCACTTCTCGTCCTGCGGGATCGAGGGCTGGACCATCGCGACGGTGACCGGGCGGAGCGGGGCGGACTCACGAAACGCGTCGTACCCCGCCTTGTCCGCGATTGCCAACCCGAGCACCTGTCTGAATCCCAAATACACGATTGGCAGCAGTGCCAGAAGGCAAAGATACCATGCCGTGTCATCCACGATGCGGCAGCGGCGCGAAAGTGGGGGCGGCGGCGTGTCAGGTCCGCCCCCGCGCAACCACTCCTCCATCGCGCGGCGGCGCCGCCCGCCCGTGAGCGGCCAGGCCAGGAGCGCATTTGCAAAAGCTACCAACGCCGACACGCCGTACGCGCCAATCCACTCCGCAGGCTGGATCAAGTGCGTCCACGGCACCATGGCGGCCGCGAGCGGATTCCAGGGGAACCCGCCGCCGAACCACCCGCGGAACCATTCCATTCCCCACCAGATTCCCGCGAGCCCGAGCGCGAACCCGAGCGGCCCGCCTTTCCAGCGGTTCGCGAAGAGCACCGACGGCATGACCAGCAGCGCGCAGTACGCGCTGAGCCCGAGCCAGCCCAGCACCGTGACGTTCGTGAGCCACCGCAGCGTGACGGCCCAGAACGCGAACGCCGACGCCGCGCCGAACCGCACCGCCCGCGCCTCGGGCGCCACGCGCGCCATCCCCCACAGCGGCACGAGCCCGACGAGCGCGGCCCACGGCGCGCCGCGCACGGAAAACGCCGCCGCGAGCAGCACCGCCGCCAGCGCCGCATCCAGCGCCGAGAAGGCTTCGGACCAGGTGGATCGTTCGAGTTTCATGCCGGACATTGTGCCACAGCCATCCGGCGAAACAAATTCCTTTTCGCGCCCCGGCATGGGAGGAAAGTGCGGGGAGGGAGGGGAAGCCTGTCCTGGGCGATTGGATGGCGGGAAGCTCGCGGCGCGAAACACGGAGGGAACGGAGGAAGGAGGCACGGAGGAGGTTGGGAGGTGGAGTTTGTCGGAGTGGGGGCTGTCGCCGCCCTACGGAGTTGCCTGGTGAAAACTTGTCGGGCGCGCTCTCCGGTAGGGCCCGACCTCCGGGCGGGCCGAGCGAAAGGATGCCCCATGGCGGGCCGCCCGGAGGTCGGCCCCTACCGGCCAGCCGCATCATGCAAAAGACGAGTTTTTCACCGAACACCCCCTCCCCCAGGAACATGCGGAAGAATGCACTTTACGATGTACTGGACATGTCACTCCGGGCCACCCCCACGCAAAAGCCGCCGCCGGGAACCCGGTGGCGGCCTTGCGCGCGTGCGTTGGCGCTGGCGTGGAGCCTCAGACGAGCCCCTGGTCGATCATCGCGTCGGCGACCTTGATGAAGCCGGCGATGTTGGCGCCGGCGAGGTAGTTGCCGGCCACGCCGTATTCCTCGGCGGTGTCGTGCGCGTTGCGGTGGATTTCGACCATGATGCCGTGCAGCCGCGCGTCCACTTCCTCGGCCTTCCAGTTGAGGTGCTGGGCGTTCTGGGCCATTTCGAGGCCCGACGTCGCGACGCCGCCCGCGTTGGCCGCCTTGGCGGGGCCGAACAGGATCTTGGCGCCCAGGAACGCTTCGAGCGCTTCCGGCGTGCTCGGCATGTTGGCGCCTTCGGAAACCAAGGTGCACCCGTTCTGGAGCAGGGTCTTGGCGTCCTCGCCGTCGATCTCGTTCTGCGTGGCGGACGGGAAGGCGCAGTCGCAGGGGATGCCCCACGGCTTGCCGCCGTCGAGGTACTCGCAGCCGTACTTCTCGGCGTACTCGCGGATGCGCCCGCGCTTGACGTTCTTGAGCTGCATCACGTAGGCGAGCTTCTCGGCGTCGATGCCGTCGGGGTCGTGGATGGCGCCGGAGGAGTCGGAGAGCGAGACGACCTTGGCGCCGAGCTGGTTGAGCTTCTGCACCGTGTACTGCGCGACGTTGCCGCTGCCGCTGACTACGCACGTCTTGCCCTCGAAGGTTTCCCCGCGCGTCTTGAGCATTTCCTGCGCGAAGTACACGTTCCCGTAGCCCGTCGCCTCGGGCCGCACGAGCGAGCCGCCCCACTTGAGGCCCTTGCCGGTGAGGACGCCGGTGAACTCGTTGGCGAGGCGCTTGTACTGCCCGAACAGGAACCCGATCTCGCGCCCTCCCACGCCGATGTCGCCGGCCGGCACGTCGGTGTGCGGGCCGATGTGGCGGAACAGCTCCGTCATGAAGCTCTGGCAGAAGCGCATGACCTCGGCGTCGCTCTTGCCCTTGGGGTCGAAGTCCGACCCGCCCTTGCCGCCGCCCATGGGGAGCGTGGTGAGGGAGTTCTTGAAAATCTGCTCGAAGCCGAGGAACTTCAAGATGCTGAGGTTGACGCTCGGATGGAAGCGCAGCCCGCCCTTGTACGGCCCGATGGCGCTGTTGAACTCGATGCGGTACCCGCGGTTGATCCGGTAATTCCCCTGGTCGTCCTGCCAGGGCACGCGGAAGAGAATCTGGCGTTCCGGCTCGGTGATGCGTTCGAGGATGGCGTGTTTCTGGTACTTCGGATTGCGTTCCAGCGCGGGCGCGAGGGTGTCGAGGACCTCGCTGACGGCCTGGAAGAATTCGGGCTCCGCGGCATTGCGGCGCTTGACGGATGCGATTGCGTCTTGGATGTAGCTCATCGATGTTCCTGTGTGGGTTGGGGTGCCGCGGGACCTCGTCGTTGTCGGCCCCTTCAAGCGGCATCCATTGGCCGCAAAAATCCGCCCTCCGCGCAATCCGCACAACAAAAAATTCCGCTTCTACGCAAAGAAACGGCAAACTTGCCGCTTGACACCGCCCCTCCCCTCCCCTATACGGCAGGCGAACGGAAACCCTTTTGCCATGCCCCGCCCCCCTCAATCTTCCGCCCCCCGGCCCCCCCGAAATTTTCCAACCATTGGAAACATTTTTTCCAATCATTGGAAAACTTCCGAAAATTTTTTCCAATCATTGGAAAAATCCAATCAGACAATTCCGACAATTTCCGACAATATTTTTTGGAAACAAAAAGAACAAAACAAGAAACAAAACAAACGAACCCATTTCCAATCCTGAAATTTCAAATATGAAATTTGTTATCCTCTTGAATTTGTTTCGTGCTTTGTTCCTTTTGTTTCCACTCATCTTGTCAGAATTGTCTTTCAAAGTTGTCATCATTGTCGTGAAATCATGAAAAATCCCCCCACCCCTCCCCATGCCAGCCGCGCCCAGCTGGCGATCCTGCGCGCCATCCTGACGATCGGGCGCGCGGCGGGCTCGACGCAGATCGCCGCCGTCCTGCGCGGCTGGGGCATCCGCCTGAGCGAGCGGACCGTGCGCCTGCGGCTCCTCGAACTCGACCGCGCCGGCTGGACCGAGCTGCTCAGCCGCCGCGCGGGCCGCGTCCTGACCGACGCCGGCCGCGAAGAAGCCACCCGCCAGAACATCCTCGCGCGCATGGCGTTCTTCGTCTCCGGCCGCATCGACGAACTCAACTACCGCATGGACTTCTCCCTGCGCTCCCGCGCCGGCACCCTCGTCGTCAACACCACCCTCCTCCCCGCCGACGCCCTCGAAGCCGCGCTCGACGCCATGCAGCCCGTCTTCGCCGCGGGCCTCGGGATGGGGACCCGCCTGGCCGTCCTGCGTCCCGGCGAAATCTCCGACGACCGCCTCGGCACGCGCGTCCCCGAAGGCCGCGTCGCGCTGGTCACCGTATGCTCCGTCTCCCTCAACGGCATCCTGCTCAAGGAAGGCATTCCCGTGACCTCCCGCTACGGCGGGCTGCTGGAATTCAAGAACCACTCCCCCGAGCGCTTCGTCGAACTCCTCGAATACGGCGGGACGACCCTCGACCCGCTGGAGATGTTCATCCGCGCCCGCATGACGTCCGTCGCCCGCTGCGCCCGCACCGGCAACGGCGTCGTCGGCGCGAGCTTCCGCGAATTCCCGTCCGTGGCGCGCCCGGCGGTCCTCGCCGCCCGCCGCCAGCTGCGGGCCCTGGGCCTCGACGGCATCGTCGCGATCGGCGACCCGGGCCGCCCCCTCTACGGCCTGCCCGTCGGCGAAGGCCGCACGGGCCTGGTCCTCCTCGGCGGCCTGAACCCCGTCGCCGCCCTCGAAGAATCCGGCATCTCCAACACCTCCCGCTCCCTCTCCGGCTTCCTCGACTACTCCCGCCTGCACCCCATCGCCTCCACCCGCCCCCCGCAAGGTTGAGGCCGCGCGCCAGGACCCTACGCCAGCAGGGACACGGCAAAGGCCGCCGCGGCCGCGAGGGCCGCCACCGTCGGCAGGGAGCGCCCCGCCAGGGCCAGGCCGAACGCCACCGCCGCGCCCGCCAGGGACGCCGGGCGCGTGCCCGCCCCGGAGAAGATGCCCGGGATTACCATCGCCGCCAGGATCGCGTAGGGGAGGTAGCCGATGAAGGCCACCGCGCGCGTGTTCCGCAGCGGCCGCCGCAGGAGCGCCAGCGGCAGGGCGCGCAGGAGGTAGGTCGCCGCGGCGACGGCCAGGATCAGCGCGAGCAGGGTGTCGTGCGTCACGGGCGGCCTCCCTTGTCCGGGAAGAAGAAGGCGCACAGCGCGGCGGCGGCGGTGCCGGCGGCCAGCATGGCGGCGCTTTCGGGAGGGCGGACGGCGGTGGGGAGGAGCGAGAGGCCCGCGTTGAGCGCCGCCGCCAGCAGCACGCACAGGAGCATCGGGCGCGACGCGCGGGCGGCTGGCACGACGATGGCCACGAACATCGCGTAGAGCGCGATGCCCAGCGGCGCCAGGCGGTCCGCCGGCAGCCACGCCGCGCCGTAGGCGCCCAAGGCCGTGCCCGCGTTCCAGCCCAGCCACGAGGAGAGCATCAGCCCCAGCAGGTAGCGGAAGGAGAGGGCGAAGGGGCGCGAAACGGCCAGCGCGACGTTCTCGTCGGTCACCCCGTACGCCAGCGCAAGCCGGCGCCAAAAGCCCGTGCCCGGCCCCAGCTTCTGGGCCAGCGCCAGCGCGAGCAGCACGTAGCGGAGGTTCAGCGCCACGCACAGCAGCCCCACCTCGCCCAGGCCCGGCGGCGTCCCGGCCGTGAAATCCACCCGCCCCGCGATTGCCCCCTGGCTCGTGCCCGACACGTGCGTCAGCGACATCAGCACCGGCGACCACACCGGATGCCCGTGCACCACCGCTGCGACCGCGACGGTGAAGCCGACCGCGAAGTAGCCCGCGCAGATCGGCAACGCGTCGCGGAAGCCGCGCGCGAACGTCGCGCGCGGCCGGACCTGTCCCTCCGCCGCGGGGGCGGGGCTTGCTGTCGCACCGGGTTCCATGGGAGGCCGCATTCTACCCTTCCCGTCCCGGTTGCCAATCCGGTTTTTCCAAAATCCGAACCCACTCCAGTAGAGCGCAAACTTCGACCTCCGAACATTTGGCGAGGGTAGGGCGGCGAGTCCCTTCGCCGCCGTGCGCCCGCTTCGTGTCCTGAAAAGCATTCATGCCGCATCCCATGGCCAGCAATACCTTGGCTTGGGGGGAGGCACGCAATGTGGCGACGCTTCCATCGCCGTCGCCAAGTGGCCCGCTGGCGTCTGGGGAGCGTGTGTTTTCAAGAAGTTGGAGTGACAATAAAAACGCGTGTTTTCTGCATGTTTCCAATAATCTCACGACATGCTCGGCGATGTGGGTTCTCTTGCGCGCCCGATGCCAAAACCGGCCGACGCCACATGGCGCCGGCCGGGGAGGGGAATGGATGGGGAAATCAGGCCTTGCGGGCGGGGACGAGGATGTCGGTGGCGAGGTAGCAGACCGCGGCGATGGCCATCGCGGTGATGGCCGGGATGCCACAGTGCACCAGGTTGCCCGCCGTGGCGCCGCCGATGACGCCCACCACGCTGCCCCAGTTGACCTGGCGGCCCGCGGAACCGTTCTCGGCGTAATGGTCCTTGTGGCGGAAGTAGTCGAGGACGAGGATGGCGCCGACGGGCGGGAGCGTCGCGTTGAGGAGCGTCAGCCAGTTGCAGAAGTTGTTGTAGAGCCAGAGGGCGAAGACGGTCGCCAGCGCGCCGGCCACCAGCACCATCGGGCGCTTCTGGGCCTTGGTCAGGTTGGAGAGGCCGAGCGAGCCGGTGTAGAGGGCGACGTCGTTCGTCGTCCAGATGTTCGCGCCGAGGACGAGGATGGCCGGGATGGTCAGGCCCATCGCCGCCATGACGAAGAAGATGTCGTCCTTGCCCGTGTAGGCTCCCGCGACGCCGCCGAAGAAGAACATCAGCGTGTTGCCGAGGAAGAAGGCGATGACGGTCGTCCAGATGGCCGCGTTCGGGCGCGCGAAGCGCACGAAGTTCGGCGTCGCGGTGCCGCCCGACACGAACGAGCCGATGACCATGCCGACGGCCGCGAGGAGGCTGAGGCCGCCGGTGCTCTTGTCGAAGATCGCGACCATGCCGCCGCCTTCGTGGATGGCCTTGCCCATCGCGTAGCAGCCGAGGACGGCGATGAGCGGCACCGAAATCCACGAGACGATTTCGAGCCCCTTGACGCCGTAGTAGGTCGAGAGGGTCGTCGCCACGCCGATCGCGATGATCATGCCCCAGAGCGCCATCGGGCCGGCCTCGGGCAGGAACAGCTTCTGGATGGGATAGGCGAACATCGCGAAGCCGACGCCCGTCCAGCCGATCTGCGTGAGGGAGATCATGGCCGACGGCAGATACGAGCCCTTGGGACCGAAGGCGCGGTGGCAGAGGAGGTCGAAGTTGAGGCCGGTCTTGGCGCCGATGTAGCCGAGCGCGCCGGTGTAGGCGCCGAGAATGGCGCCGCCGATGCCGACCGCGAGCAGGAAGCCGCGCAGGTCGAGGCCCTCGGCCAGCTTGGCGCCGGTCCACATGCTGGCGGAGAAGAAGGTGAACCCGAGCAGGATCAGGAGCATGGACCAGAAGCCCTTGCGCTCGCTGGCGGGTACGGCCGAGAAGGCGTAGTCGGTGTCGTTGTGTTGTGGCTCGCTCATGGCGTTCCTCCGTTGTCGTGTGTGGACAAAAAATGGCGGAGAGAGAGGGATTCGAACCCTCGGTACCGGTTTAAGCCAGTACGACGGTTTAGCAAACCGTTGCCTTCGGCCACTCAGCCATCTCTCCGCAATTGGGTTTGGAGCCTTACATTATTCCACCCCCCGCCCGCCCGCAAGCCCTTTTTTGCAGGGCGGGGCGTTTTTCCGGGGCCCGGGCTTCTCCGGGGCGCGCGGGCGGAGGGAATCCCGGGGCCGTCGGATATCCAGCGAGATTAAGGAAAACACGTGACTTTCCTCATGCTTTCATGCATCTTCCCCTCCATGACCACATGCGCGGGACCTTCCACCCCGCGCGCCCGAATCTCCCCCCATTTTTTGTTCGCCACTCCCCGGCGCGGTTTGGTAAAACGCGCGCCCGCGGGGCCGATTGCGCCCCGGAACAAGCAACACAAGGAGCAAGCAAATGAGAGTCGTCATCCAGGACAACTACGAGAAGATGAGTCTGTGGGCCGCCCATTACATCGCCGGCAAGATCCGCGCGCACATGCAGGCCCGACCCTTCGTCCTGGGACTCCCCACCGGCTCCAGCCCCATCGGCGTCTACAAGGAACTCGTGCGCATGAACAAGGCGGGCGAGCTGTCGTTCGCGAACGTCGTGACCTTCAACATGGACGAGTACCTCGGCCTCCCCCGCGAGCACGACCAGAGCTACTGGTACTTCATGCACGACAACCTCTTCGACCACCTCGTGGACATGAAGCCCGAAAACATCAACATCCTGAACGGCATGGCCGCCGACCCCGTCGCCGAGTGCGCCCGCTACGAGGAGAAAATCGCCTCCTACGGCGGCATCGACCTGTTCATGGGCGGCATCGGCGTGGACGGCCACCTCGCCTTCAACGAGCCCTACACCAGCCTTTCCTCCCGCACCGGCGTCCGCGACCTGACGACCGACACCCGCATCGTCAACAGCCGCTTCTTCGGCAACGACCCCGAAAAGGTCCCCGCGCAGGCGCTCTCCGTCGGCATCGGGACCGTGACGGACTCCAAGGAAGTCCTCGTGCTCATCAGCGGCCACAACAAGGCCCGCGCGCTCGCGGCGACCGTCGAAGGCGGCGTGAGCCAGAAGTGGACGTGCAGCGCCCTCCAGATGCACAACGGCGCGATCATCGCGTGCGACGAGGCCGCCTGCGGCGAGCTGACGGTCGACACCTACAAGTATTTCCTCGACATCGAAAAGAAAGAGAGACTCTGAAAATGGGCAAGTATTTCGGAACCGACGGCTTCCGCGGGGAAGCCAACCAGAACCTGACGTTCGAGCACGCCGTGAAGATCGGCCGCTACCTCGGCTGGTACTACGGCGCGCGCCTCGGCAAGAAGGCCAAGGTCGTCATCGGCAAGGACACCCGCCGCTCCAGCTACATGTTCGAATACGCGCTCTGCACCGGCCTGATGGCCAGCGGCGCCGACGCCTACATCATGCACGTCACGACGACCCCGTCCGTCTCCTACATCGCGCGGGTGGACGACTTCGACTGCGGCATCATGATCTCCGCCTCCCACAACCCGTTCTACGACAACGGCATCAAGCTCCTCAACGGCAACGGCGAGAAGATGGACGAGGAGACCATCCTCAAGGTCGAGGACTTCATCGACGGCAAGACCACCGTCCCCACCGCCACCCGCCAGGAGATCGGCCGCACCGTCGACTACGTCGCCGGGCGCAACCGCTACATCGGCTACCTCATCAGCATGTCCAAGTTCAGCTTCAAGGGCGTGAAGGTCGGCCTCGACGTCGCCAACGGCGCCGCCTGGTCCATCGCGCGGGGCGTCTTCGACGCGCTGGGCGCCAAGACCTACGTCATGAACGACCACCCCGACGGCTGCAACATCAACACCGACTGCGGCTCCACGCACATCGAGCACCTGCAGAAATTCGTCGTCGAGAACCGCCTCGACATCGGCTTCGCCTACGACGGCGACGCCGACCGCTGCCTCTGCGTGGACGAAAAGGGCAACGTCGTCACCGGCGACCACATCCTCTACGTCTACGGCCTCTACATGAAGGAGCGCGGCAAGCTGGAGAACAACAAGGTCGTCACCACCGTCATGAGCAACTTCGGCCTCTACAAGGCCCTCGACAAGGTGGGCATCGAGTACGACAAGACCAAGGTCGGCGACAAATACGTCTACGAGAACATGGTGCAGACCGGCAACCGCATCGGCGGCGAACAGTCCGGGCACATCATCTTCACCAAGTACGCGACGACCGGCGACGGCATCCTGACCTCCCTCAAGATGATGGAAGTCATGCTGGCGAAGGAAAAACCCATGAGCGAGCTCGCGGCCCCGGTGGTGTTCTACCCGCAGGTGCTCAAGAACGTCCGCGTCAAGAGCAAGCCCGACGCCCAGAACGACCCCGACGTCCAGGCCGCCGTCAAGAAGGTGGCCGACGCCCTCGGCGACACCGGCCGCATCCTGGTGCGCGAAAGCGGCACCGAGCCGGTGATCCGCGTGATGGTCGAAGCCGAAAGCGACGCCATCTGCGAAAAGCACGTCGACTCCGTCATCGACGTCATCCGCGCCAAGGGGCACCTGGCCTGACCCCGCGGCTTCTGCTTCGGGTTCCATCCTCCCCGCGGTGCGCGCAACGCTGCCGGGCCGGGGCTCGCGAAAGAGCCATCCGCCCGGCAAGGGTGCGCGCTCCACGGGGAGGGCCGCGCTTTGTCGCGGCCGTGCGAACGTGGTGTTTCAGGCATGTTCCCGAAGCGCCCTGTGGAGGCGGCCCGGACAAAGCCGGTCCCTCCCAGGATACGGTTGCCTTTTGCTTTATTTGCTCTAAACCGGTTTCCGTTTTTCTGTAGCATCCCGGACGTCCCCCTTGCTCTCTCCGCGGGGAGGGACGCGCTTCTGCGCGTCCTTGGTGAAATAGGTCACGGCACAAAGGACCGCGGCCTCGCTGTTCTGTAAACCGGTTCCAATGCTTCCCTCGGCCCGTGGATGGGCGGTCATCTGGCCGCCTTGGGGGCGAGGGAGGCAAGCCAGTGGTGGATGCGGTTCCTCAGGTGGAGGGCGGGGCCGGAGAGGTTGCGCGCCTCGAAAAGCCGCATCATGGCCGCTTTCGTGGCTTCCGTCCGTTCGGGGGCCGCCGTCGCCGCCCGGTCATGCGAGATTACGGAAAACACGGCCGTTTTTTTCTTGTTTCCACCGCATGCGCGGCGGCGGCCCGCGGCCTTTCGGACGGTGACGAGGCGGACGATGCCGAGGGCTTTTTCGGCGGCCTGCGAAAGCGCTTTGAGGGTGGGGTTTTCGCGGAGGAGTTTGGCCAGGCGGCGGGCGGCTTCGGCGAATGGGGCCGCAAGGTCGGCGGGGAGGGTGCGGTCGGAGGGGAGGCCTTCGAGAAGCCATTCGAAGGGAATGCGGTCGTCCAGCGCGAGGACCTGCCGGAGGCGCTGGACCAGCTTCTTGTAGCGCATGACGGTGGAGTAGCCGACGCGGACCCGGTGGTCCGCAAGCCAGCCTTTCATGCCGCCCTTGCGCGCTCGGAACACGGTTTTGCCGTTGGGGAGGGTGGTGCGGAGGATGGTGTGGTCGAGCGTGGGGTCGAGGTCGGCCAGGCGGGAGCCGAGGCGGAGGCAGGTGGCGAGGGAGCGGGGCTGGTCGGCCCAGTCGGCGCTGAGTTCCTTGGGGCTGGGCGTGCCGCGGAGGGAAGGGGAGGCGGGGCGCTTTTCGTGGATGCGGACCTGGCGGCCGATCTCGCCGATGCACCAGGCGCCGATCTCGGTGACGGCGAAGGCGGCGAGGATGGGCGGGGTGAGGGCGGCGAGGATCATCCAGTCGTTGTTGTGCAGCTGGGGGCCGCCGTCGCGGGTGGCATTGTGGAGGAAGGAAAGGGCCTTGGCGGTGCGTTCGAATGTTTTCATGGAATGGAATATGGAGAAAAACGGAATTGGAATCAAGTGTTTTCCATAATCTCGCTAGATAGGGGGGGCGGGGCTTGCATGGAGGGGGGAGGGAGGGTAGGATGGGAGCATTATGCAAGAGACGAAACAAATCCAGCGGGCCTCGTGGTCGGGGCAATTGTCTTTCATCCTGGCGGCGGCGGCTTCGGCCATCGGCCTGGGCAACCTGTGGCGCTTCCCCTACCTGGCGGCGCAGTACGGCGGGGGGACCTTCATCCTCGTGTACCTGGTGCTGGTGGTGACGCTGGGCTTCACGCTGATGGTGACGGAAATCGCCATCGGCCGCCGCACGCGCCAGAGCCAGATGACGGCCTACGGCAAGCTGCATTCCGGGTTCGGCATCCTGGGGTTCCTCTCGACGCTGATCCCGTTCGTGATCGTCCCCTACTACTGCGTGATCGGCGGCTGGGTCCTGAAGTACTTCTGGACGTACCTGCGGATCGTCTCCGGCGACGTTTCGTCGGTGGCGGCGCTGGAGGAGCCGGGGGCGTTCTTCGGCGGGTTCGTGTCGGCGCCGTTCGCGCCGTTCGGGTACGGGATGCTGTTCATCCTGGCGTGCGCGCTGGTGATCGTGCTGGGGGTGAAGGGCGGCATCGAGCGCTCGAACAAGGTGATGATGCCGCTGCTGCTGGCGATGGCGGTGGGGATATCGGCGTTCGTGTGCTGCCAGCCGGGCGCGGCCGAGGGGCTGAAGTACTACCTCGTGCCGAACATGGATTCCCTGCGCGCGGTGGGGGCGGACGGCGTGGCGCGCTTCTCCGTCGCGCAACTGGGCAAGACGGTGCTGGGCGCGATGGGGCAGATGTTCTATTCGCTGTCCCTGGCGATGGGCATCATGATCACGTACGGATCGTACATGCGGGAGGGCGACTCGATCGAGAAGAGCGTGCGCCGGATCGAGATTTTCGACACGCTGGTCGCGGTGCTGGCGGGGCTGATGATCATCCCGGTCGTGTACATGTACGCGGTCAAGACGGGCACGCCGGTCAAGGAAGCGATGAACGCGGGCCCCGGGCTGATGTTCGTGACGCTGCCGCGGGTCTTCGCGGAGTTCGGCGGGGTGGGGCCGTGGGTGGGGCTGTCGTTCTTCCTGCTGGTGGTGTTCGCGGCGCTGACGTCGGCGATTTCGCTGTACGAGGCGTGCGTGGCGGCGGTGTGCGACCTGCTGAGGATGGAGCGGCGGCCGGCGACGTTCTTCACGTTCTTCCTGATTTCGTTCCTGGCGGGGTTCTCGGCGCTGGGGTACGGGGCGTGGGGCGACGTGACGCTGGGGGCGGGGCTGCGCAACATGGGGATCGCGGGCGACTGGACGCGCGGGGGGCTGATGGGAATGCAGTTCCTGGACTTCTTCGATTTCGTGACGAATTCGTTCCTGATGCCGATCGTGGCGGCGGTGACGTGCGTGTTCGTCGGCTGGGTGGTGGGGACGAAGGCGATCGAGGACGAGGTGGCGCGCGGGCAGGCCGGCGGCTTCGCCGGGGCGGGCTTCTACCGCGCGATGGTCCGCTACATCGCCCCCACGCTGATCACGGCGATCCTGGTCAGCGAGGTCTGCCGCGCCTTCGGCATCGGGGGCTGGAAAATCTGACGGGCCAAGGGGGGGCGGAGGGGGGATGGGCCGCGCGGTTCGCGCGGCTTTTTTCATGGGTGCGAACGTGAGGGAAACGATGGGAAAGTCTTTGTTTTTCTGTAATCTCACGGCATGGAGGGGGGCGGAGGCGCGGGAGGGGCGAGGAAAATTTTTTCCAATCATTGGAAAACGGGTGAAAAAATTTTCCAATCATTGGAAAAATGGGGAGGAATTTTCCAACCATTGGAAAACTTTTTTCCAATCATTGGAAAAAATGGCCGGAGTTTTCCAATCATTGGAAAGTTTTTTTCCAATGGTTGGAAAATCGGGGAGCCGGCGGATTGGCCGAAACCCGGGGGGATGCGGGGGAGGTCAGTCGAGGCCGACGGCGCGGCGGGCGGCTTTGAGGGTTTCGCGGGCGGTCTTGCGGGCGCGGGCGGCGCCGTCCTGGAGGATGGCTTCGACTTGGTCGGGGTGAGCGGCGAGTTCTTCGCGGCGGGCGCGCAGGGGGGCGAAGTGTTCCTCGAAGAGGGCGGCGAGTTCCTTCTTGGCGGTGCCGTAGCCGAGGCCGCCGGCGCGGTAGCGGGCGGCGAGGTCGGCGGTCTGTTCGGGCGTGGCGAAGAGTTTGTGCAGGGCGAAGACGTTGCAGGTGTCGGGGTCCTTGGGGGCTTCCAGGGGCGTGCTGTCGGTCACGATCGACATGATGCGCTTGCGGGTCGCCTTGGGGTCGCCGAAGAGTTCGAGGGTGTTGCCGTAGGATTTGGACATCTTCTGGCCGTCGAGCCCCGGGACGACCGCGACGCTCTCGGCGATCAGCGGCTCGGGGATGCGGAAAACTTCGCCGTAGAGGTTGTTGAATTTGATCGCGATGTCGCGCGTGACTTCGAGATGCTGTTTCTGGTCCTTGCCGACGGGCACGACGTCGGCCTGCTGCATCAGGATGTCCGCCGCCATCAGCACGGGGTAGGCGAAGAGGCCGTGGTGGGGGGCAAAGCCCTTGGCGAGTTTGTCCTTGTAGGAGTGGCAGCGCTCGAGGAGGCCCACCGGGGTCACGTTCGAGAGCAGCCACGCGAGTTCCTGCACCTCCGGGACGTCGGACTGGCGGTAGAAGACGGTCTTGGACGGGTCGAGGCCGCAGGCGAGGAAGTCGAGCGCGACGTCCCAGGTCTGGCGGCGCAGGCGCTCGGGGTCGGTCACGGTCGTGAGGGCGTGGTAGTTGGCGATGAACCAGTACATTTCGTTCCGGTCCTGCAGCTCGAGCATGGGGCGGATGGCGCCGAAGTAGTTGCCGATGTGCAGCTGGCCGGAGGGTTGGATGCCTGTCAGTACTCTCATGGTGGGTCCTTTGGGGTTGTAGGGGCGCAACTGTACCACGCCGGGGCGCGGGGGAAAGAGAAAAGCGCGGAGGGGAAGGGCTCAGGACGGGGGGGCGGCGTGGTGGGGGGAGACGGGGGGCGGGGGGGCGTCGAGCCAGGCGGGGAGGAGGGTGCGGAGGTCGGCGGGGAGGAGGGGGGAGGTGGGGAGGTCGGCGAGGGGGAGCCAGTCAAAGGCGATGTGGGGTTCGGAGGAGGGGGGCGGGGTGGGGGCGGTGGCTTCGAGGGTGGGGGAGGTGCAGAGGAAGTAGAGGCCGAGTTCGCAGGTGTCGCCGTAGCGCTGTTCGAGGATGCCGAGGAATCGGCCGGGGGTGCAGTCGCAGCCGAGCTCTTCGCGCCATTCGCGGGAGAGGGCCGCGGGGGAGGTCTCGCCCCACTCGACGTGGCCGCCGGGGAGGTAGACGTTGCCGCGGGTGACGTTGCGGCAGACGAGGAGGCGGGCGTTGGAAATGCAGACGCCGCGGACGACGATTTCGATGGGGGGGGGGAGGGGCATGGGGGGGCTGGGAGGGGGCTAGGTTTCTAGGTTTCTAGATATCTAGGTGTCCAGGGGGGCTCACTCGCCGATGATCTTGACGAGGACGCGTTTGCGGCGGAGGCCGTCGAATTCGCCGTAGAAGATTTGTTCCCAGGGGCCGAAGTCGAGGCGGCCGGCGGTGACGGCGACGACGGTTTCGCGGCCCATCACGCTGCGCTTGAGGTGGGCGTCGCCGTTGTCTTCGCCGGAGAGGTTGTGGTCGTAGCGGGTGTAGGGTTTCTCGGGGGCCAGGGTTTCGAGCCAGCGCTCGAAGTCGCGGTGCAGGCCGGATTCGTCGTCGTTGATGAAGACGGACGCGGTGATGTGCATGGCGTTCACCAGGCACAGGCCTTCGCGGATGCCGCTCTCGCGGAGGCAGGATTCGACCTGCGGGGTGATGTTGACGTAGCCGCGGCGGGCGGGGAGGTTGAACCAGAGTTCTTTGCGGTAGGATTTCATGGGGGCCTTTCGGTCAGACGGGAACGTTGAGTTCGTTGAGGACGACGGAGGAGAGGAGGAGGGAGCCGGCGCAGAGGAGGATGCCGTCGCGCTTCCTGGCCCAGGCGATGCCGCGCTGGAGGCCGTCGGGGAGGGTGCCTTCGGCGGCGGGGATGCCGGCGGTTTCGGCCGCGGCCTTGAGTTTGTCCATGGGCATGTTGCGCGGGGTGTCGAGGGGGACCAGGAGGCAGGCGTCGACGACGGGTTTCATGCGGCGGAAGAAGCCGGGGGCGTCTTTGTCGGAGAGCATGCCGCAGAGGAGGGCCACGGGGCGGCCGGAGCGGAATTTGCCGAGGAAGCCGGCAAGGGCGGCGGCGGCGTCGGGGTTGTGCGCGGAGTCGAGCAAGACGAGGGGATCGCGGGAGAGGATCTGGCAGCGTCCGGGCCAGCGGACGAGGGTGAGTCCGGCGCGCACGGCGGGGCCGGGCAGGGGCTGGCCGAGGATGTCTTCGAGGCACTGTAGGGCCGTCAGGGCGATGGCGCAGTTGTCGAGCTGCCAGTCGCCGAGCAGGGGCAGCCGGAAGGGCGGCCAGGCGTCGCCGGAGGCGGTGGATACGGAGAGGGTCTGGCCGTCGGGGTCGAGTTTGGTGCGGCGGATGGATACGTGGTCGGCGGCGCGCCAGAGGGGGGAGCGGGTTTCGCGGGCGCGGGCTTCGATCGCGGCCATGGCTTCGGGGCGCTGGAGGCCGGTGACGACGGGGCGCGAGGGTTTTATGATGCCGGCTTTTTCGGCGGCGATCTCGGGGAGGGTGGTGCCGAGGTAGTCGGTGTGCTCGATGCCGATTTCGGTGATGACGGAGAGGAGCGGGGTGACGATGTTGGTGGAGTCGAGGCGCCCGCCGAGGCCGGTCTCGAGGACAGCGATCTGGACGTTCTGTTCCTGGAACCATTTCAAGGCGACGGCGGTGGTCAGCTCGAAGAAGGTCCCGGGCCGGGCGCCGGGGGCGCCGGAGGCGGATTGGCGGGCGTCGGCGGCTTCGACGTCGCCGAGCAGGCGGGAGAGGTCTTCGTCGGGGATCGGGGCGCCGTCGACGCGGATGCGCTCGTTGAAGCGGATGAGGTGGGGGCTGGTGTAGAGGCCGGTGCGCAGCCCCGCGGTGCGCAGGACGCTCTCGAGCATCGCGCAGACGCTGCCTTTGCCGTTGGTCCCGGCGACGTGGATGCAGGGCAGGCGGTCCAGGGCGACGCCGAGTTCGCGCACGAGCGCGAGGGTGGTGTCGAGTCCGAGGCGGATGCCGCGGCCGCCGGTGCGGCCGTAGAGGTAGGTGAGTTTGGCGTTGAGGATGGAGGCGAGTTGGCTCATGGGGGGGGAAGAAAGGGAAGAGGCCGGGATTCGGGGTCTTCGGGATTCCGGGTTTCCGGGGCCGGAAAACCGGGATGCCGGGATGCCGGAATCCCGCGGGGCTCAGACCGGGGCGGCGGCGGGGGCCGGGGCGGCGGGGGCGGGCATGAGGTAGTCGAGGAGGAGGGCGAGGCGGGCCTTGAGGTCGCGGCGGGGGACGATCTGGTCGAGGAGGCCGTGCTTGAGCAGGAAGTCGGGGCGCTGGAAGCCGGCGGGGAGGTCCTGCTGGATGGTTTCCTTGATGACGCGCGCGCCGGCGAAGCCGATGAGGGCGCCGGGTTCGGCCAGGATGACGTCGCCGAGGGTCGCGAAGCTCGCCATGACGCCGGCCGTGGTGGGGTGGGTCAGGACGGAGATGTACGGGAGGCCGGCGTCGGCGTGGCGGGCCAGGGCGCCGGAGGTCTTGGCCATCTGCATGAGGCTGAGGAGGCCTTCGTACATGCGGGCGCCGCCGGAGGCGCAGACGATCACCAGGGGCAGGGCCGCGGCGGTCGCGCGCTCGATCAGGCGCGTGATCTTTTCGCCGACGACGGAGCCCATGCTCGCGCCGAGGAAGTTGAAGTCCATGACGCCCAGGGCGAGGGGGCGCCCGTCGAGGCGGGCGCGGCCGCAGGTGACGGCGTCGGGCTGGCCGGTCTTGCGGCGGTTGTCTTCGAGCTTGTCCTGGTAGGGGGCGGGGCCGATGAAGCCCAGGAAGTCGAGGGACAGCAGGTCGCGGTCCCATTCCTCGAAGGTGCCGTCGTCGGCCAGCATTGCGATGCGGTCGGCGCGGTCGAGGGGGAAGTGGTAGTTGCACAGGGGGCAGACGCGGAGGGCTTTGTCGAGCTCTTCGGAGTAGAGCATTTCGTTGCATTCGGGGCACTTGAGCCACAGGCCGTCGGGCATGTCGCGACGGCGGGATTTGCCGAGGCCGTTCTGTCGTTTCAAAAACAAGGGCATGGGATGTTCCTTTTTCGGGTGCGGGGTCCCGCGGAGGGGCGGGGCCGGACACGGGGGGAAGATTACGGGGAGGGGGCGGCCGTGTCAAATGCGTTTGGCGGAAGGGGGGGCGGGGGAATCGGGGCTTGCGGGCGCAACGGGGGGGCGTACAATGGCGCGCATGGCTTTTGGAAATGGCAGGAACCGGCAGGTGCCGTTCGCGTGGGTGGCCGCGGGATGGGTGGCCGCGGCGGCGTTGCTGGCGGCGGCCGGGCTCGCGGGGCTGCGCCACTGGCACGGGCGGGCGGCGCGGCTCGCGGCTGCGCAGTCGGTGGCGGAAAGGGGGCAGTGGATGGCGCTGGTCCTCGCGGGGCGCGCGGGGGAGGCCGCCGCGGGCCGCGGCGGGGGGTGGAACGGGTTCGCGGGGGTGGTGGAATCGATGAGGGGGACGGAGCCGGACTTGGCGTCGGTGGCCGTCCGCCAGGGGGAGGCGACGCTGTTCCTGGAGGAGGGCACGGCGGACGGCGCGCCGTTGGAGGAGGGCGGCGGCGGGGACGCGGCGCCGCACGGACGTTTCGCGGGGCCGGTGCGGATGGGGCGGCGCATGCTGGCGGGCGGCGGCGCGGAGGGGGGCGCGGCGGGGGAGGGGATGCCGGTGGTGACGTTCACGGTCGCGCTGGAGCCGGAGCCGGGCGCGGAGGCGATCGAGCTGGAGGCGGGGTTCGCCCGGCGCGCGGTGGAGCGGGAGGAGTGGGCGGCGGTGAGCGCCATCGATTCGATGTACCGGCTCGGCCTGGCGACGGTGGCGGCGGCGTTCGCGCTGTGTCTGGCGCTGGTGGCGTGGGTCGCGCGGCGGGAGGAGGCGCGGGAACGGGCCCGGCGGCGGGAGGAGCACCTGGCGTTTTCGGGGATGCTGGCGAACGGCATCGTGCATGATTTCCGCAATCCGATGTCGAGCCTGCGCCTGGATGCGCAGATGCTGGAAAAGGAGGCGGCGAAGGGGAGCGGCACGCGCCCGGAGAGGGTGGGGGAACTGGCTGGCCGGATGCGCTGCACGCTGGACCGGATGGACCGCATATTCCGGGAATTCCTGACGCTGGCGCGTCCGGACGGGATGCCGGCCGCGGAAGGGGGCGATTTGGCGGCCTGCGCGCGCGAATGCGCCGAGATGATGGCCCCGAGGTACGAGGCGGCCGGCATGCGGCTGGAGGTGGAGGCGGGCGGGCCGGCCCCGTTCGCGGGGCCTTCGGCGGGGGCGAAGCGGGCCATCCTCAACCTGTTGCTGAACGCGTTGCAGCACGGGAAGGCGCCGGGCCCGGTGCGGCTATCGGTGGAGGCCCCGGCGGGGGGCGCGGAGGTCGCGCTGGAGGTCGAGGACAACGGGCCGGGCATACCGCGGGCGGCGCGGGAAAAGGTTTTCGGGATGTTCTACACGACGCGGCCGCAGGGCACCGGGCTGGGGCTTTTCATGGCGCGCCTGGCGGTGGAACACGGGGGCGGGCGGCTGGAGGCCGCCGAACCCCGCGCCGGCCGCGGCGGCGCCCGGCTGCGGATGGTCTACCCCCGGGCCGCCGCCGCGCCCGCGCCCTCCCCCGCCCCGCAACCCAAGGAGACCCCATGAGCGGACCCGCACGCATCCTGATCGTGGAGGACGACGCCGACAACGGGCGTTCGCTGGTCGAAGCCATCGGCGACATCGGCCACGCGGTGGAACTGGCCGCGACGGGCCGGGAGGGGGTGGAGGCGCTCCGCGCGCGCGGGGCGGACGTGGTGCTCACCGACCTGGTGCTGCCGGACATCGACGGCATCGAGGTGCTGCGGCGGATCCACGGGCTGCCCGGCGGCGGGCCGATCCCCGTGCTGCTGATGACGGCGTTCGGGTCGGTGGATTCGAGCGTGCGGGCGATGCGGGAGGGGGCGTACGACTATTTGCAGAAGCCGCTCGACCTCGGCGAGCTCGAATCCAAGCTGGCCCGCGCGCTCGAAACGTCGCGCCTGCGCCGCGACGTGGAGCGGTTGCGGAGCGAGGCGCGCCGGGACTGGGGCACCGGCTCGTGGGTGGCGGAATCGCCCGCGATGCGCGAGGTGGTGCGGCAGGTGCGGCAGCTGGCCGGCACGAAGTCCACCGTGCTCGTGCGCGGCGAAAGCGGCACCGGCAAGGAACTCGTCGCCCGCGCGTTGCACGCGGAGGGGCCGCGGGCCACGGGAGCGTTCGTGGCGGTGAACTGCGGGGCGTTCGCGGAGGGGCTGCTCGAAAGCGAGCTGTTCGGCCACGAAAAGGGGGCCTTCACCGGGGCGGTGGCACGGCGCGCGGGGGCCTTCGAGCGGGCGCAGGGGGGGACGCTGTTCCTCGACGAAATCGGCGAGGCGCCGCCCCCCGTGCAGATCCGGCTCCTGCGGGTGCTGGAGGACCGGACCGTGGCGCGCGTCGGCGGGGGGGAACCGTTCCGGGTGGACGTGCGGCTCGTGTCGGCCACCAACCGCGACCTGGCGGCGATGGTGCGCGAAGGCACCTTCCGCGAAGACCTGTACTACCGCCTGCGCGTCGTGGAAATCGCGCTCCCGCCGCTCCGCGAGCGCCGCGGGGACATCCGCCCGCTGGCCGAGCGGTTCGTGGCCGCCGCGCAGCTGGAGAACGGGTGCCGCATCGACCGCGTGGAGGAGGGGTGGTACGCGCGGCTCGAAGCCCATTCCTGGCCGGGGAACGTCCGCGAGCTGCGCAACACCGTCGAGTCGGCGGTCGTCACCGCCCCGGGCGGCGAGCTGCTCGCGTCGCGCCTGCGCCTCGACGGGCCCTTCGCCCCCGCCGCCCCCGCCGCGCAGGACTGGACGCCCCCCGACGGCCTCACCCTCGACGAAATCGAGAAGCGGACGCTCGAACGCGTCCTCGCCCAGACCGGCGGCAACCGCTCGCTCACGGCCGAACGGCTCGGCATCTCGCGCCGCACCATCCAGCGCAAGATCCAGGACTACAACCTGCCGTTCTGACGGGCGGGGGCGGCGGCCGCGCCCGCGCCCTTGCCGGAGTCCGGGTCCGGCAGCGCGCCCCTGCGCCAGAACCGGCCGAAGGGGACGGCGACGGCCATGCAGACCACCACGGATTCGATCGGGAATTTGAACCGGCAGTTTTCGCCGTGTTCGAAGAGGATGGAGACGGCCGTCAGGTAGAAGACCAGGAAGCAGAGCGCCGCCTCGACCGGATAGGCGCGGAGCAGGGCGGCCCACGACCGCGGCGAGAACCGGCACAGCCAGAACGCGCGCCCGCCGTAGGCCAGCAGGAGCAGCGGGATGAGGAACTGGTAGAGCGAGGTCCAGTGCGTGCCCCACCGTTCGTTGGCGCGGGCCAGCAGGCGCCGTCCGTCCAGCAGGGAAAGGTCGCGGACCGCGGCCGGGAGGCGCCCCGTGTTCACCGCCAGCGGCCGCGTGTGGAAGGAAGGCTTGCAGAACAACCCGTACGCTTCCGCGACGTTCGCCAGGTAGTGCCGCGGATCGTGCCGGAGCAGCCGGACGGCGTTGCGCTGGTGCATCCGCGAGATGTCCGGCATGTTGACGTTGTTGTAGTCGTCCTGCGACAGCACCGGCACGTCCGAGGTCCGGTCGAACCCGTAGGGGACGAACTTCGACGGCCGGTCGAAGCAGCCCCGTTCGGCGGCCGCCGGCTCGATGACGCCCGCGTCGCGCAGCGCGAGCAGTTCCTCCCGCGTGTAGTTCGCGGACACGATCCGCCAGAAGTTGGAGCCCATCCAGCTGCTCGCGCCGAAGAACCCGAAGACGGCCTGGTTCTTCGCGTACCATCCCAGCGTCAGCGAGCTGGCCAGCAGCGACCAGGCCAGGAACCGCCGCCAGCGCGCCCCCGCCAGCAGGGCCCCCAGCGCGAGGAACGGCAGTAGCAGCATGGGGTGGAAGCTGGTCTGCGTCAGCATCAGGAGGTTCAGCGCGGCCGTGCACGCGACAAGGTCCCGCATGCGGCGGCCGCGCGCGGCGCGGACCAGGCAGAACAGGAAAAGCATCAGGAAGAACGCGATCAGCAGCGTGTAGAGGAGGAAGGCTTCGTACAGGAACATCGCGGGCGCGAGGGCCAGCAGCACCGCCACCGCGAAGGATACGCCGGGCTTCCCCGTCAGGTGCCGGAGCAGCGCGTACGCCATTGCGCAGGCCAGGGAACCCAGCAGCATCTGCAGGGTGTGCGTCGCCGCCAGGTGCCGCCCCTCCCCGGCCAGCCGGCGCACGGCGAGGCCCACAACGTTGAGCATGGGCGGCTGCGAATGGCAGTGCAGGAGGCTGTCCGCCGGCGATTCCAGCAGGAACCGCATCGGCAGGGTCTGCCAGAACGCCTCCCAGTTGTTCAGGATGGGGTCGCTGGCGATGTTCACCCCGCGGACCTTCCGCAGGTAGACGCCCACCGCGGTGTGCACCGCGAAGACGGCCGCCCCCGCCAGCCACGCGGGCAGGCGGGAGAACAGGTCGCGGAGGATGGCGCTTGCCGGTTTCACGGGGGGATGTTCCGAAAAAGGCCCCCCGCCGCGGGGGCTTCCGCCGGGGAAGCCCCATCCGCGGCCGGGAGGCCCGGTTGCGCGGCGGACCGGCTCAGAAGCCGATCTTGACGCCCGCGTTCACGGAGAGGCCGTCGAAGGAGTACTTCTCCTTGATGTCGCTGCCGCGCCAGTGGAACTTGTCGTCCTCGCCGACGAGGGTGTACTTGGCTTCGCAGAAGATCGAGAAGACGTCGCCGATGCCGATGCAGACGCCCGCGAGCGCGAAGTAGCCGGCGCAGTCCTTGTCCTTGAACTCGTCCTTCCATTCCTTCCAGCGGCTCTTCCACTCGAAGTCCTTGAGGTAGTAGCCGGCGCCGGCGCCGATGTACGGGCGAATCACCTGGCTGACTTCCAGCTGCCAGGCCAGCAGCGCTTCGATCGGGACCAGCGAGACGTCCGCCGCCTTGAAGCCGTGGCTTTCCAGGTAGGACCCGCGCGCTTCGATCCAGAAGCCGAGGGGAAGCCCGAGGGCGAGCTTGCCGCCGCCGCCGTACATGTCGCCGTAGTCCTTGCTGTCCCACCAGGTGCCGAACGCCCCGATGCCGGCGCGCGCCGCCGCCGGGAATGCCGCGGCCGCCGCCACCAGGGCCGCCAGGGTCCAAGCCTTTGCCTTGTTCATTTTGTCCTCCTTGGATGTGGTTGTTGCCTAGTTTGCCGTTCCTGCGCCTTGGTACCACCCTGCGCCGCCGCCGTCCACACCAAAAGCGGCGGGCGGCGCGACTTTCTGCTTTCGCGGGAATGGGGCGCCTGCTAGAGTCCCCGCACTTTCCCGACCATGAAGATCGATTCCCATCACGATTTCGGCAAACGCGAATGTCCTGGCTGCGCCATGCAGGTCCCGGCGAACTCCAACCGGTGCCCGGTTTGCGGCTATGCGTTCCCCGGCCGCTCCGGCCTGCAGCGCGGCGTGGTCTGGATCGCCCTGCTGCTGCTGGCGCTGCTCCTGCTGCCGCTGCTGCTGCCGCTGGCGGGAAAGTGACCGCCATGGCGACGATGCCCCGCCTCGAACTCTCGCAGGGACAGGAGCAGCGGCAACTCCAGGTCCTGGACGCCCGGCAGCTGCAGTCGCTGCGGATCATGCAGAAGCCGCTGCAGGAGCTGCGCGAAGAAATCCGCGCCGAACTCGAAACCAACCCCGTGCTGGAGGAAATCCCCGCGCCCGGCCCCGAACTGGCCGCCCCGTCCGCCGCCGCCGGTCCCGACGAGGACGCGGGCGACACCGGCAACGACCGCGCCGGCGACGACTACTCCGCCGACATCGACCGCTACGAGGACGCCCTTTCCGGCGAAGGCGGCGGGGATGCGCCGACCCCTTCCTCCGCCGCGGCGGAGGAGGCTTCCGACCGGCACGCCCGCTTCGTCGAATCCCTGCCCGACCGAGTGTCCCTCCAGTCGCGCCTGCTCGCGCAGCTTGCCGAAGAGGACCTCCCGGACCCCGTCCGGCGCGCCGCCGAGTACCTGGTCGGCAGCATGGACCCGGAGGGCCGCGCCGACCTCTCCGCGGAAGAGCTCGCCCGCGCCGCCGGCGTGCCCCCAGAAGCCGCGGAGGAAGCCGTACGCACCGTCGGCGAGTTCGATTTCGCCCCCGCGCGCGGGGACGACGGCGGGATCGCCTTCCTCGTGCCCGAGGTCGCCATCGTCCGCGCCCCCGGCGGCGGCTACACCGCCGAACCCCTCCCCGGGTCCCTCCCCGGCCTGCGCATCGCCAAGATGTACCGCGCCCTCGCCGACCGGCCCGGCACGCCCGCCGACGCCAAGAAATACCTGGCCGAAAAAATCCGGTCCGGTGAGTTCTGGATCGGGGCCCTGGACCGCCGCCGGGAGACCGTCCTGAAGATCGCCCGCGAAATCGCCCGCCTGCAAGCCCCGTTCTTCGACCACGGCCTCGCCCGCCTCAAGCCCATGACGCTGGCGGAAATGGGCGCCATCCTCGGCCTGCACGAAACCACCGTCGGCCGCGCCATCGACAACAAGAGCGCCCTCACCCCCCAGGGCACCTGCCCCCTGCGCCTGTTCTTCACCCACGGCGTGAAAAAGGCCCCGCCGCCGCACGCCGGGGAGGGCGAAGCGGACGCCGGGGACGCCGGCGACGTCTCCTCCCTGGCCGTCAAGGCCGCCCTCCGGCAGCTTGTCCGCGGCGAATCCCCGCGCCATCCCCTCTCCGACCAGGCGCTCGCGGACGCCCTTCGCGGGCAAGGCTATCCCGTCGCCCGCCGCACCATTGCCAAATACCGCGAGCAGCTCGGCATCCCCCCCTCCCATCTCCGCAAGTAGGGCCAGTGGCGCGGCAGGATGCCGCACCCCCGGACGCGTCGCCGGACCTTCCGAACAACCATCGCGCCACTTCCGGAGGTGCGGCTTCCAGCCGCGCCCCGACGGCTGGGACGCGGTTGGGAAGCGGATGGGATGTCGTGGCGCGGGTGTCCCGCCCGCGGTGCTTCCACAAAGCGGAACACAAGCCAGGGAGGGAAAAGTCTTGGTTCTGCATGCTGCCCAGACGTTTCCCAGCCACATGGTCGCGCGGAAGCGCGACCCTTCCGGGACGCTCTCCACGGGGAGGGACGCGCTTCTGCGCGTCCGCGGTGGAAATGGCTGGCGGGACAACGGCTTGGGTGCCACGCTGTCCCTGAAACCACAGGCCCGTTTCGCAAAGGATGCGCGGAGGTTGTCGGGAGGGTGCCTCGCGCAGGCGGCATCCTTTCGTTCCCTCCCTTGGCCACCGGGAAAGAGTTCGGAGCGTGTTTGCGGAGCGTGCCCCCCTCCGACAAACTTCCCTTCCATCCCCCCTCCGTGCCTCCTTCCTCCGTTCTCTCCGTGTTTCGCGCCGCGGGCCCGTTCCCCAAGGGAGAATCCTTGTTCCATTGACATTTTTCCCCCCTCCCGATTCCCCCTCCCTCCCCCGCGGGCGAAAAACGCCCCTGCGGGATTCTTCGGCTTGACATCGGCCGGCGGAGCGCTAGAATAGACCGACATCATTTGAACAGGAACAGAAGGAACTTTCCATGAAGCCCACCTACCATCCCTCCAAAATCAAGCGCATCCGCAAGCACGGGTTCCGCGCCCGCATGGCCACCGCCAACGGCCGCAAGGTCCTTTCCCGCCGCCGCGCCAAGGGCCGCAAGAGCCTGACCGTCGGCGACCGCAAGTAACCGCGCCGACCAACCGCGTGCCGGGATTTTCCCCAGATTCTCCCGGCGGCCCCCGCCCGGCCGATGTGCTGGCAAGTCCAGACGGCCGGGCGGATTGCGTCCGCCCCCCGCGCCCCACGCTGCGCCGCGCCCAGCGCCTGCGCCACGACCGCCAGTTCCGCGAGGCCTACGCCGCGAGCGCCCCGCGCCGCGCCCGCTGCATGGTGATGTTCCTGCGCGAGGCCCCGGATTCCGCGGCGCGGCTCGGCGTCGTCGCCAGCCGCAAGGTCGGCAACGCGGTCGAGCGCGCCCGCGCCAAGCGCCGCCTCCGCGAGGTGTTCCGCCTGAACCGCCACCTCCTGCCGCCGGGCTTCCGCGCCGACGTCGTCCTCGTGGCGCGCCGGGCCATCCTCGACGCCCCCTGGCCGCGCGTGGTGGGGGATTTCGCCTGGCTGGCGCGCCAGCTGCCCGCCCCGCCGCCGTGACGGACGCCGCCCCCCCTCCGCGACCCTCCCTGGCCGCCCGCCTGGTCTGCTGGCTGGTGCGAGGCTACCAGATTGCGATTTCGCCGCTTTTCGGCCGTTGCTGCCGCTTCACCCCCTCCTGCTCGAATTATATGCTGGAAGCCGTGCGCGTGCATGGTGTAATATATGGCGTTTATCTTGGATTGCGCAGGCTGGCCCGTTGCCACCCGTGGCATCCGGGCGGATTCGATCCCGTGCCGCCCCGCCGCCCGCCGCGCCCCCACCGAAAGGACATTTCCCCACAACCATGAAAAAGCAAGACCTCATCCCGATCATCCTGATCCTCGTGGCCTTCCTGGCCTACCCGACGATCGACCGCAAGGTCGTCTCCAAGTTCTTCCCGCCCAAGGAGCGCCCCGCCCCCGTCCAGTCCGTCGAGGCCCCGGAGATGCCCGCCAACCCCGAGCTGGCCGCGCCCGCGGAAGCCGCCGCGGAAGCGGAAGCCCCCGCCGGGGCCGAACCGGCCGCCGCCGCCGAACCCGAGGCCGCGGCCCTGGAGGACGAGTCCGTCCCCGAGACCACCGAGACCCTCGAGAACGCCGACCTGCGCGTCACCTTCTCCTCCCGCGGCGCCGGCATCGTGCGCGCGGAAATCCTCAAATACCCCGAGGCCAAGGACTCCGACCGGTGCGTCGCCTTCGACTTCTCCGAGCGCCCCGCCGCCGCGCCCTCCGCCGACGGCCTGCCCGCGGGCGCGTCCTTCGTGGTGGTCCGCACCGGCGAGCGCTCGCTGACCTTCACCCGCGACCTCCCCAACGGCTTCCGCATGGCGCGCGAAGTGGCCCTCGACGACGCCGGCGGACGCCTGCGCATCGCCGACCGCTTCGAGAACGCCTCCGGCCACGACCTCGCCCTCTCCGGCTACCGTCTCCAGTCCGGATGGATGGGCAACCTCCCCGGCGAGACCCAGGACCGCCTGCCCCTGCTCGGCGTCGACACCCTCTCCGGCAGCGACGTCGAATTCTGGGGCGGCAAGTTCGAGAAGTGGTTCAAGTCCCTCGCGCCCGGCGTCCAGCGCCAGACCGCGCCGGGGCCCGACCGCCCCGCCCAGTCCGTCGAGTGGGCCGCCGCGAAGAACAAGTACTTCGTGCAGATCCTGACCCCGGCCACCTTCGCCGAGAGCTGCACCGTCAGCGCCCGCCGCGGTCCCTCCGAGCGCGTCTCCTCCATGATCTTCTTCTCGCGCACCGTCACGCCCATCGAATCCATCGCGGCCGAGATCGCCCTGCCCGCGCAGCCTGTGCCGGCCGGCGAGACGCTCACGCAGGAATCGACCTTCTACGTCGGCCCCAAGGACTACGCCTCCCTCAAGGCCAACGGCCCGCACCAGGAAGAAATCCTCCAGCTGGGCTTCTGGCGGCCCATCGGCATCCTGATCCTCAAGATCATGGTCTGGTTCCACGACCACATCTGGCCCTACAGCTACGGGCTGGCGATCATCCTGCTGACCTTCCTCATCCGCATCGTCTTCTGGCCGCTCAACCACAAGTCCATGATGAGCACCCAGCGCATGCAGGAAATCCAGCCCGAAATCACCGCCCTGCGCGAGCGGTACAAGTCCGATCCCGCCCGCCAGCAGCAGGAGATGATGAAGCTCTACCGCGAAAAGAAGATCAACCCGATGGGCGGCTGCCTGCCGATGCTGATCCAGATTCCGGTCTTCTTCGCGCTGTTCATCGTGCTGCGCGGGGCGATCGAGCTGCGGTTCTCGTCGTTCCTGTGGATTTCCGACCTCTCGACGCCGGAGAACCTGTTCGCCGACAAGCTGCCCTTCGCGCTGAACATCCTGCCGCTGCTCATGGGCTTCACCATGTGGCTCCAGCAGAGGATGACCCCGACCAGCGACCCGCAGCAGCAGAAGATGATGCTGATGATGCCGATCATCTTCACGCTCATGTTCTACTCGTTCCCGTCGGGCCTCTCCCTCTACTGGACGACGAACCAGGTCATGATGATCATCCAGCTGGCCATCATGCGCCACCGCCATCCCCCGCAAACGCAGCCCGCCCCCGCCAAGGCGTGACGGCACCCCCCCCTCCCCCGGAAAAGCGCCCTCCGTGCAAAAAGCGTGTTGCGCCGCGGGGGCGGGTGGGATAAAGTGCATCCCCACATGGGCCGATGGAGGCCCCAAGGAAGGACATTAGACGATGAAAAAGATTTTGGTTCTGGCCCTGGCGGCCTTGTTCGCGGCGTTGGCCACGGCTCCGGCCGGTGTGCTGAACAAGGATGAACCCGGCGAGGTGGAGGTCTCCGGCTACTACCTCTTCCCCGGCGACGGCGACTTCGACACCTTCAAGGCGGGCGCCGGCGTGCAGGCCGTCTACCGCGAGTGGTTCCGCTTCCCCTGGGGCGTCGGCATCAACGCCGGTTGGGGCTACTACAACGTGGACAGCGGCACCACCTCCTACAAGTACGAGGCCCTCGGCCGCTTCAAGGGCGAGTGCAACGTCGTCCCGATCGGCGCGTCGCTCTATTTCAACGTCATCGACTGGGACAACTGGAACCTGCTCCTCGGCACGGGCATGCAGTTCCTGATCGTGGACAGCGGCATGTCGGCCTGGAACTCCGTCGAGAACAAGCGCCAGGACATCGACGTCGGCAACGCGCTGATGTGGAACATCGAGGCCGAGTACGAATACATGCTCAGCGAGCAGATGTACATCCTCGGCGGCCTCGGCTACCAGGTGGACCTCGTCCGCGCCGACACCGACTACGACGGCGGCGACCTGCGCGACACTTCCTTCCGCGGCCTCTTCCTCCGCCTCGGCCTGAAGTTCCTCTTCTGAGGCCCTCCCGCTCCGGCACGCAAGCGGCACGCCACGGCTTCCCCGGGCGTGCCGTTTCGCTTCGGCCCCCCCACCACCATGATCCGCTGCCAGCACGAAGACTCCTCCCTCTGGACCCCCGGCGCCGCCGTGGAGCTCTCCGAGGGCGAATCCAACCACCTCTGCGCCGTCATGCGCGCCGAAGCCGGCGCCGCGGTCACCCTCCTCGACGGCCGCGGCGGCGTCGCCGAAGCCGAACTCTCCCGCCCGCACAAGAAGCGCGCCGAAGTCGTCGTCCGCTCCGTCTCCCGCTCCGCCCCGCCGGTACCCCGCCGCATCCTGGCGCAGGCCGTCATCCGCGCCGAGCGCATGGATTGGCTCGTCCAGAAGGCCGTCGAACTGGGCGGCGTCACCGAAATATGGCCCCTGCAGACCGACTGGTGCGTCGTGCGCATCCCCCCCGCCGACGCCGAACGCAAGGCCGACCGCTGGCGTGCCGTCGCCTGGGCCGCCTGCAAGCAGAGCGGCAACCCGTGGTTGCCCCAAATCGCCCCCCCCATGCGCCTCGACGCCGCCATCGCCCGCCTCGCAGGGCGCGCCGCCTGCTTCGGCGCCCTCCAGCCCGGCGCCGTGCCGCTCCCCGACTGCCTGACCGCCCTCCGCCGCGCCGCCTGCCCCGAACTCGCCGTCTTCATCGGCCCCGAAGGCGACTTCGCGCCCGCCGAAGTCTCCGCCCTCCTCGCCGCCGGCGTACGCCCCGTCACCCTCGGCGAAAACGTCCTCCGCGTCGAAACCGCCTCCCTCTTCGTCCTCTCCGCCGTCAAATACGTCTGGCTCCCTTCCTCCTCCAAACCCGCATGCCCCGTTTCGCAACCCCCATCCCCATGTTGAAATTTGAAATTTGAAATCTGAGATTTGAGATTTGAGATTTCAAATATGAGATTTGAAATTTGAAATTTGAAATTCTGAAATCCCCCCCATCCCCCCGAAAGGCCCCCCCATGCCCCCCTCCCCAAAAGAACTCTCCCCCCAACCCTTCACCATCTCCGGCCAGCCCGCCTGGACCTTCGACGCCCTTCCCGCCGTCGGCTCGCCCGCGCCCGACTTCCACCTCGCCGACGCCCAATTCAAGGACTGGACGCTCGCCGACTTCGCGGGCACCCGCCTGCTGCTGAACATCGTCCCCTCGCTGGACACCCCCGTCTGCGCCCTCTCCGCCCGCAAATTCAACGCCGACGCCGCCTCGCGGCCGGACGTCAAGGTCCTGACCATCTCCGCCGACCTCCCCTTCGCGCAGGCCCGCTTCTGCGAAAACCTCAAGACTCCCGGCGGCCTCTTCCTCTCGACCTTCCGCGCCCCCGAGTTCGGCATGGACTACGGCACCCTCATCGTGGACCACCCCCTGATGGGCCTCCAGGCCCGCGCCGTCGTGGCCATCGGCGCCGACGGCACCGTCCTGCACGCGCAGCTCGTCCCCGAACTCCGCAACGAACCCGACTATGCCGCCGCCTGGGCCGCCCTCGACGCCGCGGCCGCCGCCCAACCCTGACATCCCCCCCCCCGGCCCGACCAAGGATAATGGCATGCCCCCCTGGGATGGGAGGGCGGCCGTCCCCGGCCGCCGCAGCGCCTGGTACAGCGTAAAGTTTATTCGTCCGCATGTTTTCGGGGTAGGGCGGCGAGTCCCTTCGCCGCCGTGCGCCTGTCTTGCGCATGGATTTGCCTTCATGCCGCCCCCCTTTCGCACGGCGGGCAGGGTGGGGGCGCCACGGCCATCGCCGTAGCGTGGGCGGATTGTGTTCATGGAGGGAACCATTGTGGAAAAACGCCAGAAACGCCAATATTTTCTGTAATCTCAAAACTGGATGGGACGGAGGTGCCGGAGGGCTGTCCGCGCACCCCCGGCCGGCGACGGCGCCCACGCCCCGTTCCGCGCCGCGCCGCGCCGCGGCGCGGGCGAATCCGTTGACTTTGCATGGGGAGGGGAGTAGAGTGCGCGTCCATTCAACCCCAAAAGGAAGTTTTCCCACGAAATGAATCCAAACGACATCGCCCTTTCCACCGTCCGGCACAGCGCGGCGCACATCATGGCGGCCGCGGTTCGGCATCTCTGGCCCGACACCCGCTTCGACATCGGCCCCGCCACCGACGAGGGATTCTACTACGATTTCGACCTCTCCCACCGCCTCACCGAAGAGGACTTCCCCGCCATCGAGGCCGAAATGGCCAAGATCATCGCGGAGAACGTGCCCTTCGTGCGCGAGGAGAAGTCCCGCGAGGAGGTCATGGACCTCATGAAGGCCCGCGGCCAGTCCTACAAGCTCGAACGCCTCGCCGACATCCCCGAGGGCGAGACGATCACGCTCTACCACAGCGGCGACTTCACCGACCTCTGCCGCGGCCCGCACGTCGCGGCCGCCGGCGAAATCAAGGCGTTCAAGATCCTCTCCGTCGCCGGCTCCTACTTCCGCGGCGACGAGAAGAACAAGATGCTCCAGCGCCTCTACGGAACCGCCTTCCTCTCCCAGGAGGACCTCGACGCGTACCTGAAGATGCGCGAGGAGGCGAAGGCCCGCGACCACCGCGTCCTGGGCCGCGAGCTCGACCTGTTCCACCTCGACCCCGAGGACCCGGGGCAGATTTTCTGGCACCCGAAGGGGTGGACCATCTACATCGAGCTCCAGGACTACATGCGCCGGAAGCTGGTCGCCGACGGCTACCAGGAGGTCAACACCCCGGCCATCATGCCCCGCAGCCTCTGGGAGCGCAGCGGCCACTGGGAGCACTACCAGGCCAACATGTTCATCACGGAGAGCGAAAAGCGCATCTTCGCCGTCAAGCCCATGAACTGCCCGGGCGCGCTCGAAATCTTCAAGAGCCGCACCCGCAGCTACAAGGACCTGCCGCTGCGGCTGGCGGAATTCGGCCACTGCGTCCGCAACGAGCCCAGCGGAACCCTCCACGGCATCATGCGCGTCCGCGGCTTCGTCCAGGACGACGCCCACATCCTCTGCACGGAGGAGCAGATCGAGGCCGAGGTCGCCAAGTTCTGCCGCCTCCTGGTGGGCGTGTACAAGGATTTCGGGTTCGACAAGAACCTGCTGGTGAAGCTCAGCACCATGCCCGCCGACCACGTCGGCGACGAAGCCACCTGGCGCCACGCCGAAGAGGCCCTCGCCGCCGCCTGCAAGGCCACCGGCATGGACTACGTCATCCAGGAGGGCGAAGGGGCCTTCTACGGGCCCAAGCTCGAGTTCACCCTCATCGACGCCCTGAACCGCCCCTGGCAGTGCGGCACCATCCAGCTCGACTACCAGCTGCCCAGCGAAGGCCGCCTCAACGCCGTCTACACGGGGCCCGACGGCCAGAAGCACCACCCCGTCATGCTGCACCGCGCCGTGCTGGGCTCCCTGGAGCGGTTCATCGGCATCCTCATCGAGCAGTACGCCGGGGCCTTCCCGCTCTGGCTCGCGCCCGTGCAGGTCGAGCTCATCCCCGTCAACGACAAGGCCCTGCCGGCCGTCGAGAAGGTCGCCGACGTCCTGCGCGCCCGCGGCTTCCGCGTCCACGTCGACTCCCGCAGCGACAAGATGGGCGCCAAGATCCGCGACGCCCGCCTCCAGAAGATCCCCTACATGCTCGTCATGGGCGCGCGCGAAGCCGAATCCGGCACCGTCTCCGTCCGCTCCCGCGCCGAAGGCGACCTCGGCGCCATGCCCCTCGACGCCTTCATCGCCAAGCTCGACGCCGAGTGCGCCGTCAAACACGGCGCCTGACGCTCCGCGAGTGAAAAGCGAAAAGAGAAAAGTGAAAAGGAAGCGGCCTCCTTCCCCCCTCGCATCCCCAAATCCAACCCACCGCATCTTTTCACTTTCCACTATTCACTTTTCACTTTCCTCCCGCCACCATTTTCGCTAAAAGCCGCAGACAAACAACCAACCCCGAAAACAGGAAAAAACCAAAAGGAATATGCCCCTCCCTCCTCCCAACCAAAAGCCGGACCCGCGCAACGCCAACACCCCGCGCATGAACCAGCGCATCCGCGTCCCCGAGGTACGCCTCGTCGGGCCGACGGGCGAAGCGCTGGGGATCGTCCCCACGCCCGTCGCGCAGGCCAAGGCGCGCGACGCCGGCCTCGACCTCGTCGAGATCTCCCCGACCGCGCGGCCGCCCGTGTGCAAGATCATGGACTACGGCAAATTCCGCTACGAACAGGGCAAGAAGGCCAAGCAGAACCGCCGCAACGCGGCGGCGACGCGGGTGAAGGAAGTGCAGTTCCATCCCAGCGTGGGCGACGCCGACTACGCCGTCAAGCTGCGCAAACTCAAGGACTTCCTCTCCGAAGGCTCGCGCGTGAAGGTGGCCCTGTTCTTCCGCGGCCGCGAAAACGCCCACAAGGAACTGGGCTTCGACCTGATGAACCGCGTCCTGGCGGACGCCAGCGACATCGGCGTCGTCGAGCAGGCCCCCAAGCTCCTCGGCCGCAACATCCAGATGACCCTGATGCCCAAGCCCAAGGCCCGCCAGGGCGGCGCCCCCAAACCCTCCGCCCCCGCGCCCTGAGCGCCCCCCCCCCCCCGTTGCGCCCTCCAGGAGAGGGACGCGCTCCCGCGCGTCCTGCGCCCGTGAGGCTCTCGGAACCATGCACCCCCCCTTGGGAGGGCCGCGCTCCGTCGCGGCCGCGCCACGGATTGTTCCCGTCATGTCCCCGAAGCGTCCCACGGTCACGGCCCGGACGAAGCCGGGCCCTCCCAGGATGCGGCTGCGCGTTTTCTGGATTTGCTCCGTGGGCACCCTCCCCCGGACCAAACTCCGATTTGTCCGATGCCTGCGCTAACGCTCCGGCAAAGCTTTCCAATGGCCAGTTCCATGGCATTCCACAACGCGGACAGCGACGGACGTCCCGTGTCCGGGACCTCCGTCGCTGCGCACATTGAAGTGCAGTTGAAGAAGCGATTGGAAGGCATCTCCGGAGCGTTAGAGCGGTTTAAGAAATAACGTAGTCGAACAATCGTATCTTATTTCGTTTCCGCAACGCCTCGCCATGTGTTTCCAGCTGCAAGTTTTTAATAAATAGTGTGGACTTCCGTCCCCACTCCTGTTATGTTGTCTCCATGAC
>JAFYAC010000027.1 GCA_017540905.1 Kiritimatiellia bacterium | reverse complement strand
GGGGGGGGGGGGGGGGCGGGGGCGGGAACCACCTCCGGTTCGGCTTCCGGAACGGCCTCCGCGAGGGCGTCCCCGGCGAACGGCTCCGACGACCCGGCGGCGCCCAGCGCTTCCAGCTCCGCCTCCTCGGCGGCGAGCAGGGCATCCAGGTCCTCTTCCGCCGCGGCGGCGCGTGCGGCGGCGGCGCGCTGTTCGCGGGCGGCCTGCTTGGCGGCCTTCTTCGCGGCCTTGCGGGCGGCGCGCTCGGCTTCGGCGCGCTCTTCGGCTTCGGCGCGCGCGGCGGCCAGGCGTTCGGCGGCGGCGCGTTCCTGCGCGGCGAGGCGCTCGGCACGTTCGGACTCCTCGCGGGCGAGGCGTTCGGCCTCCTCGCGGGCGGCCTGTTCGGCGGCGAGACGGGCTTCGACTTCGGCCTGCTGCTGGGCGACTTCGGCGAGGTCGGCCTCCAGGCGCTCCTTCCCCGCGCGCAGTTCTTCCTGGCGTTCCGCATCCTCGCGGGCGGAGCGTTCGGCCTCTTCGCGGGCGGCGACTTCGGCGGCGATGACTTCCTGGGCCATGCGGCTGCGCTCGGCCAGGTCGGCCTTTTGTGCTTCCACCCGGGAGGCCAGTTCGTCGTATTCCTTCTGGAGGGCCTCGCGGGCGGCGGCCTGGGCGATGGCCTCGCGTTCCTGGGCCTCGCGGGCTTCCATGGCGGCAAGGGCCCGGGCTTCTTCCTCGCGGAGGCGCTTCTCTTCGGCGCGGCGGGCTTCCTCGGCTTCCTTGCGTTCGCGCTCGAGGGCCTCGCGGGCCTCGGCCTGGGCTTTCTTGAGGGCGGCGGCATCGGCCTTGGCGCGGCGGGCTTCCTCCTCGCGCTGGCGCTTGGCTTCGATCTTGGCCTGGCGTTCGGCTTCCTTCTGGCGGATGGCCTCTTGGCGGGCGGCCTCGCGGCGGCGCTCTTCCTGGGCGGCCAGCTCGGCCTTGGTGGGCTCCAGGCTGACGAGCGGGACAAGGGTGATCGGCTCGGCGTCGTCCATCGGGGCGACGTGGTAGCTGTCGGCGGCCTCTGGAACCGACGTCAACGGCTCGGGAACGAGTTCGGCGAAGTCTTCTTCGGGCAACCCCGTTTCTTCGGCGGCGACCTCTTCCTCGACCACGAGGGGTTCCGTCTCCGCATCCAAGCCGTCGGCCAACATTTCGGGAACCGCGGCCTCTTCCGCTTCCTCCGGCGCGCTTTCGGCGGCATCGACGGACGCCTCGGGCTCCCCGGCCGGTTCTTCGGTTTCCGGGAAGGCGTTTTCCCAGTCCTCCGCCAAGGCGTCGGCCGCGTCCGCAAGTTCTTCGGCGGCGGCATCGGCGGATTCCGCTTCCCCCGCGACATCTTCGAGAGCCACGTCTTGGCGGTCCGCAAAGGCGTCCTCCCAGTCCTCCGCCGGCGCCTCGGGCGCATCCGCGGCGACTTCTTCGCCGACCGCGGGTTCCGTCTCGGCGGCGGCTTCCGGCTCGGCGGCGGCCTCTTCGGCAGTTTCCGTGGCTTCTGCAAAATCGACAAGCCCTTCGTCGTCCGGGATGGGCGCCGCGGCGTCCGACTCCGCGCCATCCGCGTCACCGGCCAACAAGGCGTCGAAATCGAAGTCCTCCGCCCCATCGTTCACGGCGTCCGTTGCGGCGGCCACGTCTTCCTCGGGCACCTCCGGCACATCCGGAATGGTTTCGGCGACTTCCTGCGCCAGCGCGTCCATCGGGTCCTCTTCGGCCAGGGGAACCGCGGTCTCCCCGCCGTCCTCCTCGGGCACCGGCAAATCCCCGGACTCGGCCAAAAGGCCCTCTTCCTGCTCCGGGGCCGGGGGCGCGGGCGGATTGGCCAGCGCATCGATCCAGCGTTCTTCCTGCGTGGGCAGGGCCTCGATCTGGTAGGCCGAATCGACGATGATGTAGTAGCGGCGGTTGAACTGGTCGACCGTCCCGCCGAACGCGAATTCCATACCGGCGGGCAAAGCCTCGAACGGCGGGAAGAGGTCCTCGCGGATCCAGGCCGTGCCGGCGTTTTCCAGCTCCAGCGGCAGGTACGTCCGCCGGTCCAGCCGTTGCGCCCGTCCGGGCTCGGCGGCGACGATGCGGTCCTTGAAGGCGATGGAGCGGGCCCAGGAGTCCTGGGGACGCTTTTTCAGCGACAAGGCCTCGACGATCGAATAATTGCCGGCCGAGCCGATGGTCTGACCCCAGGCGCACGCGGCGGAAAGGACGACGGCGGCGGCGAGGATGCGCGAAAAGTTGTGTTTCATTGGAAATTCTCCATGCTTTGTCTTGCAAGCATACATGCCCCCGCCCCCCGACGCAAGCCGTAAAGCGCCGCAGCAGCCGGCGGCTTTTTCACCACGCCCAAAGGGCCACGCCCAGCATCGCCGCGCACGCCAGGAGCTTCGCGAACACGCCCCCCAGGAAACCCAACACCGCCCCGAATCCGCTGTGCACCCCGTCCGTCAGGTCCCGCCCCGCGAGCAATTCACCCACCAGGGCCCCCGCGAACGGCCCCGCCAGCAAGCCCAGCGGAAAGAAGAACACCCCCACGCAAGCGCCGACCACCCCGCCCCACGCCCCCCACTTCGAGCATTTGAACTTCCGCGCGCCCCAGGCCGACGCCACGAAATCGAGCACGGTCACCACCGCCACCACGGCGCCCAGCGCGGCCACGGACGGCCAGCCCGGCGCCTTCGGCGTCCACATCAGGCACAGAAACCCCGCATACGCCACCGGCGGCCCCGGGACCGCCGGCACCACGCACCCCACCACGCCCAGCAGCCACAGGCTCCCCGCCAGAACATACAACGCCGTTTCCATGGTTTTCCATCCTACCACCACCTCCCCCACCCCGCAACTCCCGCACCCACCGCCGCATTTCCGGTCTTGCCGGGGCGGACGGCTCCGAATGCCAACCAGACAAGGATTTCCCCTTTGACAAACGGGCCAGCGGCGCAGAACACGGAGGGAACGGAGAAAGGAGGCGCTTCTTCGGGGAATTTGGTGGATGGGGATGATGGCCGTGAGATTGCGGAGAGATATTTGGAGAATGGAGGGTGCGCATGCATTCGCCCCCCTCCGAGAGGGGGGTGCAGCCCGGTGAAAGATGGATTCTGGATTGCGGCTGCGGAGCGGATGGAAAGGGCGGCGGAGGGAGTACTGCGGGTGGCCGTAGCCGCATGTTTCCGCGTGGTCCATCCGTAAAGGGCTCGATTCGTTCGCTGCCGAGGCGGAGTCGCGCTTGCCGCGACGGCCAAGCGCAGTACTCCCCCCGTCGCGGCCCCTGCCGTTTTCCTTCTTCCATGCATGGACATCCCATCCATGGCCGCGCCCCCCCTCTCGGAGGGCGGGCTGTCGCCCCCCTTGTGCCTGCATTCGTGGGATTCCAGCGGTGGTTTCACATGAATCCCCAAAGAACGAAAAAGTCCATGTTCTCCCCATAATTTCCCATCCAGCGGCGCGGCTGGAAGCCGCACCTCCGGAAGTCCTGCGATGCTTCTTCAGAAGGTCTTGCGCCCCATGCCCAAATCCAGCGCATCTCCCCACGCGCCGCGGCGGCCGAGGACGGCCGCCCTCCCGGGGGTTGACATGGGGGTGTCAGGAAAAAACCTCGTCCTTCGCATGGTGCGGCTGGCCGGTAGGGGCCGACCTCCGGGCGGCCCGTCGTGGGCCATCCTTTCACACGGCCCGCCCGGAGGTCGGGCCCTACCGGAGGGAGCACCCGACAAAAAATCGCGTTCAGGGCAGGGAGAAGGCGACGCGGAGGGCGAGGCGGGCGGCGAGGGCGAGGGAGGCGGCTGAAAGCTTGTCGGGGGTGTCGGCGGGGGTGTGCCAGTAGTCGTTCAGGCCGGGCGCGGAGCCGTACTGGAAGTCGATCAGGTCGAGGGCGGGGACGCCGCGGTCGTGGAACGGCACGTGGTCGTCGAGGACGGGTCCGGGGAAGAGGGAGACGCGGTTGCGCACGCCTTCGGCGCGGGCGGCCTCGAAGGCGAGGTGCAGCAGGGCCGGGGCGCAGTTGCGCGGCAGGGTCGGCGTGAAGTCGGCGTCGCCCACCATGTCGAGGAGGATGAAGGCGCGGATGCGCCGGAGGTCGCCCGAGGCTTCGAGGTCGGCGGCCCAGCGACGGGAGCCGTGGAGGCCGTCGCGGGGACCGTACTGCACGGCGCATTCTTCGCCATCGAGGCAGGCAAGGCGGATTTCAGTCCCCGGCAGGGGGTGCACGGCCAGGGCGCGGGCGAGTTCGAGGAGGACGGCGACGCCGGAAGCGGAATCGTTGGCGCCGAGGAAGCCGGGGATGCCGGACTTGGTGTCGTAGTGGGCCGCGAAGAGGAGGAGGTTCGGCAATGCCCCGTCCGGTACGGTGCCGGGTGCGGGCGGGATGGTGGCGACGACGTTGCGGAACGATTGCGGGCCGGCGGGCGCGGGGTCGGTGAAGGGAACGGCTTCGGCGGGCGCCCCGGCTTCGGCGAAGCGGGCGAGGAGCCAGTCGGCGGCGGCGGCGGATTCGGGGGTGCCGGGGAGTTTGGGGCCGAGGTCCGTGAAAGCGGTGGCGTTGGCGAGGGTTCGGTCGCCGGAGACGGTGTCCAGCGCGGCGGCCAGTGTTTTTGCGGCGGCGATGGCGGATGCGGTGCCGGATGCGGCGGGCGCGGAAGCCGGGGGGGCGGGACGGCGGCATGCGCAGGCGCAGAGGGTGGCGAGGAGGGCAGCGGCCAGGAGACGGGGGACTCCGCCGGAGGAGAGGATGGTGGTTTTGTCAGAATTCATCGGTGTGGAAGTCGAGGGGGGGGATGGATGGGTCCGGGGCGGCGTCGGGGTCGGTTTCCGGGTCGTCGATGGGCTGCGCGGGAATCTCCGGTGCGCCGCGGGCGCGGAGGGTCTGCCACTGGATGGAGGCGAGGACGAAGCTGGCGACGCACAGGAGGATGCCGATCATCCAGAGGACGAGGAGGAGGACGGTCGGGTCGGTGGGATAGTCCTTGTGGGCTTCTAGGATGGCCCCCGACAGGAGGCCGAGGATGCCCAGCAGGGCGAGCAGGACTTCGGTCTGCCGCACCCACAGGCGGGCGAGTCCGAGGCGCGGGGAGGCGGCTTCGTGGAGGATCCGCGCGGCGGGATGGAGGACGATCGCGGCGGCGAAGATCACGAGCGGCCAGGCGCCGGCGGTCTCGTGGAGGACGCGGTGGAACGACATCCAGAGCAACGCCGGCGTGAGGAAGGCCGGGATGCAGCGGACGAGGTAATGGAGGAGGCCGGCGCCGGGGAAGGTCCGTCCGCGCCGCATGGGCAATGGCCAGAGCACGGCGAATAGGAGCATCGGCGCGAGCCCCCCGGCCAGCGTCGCGACGAAGGCGGCCGTTGGCCTGTCGGGCCGCAGGGCGGCGGCCAGGAGCGCGGCGGTGCCGAGCGGGACCAAGGCGAGCGCCAAGGTCTGGCGGTACGGCAGCCAGGCCAGCGGCGCCGCGGGGGTCAAGGCCGCGAAGAGGGGGGCGGATGGCGCTGTCTGGTCCGGGCCGGGCATGGTCATTTGCGCCAGAAGGCAGGGAGGAAGATGGCGAGCAGGGTGTAGAGTTCGAGGCGGCCGGCCAGCATCAGGAGGCTGAGGACGATCTTGCCGGCGGAGGGGATGGCGGCGTAGTCGAGGGTGGGGCCTACGGCGGCGAAGCCGGGCCCCGTGTTGCTGATGGAGGCAATGACGGAGGAGACGGCCGTGGCGGCGTCGGGCGCCAGCGGCAGCATGGCCAGGATTCCGGCGAGGAGGACGAGGAAGAACAGGACGAGGAAGGCGAAGATGGAGCCGACGAGGGGTTCTTCGAGGGGTTTGCCGCCCATGCGGACGGGGAGCACGGCCTGGGGCTGCATGAAGAGGCGGATTTCGCGCATCACGGCCGCGAAGGCGACCTGCACGCGGCCGAGCTTGATGCCGCCGGACGTGGAGCCGGCGCATCCGCCCATCAGCATGAGGATGACCAGGATGCCCTTGGCGAGGACGGGCCAGCGGTCGTAGTCGGCGGTGGTGAAGCCCGCGGTGGTCATGAGGCTGCAGCACGTGAATGCGGTGTCGCGCAGGGTGTGCAGGAATCCGCCACCACCCGGGTCGGCGCGGAAGACCATGACGGCGGTCGCGAGGGACGCGAACGCGAAGAGGCCGAAAAAGAGGAGGGTTTCGCGGTTTGCGACCCAGGAGCGCCAGTCGCCGCGGAGGAGGCGGTAGTGGAGGGAGAAGTTGACGGCGGCCAGCAGCATGAAGACGACCAGCAGCATTTCGATGGACGGGCTGTTCCAGGCGGAAACCCCTGCGCTCCGGGTGGAGAAGCCCCCGGTGGACATGGCGGCCATGGCGTGGCAGGCGGCGTCGAGCCCGGACATGCCCGCGAGGCGGAGCAGGACGGCCAAGATGAGGGTCAGCCCGATGTAGATGCCCCAGAGGCACTTGGCCGTGGAGGCCATGCGCGGTTCGATGCGGTCCTTGGAGGGGCCCGGCATCTCGGCGCGGAAGAGCTGCATGCCGCCGCTGCCCGCGAAGGGCAGGATGGCCAGCACGAGGATCAGCACGCCCATCCCCCCGAGGTACTGGGTGAAGGCCCGCCAGAGGAGGAGGCTGCGGGGGGCGCCGTCGATCCCCCGCATGGCGGTGGCGCCGGTGGTGGTGATGCCGGAGACGGCTTCGAACACGGCCCCCGCGGGGTCGCCTGGAAAGACGTCGGCGGAAAGGATGTAGGGGACGGCGGCGACGAGGCTGGCGAACAGCCACCCGAACGCGACGACGCCCAAGCCGTCCCGGCGGCTGAGCTCCCGCCGGGTGCGTGTGGCCAGGCCGAGGACCAGGGCGACCGGCAGGGTGGCGCCCGCGGGGTACAGGAGGGCCAGACAGTCGGCCCGCGGCTCGTCGCAGAGCAACGAGACGCCGCCGCACAGCGCCATCAGGCCCCCGAGCAGGGCCAGGATCCAGGAAATGACGTGGAGGACGTTGCGGAAGTTCATGCGGGAGGGGGCAGGTGCGGACGGGGGCGGTCAGTCGTGGCCGAGGAGGCGGTCGAGCTTGTCGACGGTGTCGGGCTGGCAGTAGAGGACGACGCGGTCGCCGGCTTCGAGCCGGAGGTCGCCGGTGGCGACGCGGACCTGCCCGGACCGCAGGGCGGCCAGCAGGATGACGTCGGCGGGGAGTTTGGGCAGGTCGCGGATGGCGCGGCCGGCCCACGGGTGCTCGTCGTCGAGCTTGAGCTCGATGAGTTCCCCGGGCAGGCGCGAGAAGAGCGCCACCGCCGACACGTTGCGCCCGCGGACGAAGTGGAGGATGGCGTTGACCATCGCGAGGTTCGGGTCGACGACGCGGTCGAGCAGGCGCAGCTGGGACGCGATTTCGATGTACTCGGGCTTGGAAATCTTGGCGGCGGTGAAGCGCACGCCGAAGCGCTCGGCCACCAGGCAACCGATGATGTTCAGCTCGTCGGAGCCGGTCGCGGCGACGTACGCCATGCCCTCGGCATCGCCGATGCCCGCCAGGGTCTGGCGCTCCAGGGCGTCGCCCTTGATGACCAGGGTGCGGCGGAGCTGCTCGGAGCAGTAGTCGGCGCGGCGTGAGTCCTTCTCGACTAGGACGGTCGGCATGCGCGCCTCTTCGAGGCGCCGCGCGAGCTGGAGGCCCAGTTCGCCGCCGCCCGCCACCACCACGCGCTGGAAGCGCTTGTTCTCCGGCCAGGCCCACTGCAGGAAGGCGGAGATGGCGTCGGGTTCGCCGGCGAAGTACACGTCGTCGCCCACCAGGAAGGAGGTGTCGCCGTGCGGGGCCAGGATTTCGTCGCCGCGCGAGACCGCCAGGAAGCGGATGCGGCGGATCCAGTCGGGGTTGCCGAAGCCCGAAAGCGTGTTGCCCAGCAGCGGGCTGTCCATGTGGATGGACATGCCGACGACCATGATCCGCCCGTCGAGCAGGTCGGTCACTTCGATGGCGCCCGGGAGCCGGAGGACGGAGCAGACGTCGCGGGCGTATTCGTCGTGCTGGTTGACGAGCAGGTCCACGCCGAGCTTCGCGAAGTCGATGTGACGGCTGGTCATGTAGCCGGCGGCGGAGACGCGCGCGGCGGTGCGGTCGACGCCGCGGGTCTTCGCGAAGATGCACGCCAGGATGTTGGTGTCGTCGCTGTCGGTCACCGCCAGCAGCAGGTCCGCGCGGCCGATCCCCGCTTCCTCGAGGACCTCCGGGTCCGCCCCGTTGCCCCGGACCGTCAGCAGGTCGAGGTGGGCTTCGAGCGAGGCGAGGGCGTCGGCGTCCTCGTCGACCACCACGACGTCGTGCCCGTCCGCGCAGAATTTTTCCGCGAGGTGGGAGCCGGTGACGCCGCCGCCGATGACCAGTATGCGCATGGTTCAGCCCCTGAAAAGGAAGAGCGCCGCAAGGACGGTCGCGCCGAATAGGGCGATGTCCGCCAGGAGGGGGAGGTCGGTGAGGAGGACGCGTTCCGGGCGCTCGCCCTGCTCGCGGCGGTAGGCGAGGTCGAGGTAGCGGAAGACGCCGAAGACGACGAACGGGATGGTCGCCGCCAGCCGGTTGGTGCCGAACTTGGCCACGGTGTCGGGCCAGAGGGTGTAGATGGAATACACGACGATGGTCGCGCCGGCGGAAACCGCGACGAGCAGGTCGAGGAGCTTCGCGTCGTACCCTTCCAGCGCCGCCCGGGTCCCCTGGCCGTCCAGCGCCAGCTTTTCGTGCCGGCGCTTGCACAGCGCCAGGAACAGCGCCAGGAAGAACGTGCAGACCAGCAGCCACGGGCTGATGGGAACCGCGATCGCTTCCGCCCCGGCGATGGCGCGCAGGACGAAGCCGGCCGCGATGATCATGACGTCGACCAGCGAAACGGCCTTGAGGCCGAAGGTGTACGCCAGCTGCATCGCGAAGTAGGCCGCCACCACGCCGAACAGGCGGGGCGCGATCCACCACGCCCCCCACAGGCCTGCCGCCAGCACCGCCGCGGACACGGCGAGGGCCGCCGGGACCGGCACTTCGCCCGACGCGATGGGGCGGCGGCGCTTCACGGGATGCAGCCGGTCCTTGGGGGCGTCGCGCAGGTCGTTGAGGATGTACACGGCGCTGGAAACCAGCGCGAAGGCCAGCGCGGCCAGCGCGACTTTCCACAGCAGCCCCAGGGAAAGGTCCTGGTTCAGGTCGCCCAGCGCGAAGAAGAAGGCGGCGAACACGACGCCGTTCTTCGTCCACTGGTTGACCCGCAGGAGGCGGAAGAGGATGGACAGCCGTTTCACGGTGCGGGGGCGGGCGCGCCGGCGGCGGCGACGCTCTTGGGGTGGACCTTGCGCGGGCGGCGGCGGAACCCGACGCGGCCCAGCAGCTTCCAGACCATCCACAGGGCCTCGTTGACGATGCCGCCGCTCATCTTGGACTGGCCGTCGCGGCGCTCCTCGAAGACGATGGGGGATTCCTTGACGCGGAACCCGAGGTGCCAGGCGGTGTGGGTCATCTCGATTTGGAACGAATAGCCGTTGGAGCGGATCTTGCCGAGCGGGATGGCCTCCAGGACCGCCCGGCGGAAGCACTTGAAGCCGCCCGTGGGGTCGCCGAACGGCATCCCCGTGACGGTGCGGACGTACAGGGCCGCCCCGGTGCTGAGCAGCAGGCGGTTCATGGGCCAGTTGATGACGCGGATGCCGCCGATGTAGCGCGAGCCGAGCACGAGGTCCGCGTCCGCCGCCGCCGCGCGCAGCTGCGGGACGGCCTTGGGGTCGTGCGAGAAATCGGCGTCCATCTCCATGACGAACTGGTACTGCGGGCGCTCCAGCGCCCAGCGGAACCCGGCGATGTAGGCGCGCCCGAGCCCCTGCTTCTTCTCGCGGTGCAGCACGTGCACGCGCGGTTCGGCGGCGGCCAGCCGGTCGGCGATCCGCCCGGTCCCGTCCGGCGAATTGTCGTCCACGACCAGCACCTCCGCCTCGGGGCAGGCGGCCAGCACGGCGCGGACGATGGCTTCGCAGTTGTCTTTCTCGTTGTACGTGGGGATGACTACAAGTGTGTCCATGGCGGGCGATTCTAGGATTTCGGGGCGCAAGCGGCAACCCCAAAAGGGCGCCCGCCGCGGAACGGTCTTTCCTTTTGCCGGGGGTGTGACATACTGGAGGAATATGGACAACGCAATGTCGAGAGAAATCCTGGCGCAGGCGAAGCGCATCGTGGTCAAGGTCGGCAGCCGCGTGCTCGTGCAGCGCAGCGGGCGGCCGGACATCCGGCGCATGGCCGCGCTCGTTCGCGACCTGGCCGCCGTGCGGGAGCTGGGACGCGAGGTCGTGCTCGTGTCGTCGGGCGCCATCGCGTGCGGCATGGAGGCGATGGGCCTCCGCCGCCGGCCCGAGGACCTCCCCACGCTCCAGATGGCGGCCGCCGTCGGCCAGAACCGCCTCATGGCGCTCTACGACCGCCTCTTCGCCGAGGCGCACTGCCGGATCGGCCAGGTCCTGCTCACCCACGCCGACCTCGAGAACCGCCGGCGCCACCTCAACGCCAAGCACTGCCTGCGCAAGCTGCTGGAGCACGGCGCGGTGCCGGTCGTCAACGAGAACGACGCCGTGTCCACCGACGAAATCAAGTTCGGCGACAACGACGCCCTCGCCTCCCGCACCGCGATGCTCCTCCAGGCGGACCTGCTTGTCCTGCTGACGACGGTCGACGGCTTCCGCGTCCCCGGCGCCGACGGCCGCGAGCGCGTCGTTTCCTGCCTGCCGTGCGTGGACGAGGAGGCGCTCTCCCACACCGCCGGGAAGGGCAGTCCCCTCTCCACCGGAGGCATGGCCAGCAAGCTCGGCGCGGCGGCGGAAGCGGCCCAGACCGGCACGCACGTGGTCATCGCGAACGGCCGCAAGTCGGGCACGCTCCCGAAGATCCTTTCCGGACGCCCCGTCGGCACCTGGCTGCCCGCGGGCGCGCCGAACGAGCTGAACCTGCGGCGCCGCTGGGTCATGTTCTTCCACCGGCCCCCGCGCGGGACGCTGACGGTCGACGACGGCGCGCGCGACGCAATCGTCCGCGACGGCAAGAGCCTGCTCGCGGTCGGCGTGCGGTCGGTCGAGGGGACGTTCGCCCCCGGCGACCTCGTCGAGGTGCGCGACCTGCGCGGGGCCCCCGTCGCGCGCGGCCTCGCCGCCTACTCGCACATCGCCGCCATCGCCTTCATGGGCCTCAAGACCTCCGAAATACACGCCAAGTTCGGCGCCGGCATCCCCGACGAAATCATCCACCACGACAACCTCGTGCTCGACCCCGCCGCCCTCCGCGGCGCCACCCCCAACCCCGGAACCTGACCATGGACAACCCCACCGCCCCCGCTTCCGCCCCCGCCACCCCCGACCTCCCCGCCCTCCTCCGCGCGATGGGCGAACGCGCCGTCGCCGCCTCCCGCGCCCTGGCCACGCTTTCCACGCGCAGGAAGAACATCATCCTGGAGGCGATGGCCGACGCCCTCGACGCCGACCGCGCGCGCATCCTCGCCGCCAACGACCGCGACATGGCCGCCGGGCGCGACGCCGGCCTTGCCGACGCCATGCTCGACCGACTGCACCTGACCGACGTGCGCCTCGACGGCGTCATCAACGCCGTGCGCTCGCTCGTCGGCCTGCGCGACCCCGTCGGACGCGAAATCGCCCGCTGGACGCGCCCCAACGGCCTGCTCATCCGCAAGATCCGCGTCCCGCTCGGCGTCATCGGCATCATCTACGAGGCCCGTCCCAACGTCACCGTGGACGCCGCGGTCCTCTGCTTCAAGGCCTCCAACGCGGTCATCCTGCGCGGCGGGCGCGAAGCCCTGCAAACCAACATCGCCCTCGCCGACGCCCTCCAGCGCGGCGGCGCCGCCAAGGGGCTCCCGCCCGACTCCATCCAGCTCATCTCCGTCACCGACCACGACGCCGTGCGCGAGCTCGTGCGCCTCGAAGGCCTGGTGGACCTCGTCATCCCGCGCGGCGGCGAACGCCTCATCCGCACCGTCGCCGAACAGGCGCGCGTGCCCGTCATCAAGCACTACAAGGGCGTCTGCCACGTCTACGTCGACAAGGCCGCCGACCCCGAAATGGCCCTTTCCATCATCGAGAACGCCAAATGCTCCCGCCCCGGCGTCTGCAACGCACTGGAGAAAGTCCTCGTCCACCGCGACATCGCCCCGTCGTTCCTGCCCCTCCTCGCCGAACGCCTCCGCGCGCGCCGCGTCGAACTGCGCGGCGACGAAGCCGCCTGGGCCGCCGTGCCCGGCCTCGTCCCCGCCACCGACGCCGACTGGGACGCCGAGTACCTCGACCTCGTCCTCGCCGTCAAGGTGGCGGACGACGTGCAGGCCGCCATCGACCACATCAACCGCCACGGCTCGCACCATTCCGACTCCATCGTCACGGCCGACGCCAAGGCCCGCGACCAGTTCCTCCAGCAAGTGGACAGCGCTTGCGTCTACGTCAACGCCTCCACCCGCTTCACCGACGGCGGCGAATTCGGCCTCGGCGCCGAAATCGGCATCTCCACCGACAAGCTCCACGCCCGCGGCCCCATGGCCCTCGAAGAACTCACCACCTACAAATACCAAATCACCGGCAACGGCCAGATCCGCGTCTGAGCACGGCCGCCGCGCCCGCCCCCCTCGATTGCAATCGATTGCCTTCGACTGCAATCGACTGCAATCGACTGCCATCGTTTTCCCCGCCCCCTGAAACTTTTCCCGCTTGCCGTGCGACTGCTTTCCAATAACATTCCCCGTGAACCCCGAAAGGAGCCAGCCATGACCTTCAAGCCCTTTGCCTCCGCCCTCCTCGCCCTCGCCGCCGCCATTCCCGCCGGCGCGCAGGACGAGCCTGCCGTGCGCCGTCCGCATCCCCTTCCGCCGCTGCCGCCGCCCTCGATGCGCCTCGCCGACACCAACGCGACGCCGATGCAGACGCGCGAGCTTTCCGTGGACGCCACCGTGCGCGGGCTGTACGCGACGGTCGAGACGACGCTCGTCTTCCACAACCCCAACGGGCGCATCCTCGAAGGCGAACTCGTCTTCCCGCTCCCCGACGGCGCCGCCGTCTGCGGCTACGCGCTGGACATCGACGGCCGCCTGGTCGACGGCGTGGTGGTCCCCAAGGAGAAGGCGCGCGTGGCGTTCGAGACCGAGACGCGCCGCAACGTCGATCCGGGCCTCGTCGAGCACGTCAAGGGCAACCTCTACAAGACCCGCGTCTACCCGCTCCCCGCCGGCGGCGACCGCACCGTCCGCCTCGCCTACACCACGCCCCTCGCCTTCGCCCCCGACGGCTCCGCCGCCCTCTCTCTCCCCATGCCGCGCACCCCGCTCGCGCGCCGCTCGGTTGCCATCGACGTCGTCCGCGCCGGCGAGACCCCGCCCGTGCTCGGGGGCCTCGGCGACGCCTCCTTCGCGCCCGTCGAATCCCGCTGGCACGTCGAGAAGGCCGAAGAGGACGTGACCCCGGCCGACGACCTCCTCGTCGCTCTTCCGGCCCTCCCCGCGCAGACCGCCGCGCTCGAAAAGGACGCCGACGGCGCCGTATGGTTCGCCCTCTCCGACCTCGTGCCCGCGGCCAAGGCGGACGCCAAGGACGCCCCCGCCGCGCCCGCCGCCCGCACCGTCCTCTGGGACGCCTCCGCCTCGCGCGCGGACGCCGACCTCGAAAAAGAATACGCCCTCCTCGCCGCCCTCGGCGCCGCCGACCCCGCGCCCGCCTGGACGCTCGTCGCCTTCCGCAACGAACCCGAGCCCCCGCGCACCTTCGACACCGCCGACGCCCTCATCGCCGCACTGAAAACCCTCCCCTGCGACGGCGGCACCGACTTCGCCCGCCTTGCCGCCGCCCTCCCCCCCGCGGCCGCCGACGGCACCGCGCCCGCCCTCCTCTTCACCGACGGCCTCGACACCCTCTCCGGCGCGCCCCTCGCCTTCGCGGCGGCCGCCGTAAAGCCGGTCGCCGTCGTCTCCCAGACCGAGGCCGACCGCGAATCCCTCCGCCAGGCCTGCGCCGGACGCCTCCTCGACCTCCAGCTCCTGACCCCCGACCAGGCCGTCGCCGACCTGGCCGCCCCGGCGCGCACCGTCGCGGGCCTCGAAGGCACCGGCCTTGCGCAGGTACAAGGCATCGGCCAGCCCGCGTCCGGCATCGTGCGCATCCTCGGCCAGCTCACCGCGCCCGAGGCCGAAGTCCGCATCCGCTACTCCGACGGCACCCTTTCCGCCCCCTACGCCCTCCGCGCCGCCGACGCCCGCGACGGCACCGTCCTCGCCACCGCCTGGGCCGCCTCCCGCGTACGGCAGCTCTCCCCGCGCGCCGACGACCACGCAGAAGAACTCCTCGCCCTCGGCCGCCGCCACGGACTCGTCTCGCCGGCCACCTCCCTCATCGTCCTCGACACCCTCGACCAGTGGGTCCGCCACGGCATCGAGCCCCCCGAAACCCTCCCCGAGATGCGCGCCGAATACAACCGCATCGTCCTCGCCAAGATCTCCCGCGACCCCGCCGACGAACTCGAAGCCCACAAGACCCAGCTCGCCGCCCTCTGGAACGCCCGCGTCTCCTGGTGGAAAAACTACAAAAAAGACCTCCCCAAGAAACCCAAGGGCGAACCCCTCCTCCGCCGCATGCGCAACACCCTCCTCGGCGACCGGATGCTCGCCCGCTCCGCCGGCGCCCCCGTCGACGGCATGGCCGCCCCCGAAGCCTTTGCCGGCGCCGCCGCCCCCGACGAAGAAATCGCCATGGAAATGGCCGAATCCGTCGCCTACGACATGCCCGCACCCGCCGCCGCCCCCGCCGCCGCCCGCCAGCGCGCCCCGTCCGCCTCCGCCAAGGCCTCCGGCGCCCCCTCCGCCGCCCCGCGCGAGTCCGCCATCGCCATCAAACCCTGGTCCCCCGACACCCCCTACCTCAAGGCCATCCGCAAAGCCGCCCCCGACGCCGACTCCCGCTACGCCGCCTACCTCGCCCAGCGCGCCGAGTGGTCCACCTCGCCCGCCTTCTACCTCGACTGCGCCGACGCCTTCCTCAAGGACGGCCACGCCGCCTGCGGCATCCGCATCCTGACCAACCTCGCCGAACTGCGCATCGAAGACGTCCCCCTCCTGCGCGTCCTCGCCTGGCGCCTCCAGCAGGCGGGCGAACTCGACGCCGCCATCGTCCAGCTCCGCCGCATCGCCAAGCTCCGCGCCGAAGAACCCCAATCCTTCCGCGATCTCGCCCTCGCCCTCGCCGAGCGCGCCCGCCGCGACCGCGCCCCCGCCGACGTGGCGGAGGCCCTCGAACTCTTCCGGAAAGTCGCCTTCACCCCCTGGGCGCGCCACGCCGACTCCATCCCCCTCTTCGCCCTCGAAGAATTCAACGCCCTCGCCGCCTGGGTCAGATCCCAGACCTGGCCCGACGGCGCCACCCCCGCCATCCCCTCCATCCCCAAGGAATTCCGCCAGAACCTCGACACCGACCTTCGCATCGTCATGAGCTGGGACGCCGACGCCACCGACGTCGACCTCCACGTCGTCGAGCCCTCCGGCGAAGAAGCCTACTACGCCCACAACCGCACCAAGAAAGGCGGCCTCGTCTCCCGCGACATCACCGACGGCTACGGCCCCGAAGAATACCTCATCAAGAAAGCCCTCGACGGCCCCTACGCCGTCAAGGCCCACTACTTCGGCAGCCACCAGCAGACCGTCACCGGCCCTGCGACCGTCACCGCGACCGTCTTCACCGACTGGGGCCGTCCGACCCAGACCCAGCAAGTCCTGACCCTGCGCCTGGAGAAGACCAAAGACACCGTCGAAGTCGGCACCATCCGCTTCGGCAAACCTTCCCCCTCCGACCCCGCCGCGCCCAACCCCTTCACGACCCTCCGTCCCGGCATGACCCGCGACGAAGTCGCCGCCGCCCTCTCCCCCCTCCTCCCCGGCCCCGATGGCCTCTACCACCTCTCCTCCACCTCCTACCGCATCGAATACACCGAAGACGGCCTCCTCCTCCGCGTCCTCTCCCTCCTCCCCTCCGGCGAACAAACCCTCCTCGTCCAGTAACCCCCATCCCCTCCTGACGGCGGGCCGCCGGCCCGCCGCTGTCCGCCCTCTCCCCCCCCGGGCCCGCCCCACCCCTCCTCTCTCACCACTCCCACGCCCTCCGGGCGCGCACCGCTCTCTCGTCTCTCGTCTCCCGTCACTCGTCTCTCGTCACTCGTCTCTCCCCTCGTCCTCACTCCTCTCTTGCCCTCTCCCGCCCCCCTCGCGTATCATGCCCCCTATGAAAACGAACACCCTTCCCGTCGACTGGGCCGCCCGCGGCATCATCTACCAAGTCAACCTCCGTTCCCTGGCCGCGCGCGAGCCGCGCAACGCCGCCGAAGCCGCGGCCGAGCGTCCCGCCGAGGAATCGCCCCTGGCCTACCTCCGCCGCCAGCTTCCGCGCCTCAAGCGCCTCGGCTTCACGATCCTCTACCTCCTCCCCCCCTACCCCATCGGGCGCCTCGGCCGCAAGGGCATCGGCTCCCCGTACTCCTCCCGCGACTTCACGGCCGTCGAACCCGAATACGGCTCCAAGGCCGAACTCCTCGACATCGTCCGCAAGGCCCACGCCCTGCGGCTGAAAGTGATCTTCGACATCACGCCGAACCACACCGCGCGCGACCACGTCTGGATGGCGGCGCACCCCGACTACTACGTCAAGGCCGACGACGGCAGCGCCTTCTACGACTGCGACTGGTCCGACACCGCCAAACTCGACTACCGCAACCCGGCCCTCCGCCGCGCGATGATCGACGTCTACGACCACTGGCTCTCCGCCCTCGGCCCCTCCGACGGCCTGCCCGCGGGCGAGACCGACGGCATCGACGGCTTCCGCCTCGACATGGCGCACTTCATCAACGACCGCAGCTTCTGGGACGAAGCCCTCGCCGAGCTGCGCCGCCGCCACCCCTCCCGGCGTCTCCTCTTCCTGGCGGAATGCTACGGCTTCGGCAACAACCTCGACCTCTTCGCGCGCGGCATGGACGCCGCCTACGACGACGACTTCTACAAGATCTGCCAGTACGCCTACGCCGTCGACGCCGAAACCGGCGCCACGCGCGTCCGCCTCTCCGGGGACGCCGCGCACAACCACGACTTCCACGACCTTCTCGAAGCCTGGCAGGACGGCGGTCTCGCCGCCGCCGCGGGCCGCGCCCTCATGCAGTACGAAGACGCCGCGCCCCGCTACCCCGCCCCGCACTTCACCGCGCGCTACACCGACAACCACGACGAAGGCCGCGGCCTCTACCGCTTCGGCCCCGGCGGCTTCCGGGCCATGAACGCCCTGGCCTTCCTGTCGCCGCGGTGCATCCCGTTCATCCTGACGGGCGAAGAATTCGGGGCCCTCGACCGCCCGTCCATCCACGCCCGCTGCCAACCCTGCGACAAAGGCCGCCGGCTGATCGGCGCCGACGGCCGCGAATGGCGCACCGAAGGCGTCGAACTCGAAGGCAACCTCTTCGACCGCGGCTACGAGACCCGCCGCGCCTGGTACGGCTACTTCAAGGACCTCATCGCGCTCCGCCGCAAGACCCCCGAACTGACCGACGGCGCGTGCCGCCTGGTGGACCCCGGCGAAGACGCCCCCGCGCGCGACCGCACCGTGGTGTGCTTCGACCGCATCCTGGGCCGCCGCCTCGTCCGCTGCGCAGTGAACCTCGGCGAAGAACCCCGGCGCCTGACCCGCGCCCCCGACCTCTTCCGCGGCCAACCCCTCTACGGCGCCCTCGAACCCGACTCCACCCTCCCGCCCTTCTCCGCCCTCGTCACCCGCCTCTCCTGACCACCCCCTCCCTCTCCCCCCTCCATAGAGGTTCAGCCCGTGGCCGCTCCGGCGGCCACGCTTCCCCCGTCCCTCCATCCCTCCCCATGCCCCCTCCCCAAGGAGCGACCATGACAAAGACCCTGCACCGCCTTCTTGTTCCCGCCCTCCTCGCGCTCGGCGTGTTCGCCCTTGCGGCATGCGTCGGTACGCCATCGCCCGGGGCGGAATCCCCATCGCCAGTCAAAGTTTCCTGCGAAAACGGCGTCATGCTGGGAAAAACCGCCGACGGCGTGGTTTCCTTCAAGGGCATCCCCTACGCCAAGCCGCCGGTGGGGGAACTCCGCTGGAAAGCCCCCCTCCCCCCGGACCCCGGCGACGCGGAAATCGAGTGCCACGACTTCGGCTACACGGCCTTGCAGTTCGAATGGCCGTCCGAACCCGCCTCGTACTCCCCCCGGAACGAAGATTGCCTGACGCTGAACATCTGGGAGCGCGAAGGCATCATCGGTTCGGCCGACCCCAAGCCCGTGATGGTCTTCTTCCACGGCGGTGCCTACGGATGGGGCGGGACGGCGGACCCGATGTACGACGGACACAACTTCGCCAAGGCGCACGGCGACGTGATCCTGGTCACCTGCAACTACCGCCTCGGCCTCATGTCGTTCGCGGATTTCTCGCAAATCGAAGGCGGCGAAGGCTACACGGAAATCAACCTCGCGCTGCGGGACCACATCGCCGCGCTCGAATGGCTGCAGAAGAACATCGCCGCGTTCGGCGGGGACCCGGCCAATGTCACCATTTTCGGCGAATCGGCGGGCGCCTGGTCCGTGACGGCCCTGGTTCTGTCGCCGAAGGCGAGGGGCCTGTTCCGGCGCGCCATCGCCCAGAGCGGGGTGGTGGCCGTCCGCGACCGGAAGGCCGCGCAGGACTACGCCGATTACATCCTGGAGGCAGCCGGCGCCAAAACCATGCAGGACCTCCTGGCGATCCCGGGCGACGAATGGATCGAACTCGACCGCACCCACCAGATTGCGGACGCCTGCTGCTACGTCGTGGCTGACGGGGACGTCATTCCCGATGACCTCGACAAGGCCTTCGCGGACGCCGCCAAGAGCGGCGTGCAGCTCATCCTGGGCTCCAATTCCGACGAATGGAACTATTTCAAGGAGGATTCCGAAGGCGAAACCGCGGAGGAAAAATTCGATTCCTGGGTGCAGGGCATGGATGAAATCCACGACGACGCCTGCGCCGGCCTGGACGCAGAAGGCAAAGCCGCCATCGCCCAACTGCTCGCCTACGAAGAAAGCCTCGTCCCCGCGGAATACGCGGGCGACGCAAAAGTGAAAGCCGCCCTGGCCAAGTCCGCCTTCGTGTCGGAGACGTGGCGCTACGAAATCCTCGACTACGCCGACCGGTTCGCGGACGCCGGCGGCGACATCCGGGTCTACCTCTGGACGATTCCCTCCACCCGGGACGACATGTACAAGAGCGCCGTCCACGCCGTCGAACTGGCCTACTTGTTCAACAATCCCGACGACGGCCTCTACGCGGGCCGCGTCGACCCCGTCGCGGCCGCCAAGGCCCGGCAAGCCTGGATCAACTTTGCCACGACCGGCGACCCCGCCATCGACGGCGTCGTCTGGAAGCCCTACGACACCGCCACCAGGGACACCCTCGTCATCCAACCAGGCCCGTGGAAATGCGTTTCCGACCCCTCGAAGACCCCGCGCGAACTTCTCGAAAAGGCCTACGGAGACACCCCCTACCACGTCTGGTGACCGCAGCCGCCCTTTTCCCCGGAAACTTTTTTCCAATCATTGGAAAACGCCCGAAAATTTTTTCCAATCATTGGAAAAACCGGCCCGAATTTCCCAACCATTGGAAACTTTTTTTCCAATCATTGGAAAACTTCCCGCGGCCCCGTTCCGCGGCGGCGGAAGGCCGTCCGCGCCTCAGAAGTAGATGTCGCGTTCGCCCGCCGCGATGCGGTCGTAGTCGCGCTTGAACTCGGGCCAGATCTTCGGCTGCTTGGCTTCGATTTCGGACAGTTCCTTCTTGATCAGCGCCTCGCCGACGGCCTGGGTCTCCGGCGACGCGAAGTCGTCGAGCCACTCCTTGAACGTCAGCACCGCGTTGAGCTTGCAGAACTTGCCTTCCTCGCCCGTCCGCAGCAGCTTCATGATGCACGCGCCCGTCCGCCCGCAGCGGTAGCCCGCCGTGCAAAAGCTCGTGATCGAGCCCATCGACGCCCATTCGCGGATCACCACGTCCAGGGGGCGCGGGTCTCCCAGGATGAACTGCTGGCGCTCGCTCTTCTGCTCTTCCTGCTTGCCTTCGGAGTAGGCGCCGACGCCGACGTTGCTGGAGGCGTCCATCTGCGTCACCCCCAGCGGCAGCAGGCGGCGGCGCATCTCGGGGGACTCGCGCGCGGTGATGATCAGCCCGGAGTACGGGACCGCCAGGCGCGCCAGGACCACGATCTTCTCGAAGTCGTCGTCGTTGACCTTGCGGTCGTTGCGCTCCAGCCACGGGGTGTTGATCGCCGGCTCCAGCCGCGGAAAGGACAGCGTGTGCGGGCCGATGCCGCAGAACCGCTCCATCTCCAGCACGTGGTCCTGCTGGGCGAGCAGTTCGTAGCGCCAGTCGCTCAGGCCGTAGAGGACCCCGAGTCCGTTGTCGTCGATGCCCGCTTCCTGCGCGCGGTGCATCGCGTAGAGGCGCCAGCGGAAGTCGCCCTTGACCGTGTTCGCCGGATGCAGTTTCGCGTACATCCGCCGGTCGTAGGTTTCCTGGAACACCTGGAACGTCCCCAACCCCACCTCGTGCAGCACCTTCAGCTCCGCTACCGGCATCGGGGCGGCGTTGACGTTCACGCGGCGGATCTGGCCCGTGCCGCGGCGGGTCTTGACCTTGACCGAATAGACCGTGCGGATGGTCTCCGCGATGTAGTCGACGCCCGACTCCGGGTGCTCGCCGTACACCACGATCAGCCGCTTGTGGCCGAGCTGGCCCGCCATCGCCTCGGCCTCGCGGCGGACCTCGTCCTGCGTCAGGACGCGGCGCTGCTGCTGGGCGTTGGACTCGCGGAAGCCGCAGTACACGCAGTTGTTCACGCACTTGTTCGCGAGGTAGAGCGGCGCGAACGTCACGATGCGGTTGTCGTACACGATGTGCTTGATCTTCCCCGCCGCCGCCTTCATCTCGTCCCAGAGCCCCGGGTCCTTCACCCGGATCAGCACCGCCAGCTCCTCCTGCGTGAGGGTCTGGATGGACAGCGCCTTCTGGATGATTTCCCGGACCCTCCCCGCCTCCGGCTCCGACGTGTCCGCCAGCAACCCGAAAATCTTTTCGTCCTGGACGTAGTCCGCCCCGCCGTCCTTCAGGTATTTGTCGATTTCGCCCCGGACGATCCGGTTCCGGGCCCATTCCTTTTCGAATTCGTTCATGCTGTCGCTCAATCTGCTTTCCACGGCCGCGGAAACGCTCCACCGGCCAATCCCTTCCATACTACCCCACTTCCCTCGCATTGCAAGCCACCCCTCCGCCCGCCCTCCTTTTGCGATTAGGAAAAACATTGACATTTCCCCCCATTCCCCCCACACTCCCCCCCATGAAAGACATCCTCCGCAACACCCTCGCCGACACCGCCCCCGTCGCCCGCGCCGCCTTTTCCATGATCGAAGACCTTCCCCATCCCGCCGCCTTCCCCCTGGCCTTCGCCACGGCCGCCGCCATCTCCACCGCCGCCCTGGGCACCTTTCTCGTGACCGAAACAGGCTCCGCCATCCTCTCCGCCCTGCGCCGCCGCGCCCGCCCCCCGGAAACCCGCCCCGCGTCGGCGTCCCTGCGCGGCACGCCGACCCCGGCAGAAATCGCCGCCGACGGCGCCATCGCGCCCCGCACCCTGGCCATCCGCCTGCGCCTGGGCTCCCGCCTGGCCGACCTCGAACCCACGCTCGACTCCACCACCCACTACGACACCTCCCCCACCGGCGCCCGCCGCATCGCCTACCGCGGGCGCGGCGTCAAAGGCTGGCTGGAGGACAATCGCATCGCCATCGCCTACGGCACCCTCATGAAGTACAAGAAGCTGGCGAACCGCCTCCGCCGGCTCCTCTCCCTCGACGCCCGCCTGCCCCTCGAATGGCTGATTCCCGGCTCTTCCCCCGACCACGAAATCCCCCCCGCCCTCCGCGCCCAGTACCACACCGCCCGCCGGCACCTTTCCCGCCTCATCCGCGAACACCGCAATTTCCATCGTCTCTCCAAGCACGTGGAAAGCGCCCTCGGCATCCCCAAACTCCTCGCCATCCGCCGCACCGCAAAACGCCCGCCCACCCGGCGCCGTCGGACCGTCCACCCCCCTTCCGCGGCCCACCCCCCGGCCATCACCCACGGGTCCCGCTCCATCCTCCTCGAAGAAACCCGGGCCGCCGCCACCAAGCGCGAACTGCTTCTCTTCCTCAAAGCCCCGGATCTGCCCCCCAAGCTCGACAAACTCCGCCAGCAAGCCCTCGCCTGGCTGGCCCATTCCAGCCCCTGATTGCCGGGGTGCCCCCCCTTTTTCCCCCCTACTTCCCGCCCAGCTCGATGTGCCCCACCCACCCCGCCGGTGCACGCGCCGCGGGGAACGTCCCCGCCGGCCACCGGGAAAGGTCGGGCCTGGCGTTTGCAATCGGCCAGCGCATGGAGCCGAACGCCCGGTCCACCAGCCGGATGCTTTCCGGGCGGAACCCCAGCAGCGAGCAGGCGAGCAAATCCCCGGCCGCGGGATTCCGCGCGGCGAAGATGGCGCCCGTCGGCAGCGGATCCGGCTCCAGCGGCCCCGTTCCCTGCCCGGCGATGACCGCGTCCACGATCGACAGCACCTGCCGCTGGGGCCCGTCGCGGAGACGCCCGTCAAGCCCGGCGTAGAGGAGCGCGCGGTTGAGATCGAGGCACGTGCGCCAGATGGTGTCGTTGCCGTGCCAGCTGCCTTCCAGCTGCGCCTCGGGGTCGGCCTTGCGGTGCTTGACCATGAACCGCCACGCGATCCGCTCCGCAAGACGGTAGGCGCGCGGCATCCCGCGCAGGTGTTCGTTGGCGAAATCGAGCAAATCCTCGGCAAGCGACATCTTCCAGTGGGCCCGCGAGTAGTTGTCGCCGGAGCCGTCGTCGGCGGCTCCCTTGCGGTGGTGCGGCAGGTATTCCTTGTTGCCGTTGATGCCGACGAGGTTCTTGAGGCAGCACGTCACGCCGGCCTTCTTGTGGGTCTTGAGCTTGGGGCAGTTGAGGACGAGGTCCGCCTCCAGGATTTCCCGCGCGACCAGGTAGCGGTGGCGTCCCGGCGAATGGTGCGGCCGCATCTTGCGGGGGTCGTACACGGTGACGCGGAACTTCTTCCAGTCCCGGGATATCTCCTCGAGCAGGCTGTCCGCGCCGAGGTCCACGAGCACGTACTCCGACTCCGGCCGCCGGTTCTCGCTGACCCCGGTCTTGAGCAGGCCCTCCTGGTGCATGGTCGTGCGGCGGTAGTCGGTGACGGCGAGCGGCAGCCCGCGCGCGCGGAATTCGCCGATGACCGCGCGCATCCCGGCGTGATCCAGCAGCGCCCCGAAGTCGCACCCCTGCAGCGGCGCGTCCCCGAGCGTCACCAGCGACGGCTTCGCCAGGAACGCGTACTCCAGCACCGCCCGCAGCACGGACGGGTGCGTGACCATGCAGTCCATGCCGCCAGCGGGGTTCTCGTTGCGGTGCAGGACCCAGTTCGGCTTGACGGCGATCTTCGCGCCCGGCGCCACGAAGTCGCCGAGCGGGTTCCATTCCGGCGTGCCGAAGCGCCCGGCATCCAGCCCCAGCCCCGCGAGCGCGCCGCGCACCATGCCGAACACGGGGTTCGGCGGCGTGCCGGGTTCCGGCGCAAGCGCGGGGAACTCGGGATACGCCTCCGACGGCGCGTAGGGGGCCGCCGACGCCGGCGGGTAGGCGGGCGCGCCGGGCCCGGGATGGCGCTCCAACGCCAGGCTGACATCGTCGATGGGACTTTTCATGGTCATCCACTCTACCGCGCCCCCCGCCGAAACGGAACCCGGAAATGCCCGCGGGCCGCGTTTTTCCTTTCCGCCCCCGGCCCGCGCTCCCGGTCCGGCGGGGGCGCGGACGGCCAAAAACGCAAGAAAACACCGTTTTTTTCCTAATCTCAAAATCGCCACGGCGCCGGTCTTTTCCCCCGCCCCCCCTGAAAGCAAAAGGGCCTTCCCCGTGGAAGGGGAAGGCACCCGTGCGCCGCGGCGACCGCGGCACCGTGTGGGCGCGCAACCGCGCGCCCTGCCACAACTCACTTCAGCAGCGGCCCGTGTACGCGGGCGGCGACCTTCAGGCGCAGCGCGTTGAGGTGGATGAACCCGGTGGCGTCGTCCTGGTCGTAGGCCTGCGTGGGGTCGGCGTCCATGGTGGCGATCTGCGGGTTGTAGAGGCTCAGCGGGCTCTTGCGGCCGGCGACGTAGATGCCGCCCTTGTAGAGCTTGAGGCGGACGGTGCCGGTCACCGTCTGCTGCGTGCGGTCGATCAGCGCCTGCAACGCCTGGCGCTCGGGGGCGAACCAGAAGCCGTTGTAGATCATCTCGGCGTAGCGCGGGATCAAGCCGTCGCGCAGGTGCATCGTGTCGCGGTCCATCGTGATGGATTCCATCTGCCGGTGCGCGAAGAGCAGGATCGTGCCGCCGGGGGTTTCGTAGACGCCGCGGCTCTTCATGCCGACGAAGCGGTTCTCGACCATGTCCACGCGCCCGATGCCGTGCTTGCCGGCGAGGGCGTTGAGCTTGAGCATGACGTCGAGGGGCTTCATCTTCTTGCCGTCGAGCGCCACGCAGTCGCCCTTCTCGAAGTCGAGCGTGACGTACTCGGGCCGGTCCGGCGCGTCCTCGGGGTCGCGCGTGAGCAGGAACATGCCCTTGTTCTTGGGGGCGAAGGCGTCGAACCACGGGTCTTCCAGCACGCCGGCCTCGTAGGAGATGTGCAGGAGGTTGCGGTCCATCGAGTAGGGTTTCTTCGCGGAGGCGAGGACTTTGATGCCGTTCTTCACGCAGTAGTCGATGAGCTCCTGGCGGCCCGGGAACTGCGCGCGGTACTCGGCCATGCGCCAGGGGGCGATGACCTTGAGGTCGGGGTCGAGGGCGGCGATGCCGAGCTCGAAGCGGACCTGGTCGTTGCCCTTGCCGGTGGCGCCGTGGGCGATGGCGGTGCAGCCTTCCTTGTGGGCGATCTCGACCATGCGCTTGGCGATGAGCGGGCGCGCGATGGAGGTGCCGAGGTAGTACTGGCCTTCGTAGATGGCGTTGGCGCGCATCATCGGGTAGATGAAGTCCTTGGCGAACTCGGCGCGCAGGTCGTCGATGTAGATTTTCTTGGCGCCGGTGGCGAGGGCCTTTTCCTTGAGGCCGTCGAGTTCCTCGGCCTGGCCGACGTCGGCGGCGAAGGCGATGACGTCCGCCTGGTAGTAGTCCTTGACCCAGCGCAGGATGACGGAGGTGTCGAGCCCGCCGGAGTAGGCCAGCAGGATGCGGGGTTTCTTGGCTTTGGTGGAGGTGGTTTTCGTGCTCATGGAGTCCTTTCTGCAAGAAAAAGCGGGGCCGCGAGGGACCCCGCTCGGTGTTCGTTGGCGTCCTCAGTCGAGGGTGATGGCCTCGCAGGGGCAGTTGCCGGTGCAGGCGCCGCACGACACGCAGGTGTCGGCATCGACCTTGGCCTTTCCGTCGTCCATGCTGATGGCCTGGACCGGGCAGTCGGCTTCGCACGCACCGCAACCGGCGCACTTTTCTCTATCCACAACAGCAGCCATGATAAAACCTCTCTTCTCTTGTCGTTTCGGGGCTTGCACGGTCCCACGCGGAACCTTTCCCCACCTTTTACCGCCCCTCCGCGCGAAAGCAAGCGCAAACGTGCGGCCGCCGCGAGTTTTCCAATGATTGGAAACATTTTTTCCAATGGTTGGAAAACGTTTTCCCGCGCGGGAACGTGGGCGAGAGGGGGGTCGAACCCCTACCCCTTTCGGGACCAGATCCTAAGTCTGGCGCGTCTGCCATTCCGCCACTCGCCCGGCAACACCGGCACAATAAAATGCCGGCGCCCGCGATGCAAGCGCCAACGCACCGCGCCCGCGGAATCTCCCGGCGCACGGCCGGAGACACGCCGTATCCGCCCCGGCCACCGGCCAAAAAACGCCCGCCCTGTAACTTTCCGCATTCCGCCCGCGACTCCCCAACCAGAAACCGGCCCCCCGGAAAACAGGAGAAACCCAATGAAGACAATCCAACCCAACCACCGAATCGCCCGCCGCCTCACCGCCGGCCTTGTCGTCGCCGCCCTTCTGGGCGCCCCGCTGGCCGCTTCCGCCGCCGCGCGCCACGGTCCCCCGCCGCCGCCCCGCCACCACGCCCCCGCCCGGATGGTCCACCAGCCTCCGCGCCATTGCCCTCCGCCGCGCCCCTGCCCCCCGCCGCGCCACCACGACTTCGCGCGCTACCACGAGCCCCCGCGCCACCACGGCCACCACCACGGCTCCGACGACGCCACCGGCGTGGCCGTCGCCGTCGGCGCCATTGCCGCCGTCGGACTGATCGCGGCCCTCTGCGCCGACTGACCCCATCCCCCACCATCCCAACCCACGGTGGCGCGCCTGCGCCGCCTTTTTTGTCCCCGCGCAACCCGCGGGGCACCTGGTTTTTCATGGGATTGAGATTTGTGGAAAACTGGCTGTTTCTTGTTGTTTTTCCGTAATCTCAAAACATGGGCGTCGCCCCGGCCCGTTTTCCGGCGGATTCGCGGGCCCGCGCTTTGCTTTTGACACGCCGCCCCTTTCCGTGCTTATATCCGCATTGGTTCCGGCCGCCCTTCCGCGGCCCCCCCGAAACAAGGAGTTTTCCATGGCAAAAGTGGTCTTGCAGAACGTTTACAAAATCTATCCCGGCGACGTCACCGCGGTGCACGACGCCTCCCTCGAGATCAACGACCAGGAATTCGTCGTCCTCGTCGGCCCCTCCGGATGCGGAAAATCCACGACCCTGCGCATGGTCGCCGGCCTCGAGGACATCAGCAAGGGCACCATCTCCATCGACGGCAAGGTCGTCAACGACGTCCCGCCCAAGGACCGCGACATCGCGATGGTCTTCCAGAACTACGCCCTCTACCCCCACATGAGCGTCTACGACAACATGGCGTTCGGCCTCAAGCTCCGCAAGTACCCCAAGGAGGAGATCCACCGCCGCGTCATGGAAGCCGCCGAAATCCTCGGCATCACCCAATACCTCGACCGCAAGCCCAAGGCCCTTTCCGGCGGCCAGCGCCAGCGCGTCGCCGTCGGCCGCGCCATCGTCCGCAAGCCCAAGGCGTTCCTGTTCGACGAGCCGCTCTCCAACCTCGACGCCAAGATGCGCGTCCAGATGCGCGCCGAAATCTCCAAGCTCCACAAGAGCCTCAAGTCCACGATGATCTACGTCACGCACGACCAGATCGAGGCCATGACCATGGGCGACCGCATCGTCGTCATGAAGGACGGCTGGATCCAGCAGGTCGCCTCCCCGCTGGACATCTACAACCATCCCGCCAACCAGTTCGTCGCCGGCTTCATCGGCTCGCCTCCCATGAACTTCTTCAATGGCGCCCTCAAGGCCGGGTCCGGCAAGGCCGTGCGCTTCGACGAAGGCACCTTCTCCTTCGATGTCCCCGCCGCCATGGCCGGCGCCCTCGCCGCCCACAACGGCAAGCCCGTCGTCATGGGCATCCGCCCCGAGAACATGGACGAAGCCACCGGGCAGGAAAATGCCCCCGTCATCGAGGCCAAGGTCGAAGTCATCGAAATGATGGGCTCCGAAGTGTACCTCTACGCCAACACCGGCAAGAGCACCTTCACCGCCCGCGTCGCCCCCACCTGCCAGCGCAAGATTGGCGACACCGTCCGCATCGCCCTCGACCCCTCCAAGCTCCACTTCTTCGACAGCGAAAGCGGCGTCACGCTCGTCTGACGCCGCCCCTCCCCATGCTCCACGAACTCCTCCACAGCGCCGCCGCGGCGGTGCTCTCCTTCGTCATCCTCGCCGCGCTCGCCCTCTTCCTCAAGGCCGAGCGCGCCACCTGGAAATCCTGAAATCCGAAACCGAAATCTGAAATCTCAAATCTGAAATTTGAGATTTGAAATCTGAAATCTTAACTTCCCCATCTCTTCCCCTCCCATGAAACTCGGCGTCAACATCGACCACGTCGCCACCCTCCGCCAGGCCCGCGGCACGACCTACCCCTCCCTCCTCGAAGCCGTTTCCGAAGCCGAAGCCGGCGGTGCCGACGGCATCACCATCCACTTGCGCGAAGACCGCCGCCACATCCAGGACCGCGACCTCTTCGAGATCCGCGAAGCCGTCCGCGTCCCCCTCAACCTCGAGATGGCGAACGCCCCCGACGTCCTCGCCCAAGCCCTCCGCGCGCATCCCGACGAAGTATGCCTCGTCCCCGAACGCCGCCAGGAACTCACCACCGAGGGCGGCCTCGACGCCGCCGGCCAGTACGACCGCCTCGCGCCCACCGTCGCCGCCCTCAACCAGGCCGGCATCCGCGTCAGCCTCTTCATCGAGCCCTCCCCCGCGCAGATCGACGCCGCCCGTCGCCTCGGCGCCCCGATGGTCGAACTCCACACCGGCCTCTACTCCAACCTCTCCGGCCCCGCCCGCGACGCCGAACTCGCCCGCCTGGCCGCCGCCGCCGAAGCCGCCCACGCCGCCGGCCTCCAAGTCAACGCCGGCCACGGCCTCAACTACGACAACCTCCCCGCCTTCCTCGCCGCCGTCCCCCACCTCGACACCCTGAACATCGGCCACTCCATCGTCGCCCGCGCCGTCTTCACCGGCCTCCGCGCCGCCGTGCGCGCCCTCAAGGACCTCCTCCCCCGCTGAGCGGCTTCCCCTCCCCCGCCGCCGCCGCCCCTACTCCCCGCCGCGCATGGCCCCGCGGCGCAGTTGCCCGCACGCCGCCGACACGCCCTTGCCCTTCGATTCGCGCAACGTGCCTTCGATGCCGCCGCGCGCGAGCGCGTCCAGAAACGCCTGGCACGCCTCGCGGGACGGCGCCTCGCCGTCGAACTCCGCGACGGGGCTCAGAGGGATCGCGTTGACCCGGCACGGGAACCCCCGCAGCCGCGACGCCAGTTCCGCCGCGTCGGCCGCCGAATCGTTGACGCCGCGGACCAGCGTGTACTCGAACGTCACGATGCGCTTCGTCGCCGCCGTGTACTCCCGGCACGCCGCCAGCACCTCGTCCATCGGCCAGCGCCCTTCGACGGGCATCAGCCGCCGCCGCGTCTCCGGGCGCGGCGCGTGCAGCGACACCGAAAGCTCCACCTGCAAGCCTTCCCCCGCCAGGCGCCGGATGCCCGGCACCACCCCGCTCGTGCTCAGCGTGATCTTGCGCGCGCCGATGTTCAGCCCGTCGGGATGGTTCAGCAGGCGCACCGCCCGCAGCACCTCGTCGTAGTTGTCGAACGGCTCGCCCATCCCCATGAACACGACGTTGTTCGGCCGCCCGCCCGCCACCGCGGCGACGTGGTGCACCTGCGCGGCGATTTCCCCCGCCGAGAGGTTCCGCACCCATCCGCCCTTGCCGCTGGCGCAGAAGGCGCACGCCATCTTGCAGCCCACCTGCGTCGATACGCACACGGTCTTGCGGTCGCGCGCCGGGATGAGGACGGTCTCGATGGATTCCCCGTCGTCCAGTCCCAGCAGCCACTTGCGCGTGCCGCCGGGGTCGCCCGCCTCGCGCAGCGCCTTGACCGGGGCGGGCGTCCAGCGCTCCCCCAGCGCCTCCTTCAGCGCCCGCGGAAGGTTCCCCATCGCCTCCCACGACAGCGCCCCGCGCCGCTGCAACCAGTCCCATAGCTGCTTTCCCCGGAACGCCGGGAATCCGGCATCGGTGCACACCTCCCGCAGTTCGTCGGAAAAGAGGCCTTGCAGCGCGGTTTTCATGGGGGGAAAAACTAGATTTCTAGATATCTAGGCATCTAGAAACCTAGGCGGGAAAATCCTCCGCCTCCTCGACGAGCGGGAGGCTCGGGTCGGCCTCCAAGGCGGGCGGATTCGGCAGTCCGGCGCGCGCGCGGAGCCCCGCCGCCGCGGCGATCATCGCGGCGTTGTCGGTGCAGTACGCCATCGGCGCGAGGCGCAGCGTGGCGCGGCGCCGCCGCGAAACCGCTTCCAGCTTCGCCCGCAGCACGCGGTTCTTCGCGACGCCGCCGACGCACGCGAGCGTCTTCGCCCCGGTGAGCTTCAGCGCGCGGTCGGCCCGCACGGCGAGCGACTCCATCACCGCCTCCTGGTAGGCCGCCGCCAAGTCCGGCCGGTGCCCCGGCAAATCGTCCGGATGCGTCTTCAGCCTCTGGAGCAGCGACGTCTTGAGCCCGCTGAAGCTGAAGCACAGCGCCAAGTCCAGGCCGTTCTCCGTCTTCTTCGCCTTGGCGTGCTCCATGCCGCGCGGGAAGCGCACGTACGCGGGATTCCCGCCCTCCGCGGCGCGCTCGATGACCGGTCCGCCCGGATACCCCAGGCCCAGCAGGTTCGCCCCCTTGTCGAGGCATTCGCCGGCCGCGTCGTCGAGCGTCTGGCCGAGCAGGCGGTAGTCGCCGATGCCGCGCATCTCCACCAGGTACGAGTGCCCGCCCGAAACCAGCAGCACCAGCGCCGGGCAGAGCTCCTCCGGCGGCGGCGTGGCCGGGTCGAGGAACATTCCCGCCAGGTGCCCCTCCATGTGGTTGACGCCCCATACCGGCTTGCCGACGGCCTGCCCCAGCGCACGCGCCCCCGACAGCCCCACCAGCAGCGAACTCACCAGTCCGGGCCCGTGCGTCACCGCGATTGCGTCGAGCGCGTCCCATCCCACCCCGGCGTTCGCCATCGCCTCCGACACCACGGCCGGGAAGGCCTCCACGTGCCCGCGCGACGCGATTTCCGGCACCACGCCCCCGTAGGGGCGGTGCTGCGCGATCTGGCTGATGACCGCCGAGGACAGCACCTCGCGGCCGCCGCGCACGACCGCCGCCGCCGTCTCGTCGCACGAGGATTCGATGCCGAGGATGAGCAGGTCTTTCATGGCGCGGCCCCGCCGCCTCAACGACCTTGCAGCGCCAGCATCCCGCGCAGCATGTCGCAGGCCCGTTCCAGCTGCAGGTCGGTGTCGTTGCCCTTCGCCGCGTCGTCGGCCGCCTCGCCCCCCTCCAGATCGTAAGCGGCGTCCTCGTCGAGCTCGCCGCCGTCCTCGCTCTCCCAGCCCTCGTCCGTCGCGGCGAACTCCTCGTCCCCGGCGCTCTGCTCCGCCTTGTTGCGGGCGATGACCACGTTGCGCCAGTTCTCCGCCGTCATGGGGACCACGATGTCCGGCTCGATGCCGTTCTCGTGGATGACGCGCTCGCTCGGCGTGTAGTACTTCGCGGTCGTCAGGCGGATGGCGAGCGCCCCGTCGTTGAGCGGCAGGATGCTCTGCACCGACCCCTTGCCGAAGCTCTTCTCGCCGACCAGCACCGCCCGGTGGTGGTCCTGGAGGGCGCCGGCGACGATTTCCGACGCGCTCGCGCTGTAGCCGTTGATGAGGATGGCCATCGGGACCTTCGGGAACGACTTCTTCGGCCGCGCCGAGTACGAGCGGTCGATCCGCCCGTCCCGCGCCCGCGTGAAAACGATCAGGTCCCCGCGCTTGAGGAACTTCTGCGCGACCTCGACCGCCGACGCCAGCAGACCGCCCGGATTGCTCCGCAGGTCGAGCACCAGCGCCTTGACGCCCTGCTTCTCCAGGTCGTCCAGCGCCTCCTGCAGGTCCGCCGCCGTGTCCTCGCCGAACTGGAGCATCCGCACGTAGCCGATGCCGCCGTCCAGCACCCGCACGTCCTTCACGCTCGGGACGTTGATGACCGCGCGCGTGATCGTGAATGTCTTGACCAGGTGCGTGCTCGGCCGGAACACCTTGATCTTGACCTTCGTGCCCGGGTCGCCGCGCAGCTTCTTGACGGCCTCGTCGAGCGCGAGCCCGTCGGTGGACTCGTCCTCGATCTCGATGATCTTGTCGCCGCCGAGGAGGCCGGCGCGGAACGCGGGGGTGCCTTCCATGGGGGCGATGACCGTCAGGATGGAGTTCTTCATGCCGATGGTGATGCCGAGGCCGCCGAACTTGCCGGAGGTGTCCTCCTTCATGGAGGCGAACTCCTCCTCGTCCATGAACGAGCTGTGGGGGTCGAGGGACTGGAGCATGCCGTGGAGGGCGCTGTAGATGAGGTCCTGGTAGCCGCACTTGTCGGCGTCCACGTACTGGGCGCGGATCTGCTCGACGACGGTGGAGAACAGGGCGTACATCTCGTAGGGGGACTTCTCCTCGGCGGCGGCCTTGGCGGCCGCGGCCTCGGTTTCCTGGGAATACAGGCGCACGCCCGCGGCCAGGTTCGCCGCAAGCACGCCCGCCGCCAACCACCATTTCAACCGACTGCTGGATCTGATCATCGCGTTCCTCTCTGAAAACATTCCCCGACCCTACCCCTTCCCCCCCGAAAACAGAAGCCCAAAAGCGCCCCCGCCCATTTGCGCCCACCCGCCCCTCCACCAAACGAGATTACAGAAAATGATTGACATTCCCATTTTCATCCTCCATCCTCACCGCATGAAAACCCAAGCCCCCCGCATCGTCTCGAACACCGCAAAAACCCTCTCCGCGGTCCACTCCATCTTCAGCGTCAACGCCACCATACGCGACAACGACTGGATGCTCCTCCTCGCCATCACGCCCCCCATCCTCGCCGCCTACGCCGCCACCGAGGTCGGCGCCTGGGTCATCCACGAAATCGGACGGCAAATCCGCATCCACGAAAAACGCCCCGCCTCCCCCTCCCTGCGCGGCACCCCCACGCCCAAGGAACTCGTGGCCGACTGGCGCGAAGAGCCCCGCACGCTCGCCACCCGCCTCCGTCTTGGCTCGCGCCTCGCCGACCTCGATCCCCCGCTCGACCACACGATCCTCCGCACCACCCTCCCCAACGGCAAGACCGTCATCCGTTCACGGAAGGGCGGGATGAAAGGCTGGCTGGAAGACCGCCGGGTCGCCATCCCCTACTCCACCGCCATGCGCTACAAGAAACTCGCGCAGCGACTCCGGCAAATCCTGCAACTGGACGACCGCATGCCACTGGAATGGTTGATGTCCGGCGTGCCGACGGGACAGCACCTCCCCGCCGAGCTCCAGAGCGCCTTCGCGGCGGCCGCCCGGCGGCTCGCCGCCATCCTGCGCGAGAATCCGACGCTCGCGGCGCTGGGGCGCTACGCGGAGCGGAAGCTGGGCATCGTGCGGCTGGTGGCGGTGCGGAAATCATGGGGGAGGAGGAGTGTGAAATCTCAAAAAACAAAAGAGTTTTCCGTAATCTCGAGAGATAGGAGGGCCAATGTGTCGCCGGAGCGGGTGGAGGCGACGAAGGAGGCGATGGGGAGGGTGCTGGGGGCGCGGAATCTGGCGGGGGGAGCGCTGCACTTGCAGAACCGCATCCGGGCATGGCTCTCGGGGTTGCAATCAAAGGGAGAAGCCTGAGGACATACAGCCAAAAGAGGGGGCAGCGGGAGGGTTGGTCGAGGGAATGTGGGAGGCGCATTCGCCGGACGCAATGCAAGCGGCTCGCGGCCAAGCACCGCCGTGCCTCACTCGACGGTGAAGGTGGCCGTTGGGGGGTGGAGGTGGCCGGGGGCGGCGCAGGAGAGGGTGTGGCGGCCGCGGGCCATGGGCCAGAAAAAGGGTTCGCCGGGACGGGAGGAGCCGAGGGGGCGGCCGTCGAGGAACCAGTGGAGGGGGGTGCCGGGCGGAAGGGTGTCGGCGGCCGCGACAAGGGGGAGTTTCTGGGAAACCGCCGGAAGGACGCCGGGGAGAAGGCGGTAGGTGGCGCCGTCGGGAGGGGTGACGATGCGGACGGGGTTGGCCGTCGGGGAGGCGGGGGGCGGCGCGGAGGGGGCGGCGTGGCGGGAGGGGCACATTTCGCGGCGGGTGACTTGGGCGATGGCCCAGTCGGGATGGGTCCTCGGGCAGGCGGGGGTGGCGACGCATCCGGTGTCGGCGCAGACGGTGCGGGAGACGACGCCCGCGGGGCGCGGATACCACGGGGCGGGGCGGTTGCGGGGATAGAGGCGGCGGATCAGGTCCCAGGCGACCGGGGTGGCGGCAAGGCGGCCGACGAGGCTGGCGGAGGGCGCGCCGGAGGGGTCGCCAATCCAGACGCCGATAACGAAGTCGGGGTTCCAGGCGACGGTCCAGGCGTCGCGGAGTCCGGCAGAGGTGCCGGTCTTCCACGCGAAGCGCGGGAGGGGGACGTCGGCGGCGTGGCCGGTGGCGTCGAAGGCGCGTTCGTCGCCGGAAAGGATGTCGGAGACGATCCACGCGGCTTCGGGGGTGAGGAGGGAGGGCGCGGCGGCGGGGTCGGGCGCGGGGGCGTCTTCGACGGTGCGCGGCGGGAGGAAGCGGCCGCCGCGGGCGAGGCAGGCGTAGGCGTTGGCGAGGTCGAGGAGCCGGACTTCGGCGTTGCCCAGGACGAGGCCGAGGCCGTAGCGGGCGGGCTCGGGGCCGATGGTGGAGAGTCCGAGCCGCCGCAAGAGGGCGTGGAAGGCGGGCTGCCCGGCGCGGCGCTCGACTTCGATGGCCGGCAGGTTGAGGGAGAGGACGAGGGCGTCGCGCGCGGGCACGGTCCCGCGGAAGTCGCGGGTGAAGTTGAGGGGGACGAGGTCGCGGTAGTGGACGGGGGCGTCGGGCAGGAGGTCGGCGGGCGCGAGGCGTCCCTGGTCGAGGGCGAGGGCGTAGGCGAAGGGTTTCAAGGTGGACCCGGCGGCGCGCGCGGAGAGGGCGCCGTTGACCTGCCCGGCGCGCGGCGAGGCGTAGTCGGGGGAGCCGACCATGGCGCGCACGGCCCCGGTCGGGGCGTCGAGGACGACGACGGCGCCGCCCGCCACGCCGAGGGCCGCGCAACGGCGCGCGAGGGCGTCCTCGGCCCACGCCTGGATGACGGGGTCGAGGGTGGTGCGGACGCGGCAGTCGTCGGCGCGCGGGCGCACGGGGACGCCCACGGCGTCGCAGAAGTGCGGGGCGCGGAAGGGGTACGCCGCCGGGGTGAGGGCGACGGGCGCGGCATCGGCGGCGGCGCGCTCGGCGGGAGTGATCATGCCGCAGGCTTCCATGCGGGAGAGGACGTAGGAACGGCGTCGCGCGGCGGCCGCGGGGTGGCGGTCGGGACGCAGCCGCGAGGGGGATTGGGGGAGGCCGGCGAGGAGGGCGGCTTCGGCGAGGGAGAGGTCGCGGGCGGTTTTGCCGAAGTAGCGCCAGGCGGCGGCTTCGGCCCCGACGATGTTGCCGCCGAAGGGCGCGCGGTCGAGGTACTGGCGGAGGATGGCCGCCTTGTCCATGCGGCGCTCGAGCTGGAAGGCCTGGAACGCCTCCAGCAGCTTGGTGCGCAGGGTGCGCGGACGCGGCACGGCCAGGCGCACGACCTGGGTGGAGAGGGTGGAGGCGCCGGAGATGCGCCGCAGGCTGGAGGCGTTCTGGCCCGCGGCGCGCAGCAGGGAGAGGAAGTCGAGGCCGCCGTGCGACCAGAAGCGCTTGTCCTCGGCCGCGACGATGGCCTGCGCGATCCAGTCGGTGCGCGCGGGGACGTAGCCGGGGCGCGCGTCGATCCCGCCCGGCGCGAGGCGCAGGCGGATGGGCGCGCCTTCGCGGTCGGTGAGGAGGACGCTGGAGGGCACCGCCGCCAGCCGCCCGCCCGGGAACGGCACGAAGCGCAGCGCCGCGCGCCACCCGCCCCAGAGGAGCGCGGCGGCGGCGACGAGGAGCACGAGGCGGCGGAAGAGGGGGCGGATTTTAGGCGGTGGGGACATGGGAGGAGGGAGGGTGTGGGGAAAGGGTCAGGTGGCAAGTTGGGGGGTGGGACGACGGCAACGCGCAGTACTTCCCCCGGCGCTCCGCGCCACCCCCCTCTCGGAGGGGGGAATGGGAAGGTGCACTCCTGGCACGTTCCAGAGAGGAGGTGGATTCAAAGCAGGTTTTTCCCGGACGCCGGGAACGGCGTCCGGTCCCCCCTCCGAGAGGGGGGATGTCGGCGCAGCCGACAGGGGGGAGTATTGCGGGTGGCCGTCGCTACAAGCCGCCACGCGGTCACGGCGCGGGACGGCCCACTTCCCGCGCCCGTTCTTCGGCCAGGACAACGAGCCAGCGCCCCACGCCATCGACGTTGTCGCGGACGGCTTCCCCGCGGAAGCGCACCACCCGCAGGCCCAAGGATTCAAGGTAGGCCGTGCGGCGTGCGTCATAAGATTCCCCCTCTTCGCTGAAATGGCGCCAGCCGTCCACCTCGACCACCAAGCGCGCCGCGTGGCAATAGAAGTCCGCGATGTAGTCGCCGATGGGCTTCTGGCGCTGGAAGCGAACGGGGGACTTCCGCAGCCAGGCGTTCCACAATCGGCGCTCTTCCGGAGTTTGGTTTTCCCTGCGGCGCAGCTCGCGGGCGCGTTCCACCAGGTCGGGGCGGTAGTGGAGAAAATCGGGGTGGTGCGGGGACATGGAAGGGAGAGTGGGGAGGAGGGGGGATTTCTGCAAGAATAAAAGTGGGGGACGACGGCAACGCGCAGTACTCCCCCCGGCGCTCCGCGCCCCCCCCCTCTCGGAGGGGGGGAATGGAGAAGGTGCACTCCTGGCATGTTCCAAAAAGGGCGTGGATTCAAAACAGGTTTTCCCCGGACGCCGGCAACGGCGTCCGTCCCCCCTCCGATAGGGGGGATGTCGGCGCAGCCGACAGGGGGGAGTATTGCGGGTTGCCGTCGCACGTTCACGGCGCGGTGACGCGCACGGTGCGGGGGGCGGGGCCGACGGCGCGGACGCCGGGGTCGTACATGCCGCTGGCGGTGACGGAGGGGAGGATGAATTCGCCGGGGGAGACGGCGCGGACGGCGTAGTGGGCCCGGGCGCGGCCTTCGCGGCCGAAGCCGGACGGGAAGAGGAGCATGCGGTCGTCGCGCGCGTCAGTCCAGCAGTTGTCGGACTTCATGACGGTCTGCAGCCAGGTGCCGCCGGAGGTGCTGGTCTTGAAGGCAAGGTTCTCGATTTCCCAGCCGGCCGGCAGGAGGTCCTCGGCGGCGAGGTTGGAGAGGTCGCCGTCGCGGAGCTTCCGGATGGTGGTGCGCACGATGAGGAGGTCGCCCTGCTTGAGCTCGGAGGGGTCCACGGGATTGCCTTCCCAGTCGAAGAATTCGCGGTCTACGGCGATGCCGTCGGCGCAGAGGGCGGGGGGCTCGAGGTCGACGCCTGTGTCCTGCAGGACGTAGTAGAGCGGGGCGCCGCCGGTGTTGGCGAGGCGCACGGGGTCGGTGTCGGCGCCGCTCCCCACCCAGTCGAGTTCGCCGGAGCGCGCGGCGGGTTCGGCGCCGCCGAAGGCGCACTCGAACGACACGGGCCGCTCGGCCGCCGGCAGGTTGCGCGCGAGCTTGCCGAAGGCGCAGAGGGCGAGCGCGTTGTCCTGCGTGCAGCCCCAGTGGCCGTCGGGGCCGCGGCGGGAGCGGAGGTAGGCGGCGAGCTGCACGGCGGCGCGCGACTCGGGATCGGTTTCGGCCCAGGCGTCGAGGAGCATCGCGGCCTCGCGTACGTCGCCGTCGTGGCAGTCGCCGCCCCGGCGCGGCCGCGGCACGGGCACGGGCAGCGAGGAGAGGAGGTCGGCGGCGCGCCGCGGGTCGCCCGCCTCGCGCAGGGCGCAGGCGAGGTGGACGCGGGCGGCGAAGTCGAGGTCGCCGGTGCGCTCGCACAGGCGGTCGATCCACCCGGACGGGGCGCGCCCGGCGGCGGCCAGCACGCGGCAGGCCTCGGCCCGCAGGCGCATGGCGCCGCGCCAGGCGGGGGTGAAGGTGTCGGCGGTGGCGGGCAGGCGGTCTTCGAGGACCCAGCGGCGGACCCAGTCGAGGGCGCGCTCGAGCGGAAACTCGGGGACGTCGTGGCCGGCGGCGCGCGCGTCGAGGAGGAAGCGCACGGCGTAGAGGCTGTTTTCGGTGTCGGTGTCGCGCAGCCAGGGCCAGAGGGCGAAGCCGCCGTTCTGCGTCTGCATGGAGAGGACGCGCGAGATGGCGGCGCGGATGCGCGAGCGCGGGTCGCCGGCGGCCCAGGCGCCGGGGGCGAGGCGTTCGGCCCACTCCTCGGAATGGAGCAGCGGGTAGGCGCCGGAGACGGTCTGCTCCAGGCAGCCATAGGGGTACCACGCGACGTACTGGAGGGCGCGGCAGAGGTCGATCGACGGCATCGCGGAGACGTGCAGCGTGCGCGAGCCGGAGCCGGGGACGAACCCTTCGGGCGGCGGGAGCTCCGCGCTCTCGCCGGGCTGCAGCACGCCGAATGCGGTGCGCAGCGAGAGGCCGCCCGCCGGACGCACGGCCAGCTCGAAGGTCTCGTGGTAGCGCTCGGAAGGCGCGCCCTCGGCCTCGGCCTCCACCGTGCATACGGCCTTGCCCGAGGCGTCGCCCGCCACGAGCGGGAAGGTCAGCAGCGTCTCGGCGCCGGCGTCGAGCTCCACCGTCCGTCCAGCCTCGGCGCACGCGAGCGGCCCGCCGCACGCGACGCGCACGGCGACCGTCATCGCGTTGGAGGAAAGGTTGTGCACCGGCACCGACAGCGTGCACCGGTCGCCCGGCGCCAGGAAGCGCGGCAGCGACGGCTGCACCACCAGGTCGCGGTGAACCTTGACCGGCGCGGACGCGCTCCCGAGCCCGCCTTCCGTGCACGCCACCGCCATCAGGCGCACCTCGCCGGCGAACTCCGGCAGCTCGACCGTCGCGCGGGCGCGGCCGTTTTTGTCGAGCGCGAGGCCCGGACGCCAGAAGGCGAGCGGCGTGTAGCGGTTGGCGCGCACGGGGTTCAGGCGCTTGCGGAAGGCGCCCGCCGCGTCGCCGCCGGGGGCCGACACGGCGTCGGCGCCGTCGGGCTCCGGCTCGATGATGTCGGCGTAGAGGTCGTGGAGGTCCGTGAGGGAGCGGCGGATTTCGTTGAAGCGCGCCAGCGGGTCGGGCGTCTCGTGCCCGGTCAGCATGCAGATCGCCTCGTCCACCGCGAAGAGCGTGACCTCGCCGCCCGCCACGGGCGCGCCGTCGGGGCCGGACACGGCCAGCTCGACTTCGAGCGGCGCGCGCGGCAGCACGGTGGCGGGCGCGGAGATGGCGACGGCCAGGCGCCGTTCGGGGCGGTCCACCTGCAGCGCGGCGGTGCCGTGCGCGCGGTAGCCCATCCACGCGGTGTCGCCGGGCGCGGCGGGGCGCAGCACGGAGAGCGCGGCGCGCACCGAGGGCGCCCAGTCCTCCCCCACCTCGACCTCGATCTCGGCGGTGTTGCCGTCGAGGACCACGCGCCGCGCCAGCAGCACGCGCGTGGTCTCGATGGTCAGCAGCGCCTCGCCGGGGAACGGCGACTTGACGAGCAGCTTCGCCTTGTCGCCGGGCTTGCGCGGGCCCTCGCCCTCCCACTCCAGCTGGAGCTCGGCGGGATTCGCGCGGGCCGCCTCGTCCCACCACCAGTCGCGCGAACCGGCGTGGAAGGAGAGGCGCGTGGAGGAACCCGACTCCGGGTCCTCGGCCAGGATTTCCCACTCGCCGGGGGACGGCACGGCGAACGCCCAGTCGGCGGCGAGGCGGCCGTCGCCGGAGAGCCCGAGGGACCTCGTGGCGCGCTCCACGACGTGCTCCTCGCGCTCGCTCCGCCATTCGTAGCGGCCCGAGGAATTCCGGCGCAGCGAGGAGTTCCATTCCACCTTCACCAGCGAGAGCAGCAGCGCGGGCGTGGACTCCGCGTCCGGCGCGCCGCCGCCGGGGGCCACCGCGGCGACCTGCACGCGCTGGGTCGCGGCGACGGGCACCGTGCCCTCCCACGCCGGGCGCAGGCCCACGTAGAACGGATACGGATCGACCAGCACCGACGCGAAGTCCGAGACCGCCCGGCCGCCCGCCGTGCGCACCGTCGCGCCGAACACCGCGCGCAGCGCCGCCGGCGGGGCCGGTTCGCGCCGCACCGGCACGACGAACGCGAGCGAACCGTCCGCCGCCAGCGGGTACTGCCCGAGGCGCGCGTCCGACTCGGCGAACTTCTTGCGCGGGTCCCCGAACGTCCACCCCTGCCAGCCCGCCGGCGCGAACGGCACCGCCTTCCACGACACCACGCCCTCCGCCGGGAGCCGCGCCGCCGGGCCGCCGAAGAGGTACTCGGCCTTCACCGCAAACTTCAGCTTTTCCACGTCCGCGGCCGCCTGGCGGCCTTCCGGCCCCGTCACGTCCACGCGGATCTGAGGAGGCATGAAGTCCTCCACCGAGAACGACGTCCTCCCCAGCACCGCGCTCCCCCCCGGCGTCTCCAGCGACAGTTCCCATCGGCCCGTCGGCGCGTCCCCGGGAATCGGCAGTTCGAGCGCCACCGTCCCCAGCCCGCCCGTCTCCACGGCCTTCTCCAGCGCCACGCGCCCGTCCGGCGCGCGCAACACCGCCACCGCCGGGAACGGCTCCGGCACGCCCAGGTCGATGCCGCGCACGTACGCCTCGAGGCACGCCGTCTCGCCGGGGCGGTACACCCCGCGCCCCGCCGCGAACTCCGCCTCCGGCAACCCCTCGCCGGGCCAGTCGCGCACGCCGCCGTCCCCCTCGGCCAGCGCCCGGTCGAGCGCGAGGTACGTCTGGTCGCCGTCCTTCGAGGCCACGACCACCGCGGGGGTCCCCCCGTCCGCCCCCGCCGTCCATTCCAGGCGCGCGATGCCGTCGGCGTCGGTCGTGCCTGACGCCAGCAGCTGGTGGTGCGACGAGACGATCTCGACGCGCACCCCCTCCTCCGCCTTCGCCGTGCGCAGCGAATTCACCCACACCAGCGCGCTGCCGTCCTCGTCCATCCCGGCCCCGCGCTCCCCGGGGGGCACGCCGAGGCGCACGCTCAGGCCGAGGTCCGTCACCACGACGAGCTGCGAGTCGCCGCTCCACCCGTCGCCCTCCGGCTCCACCCGGACCCACCACGCCCCGCGCGGCTCCTCCTCCCCCGCCAGCTTGCGCAACGGCACCAGCGCGCGGCCCGTGCCGGGCGCGGCCTCGGCGCCACCGGGACCCGGGACGTCCGGCCGCACCGGAATGTTCGTCAGCGTGTGCCACTTCCCGCCCCACTCGTCCTCCATCACCTTCCACGAGCGCATTTCGCGCGAGAGCACCGCGTCGGCGAGGTTGGCCGGATAGACCTTCCAGGCCTGCGCGCACACCGAGCGCGCCCCGCACGTCCGCACCGGCACCGCGAGCGGACCGGAGGGCGGCAGGTAGCGGCCCGACTTCTCCAGCTCCACGCGCGCCGACGGGCGCGGAATCTGCAGCGTCCGGCGGAAATCGCGCGAGAGCGACCGGCGCCCGTCGCTGCCGGGCAGGCCCGCCTTGAGCGCGATTTCATAGAAACTGTCTGGCCGGAACGCCCCTTCCAGCTGCAAATAGCACCCCTCCCAGTCCCGTCCCGCCGACGCGCGGAACTTCACCGGCGGCTTCACCTCCACGTACGGCTCCACCTTCTCCCGCTCCCCTTCCGGCGCACCCGTCAGGCGGATCCGCACGTACGGCTCCTCGAACGCCCTCGCGTACGCCTCCGCCTCCGTCGCCTCCAGGTTACGGTCCATCTCCAGCATCCCCCGCTCCCCCTCCTCCAGCGGAACCACGCCGGGCTCCGACGACTCCAGTCCCGCGTCCAGCGTCCAGCGCAGCCCTACCGTCGCCACCGGGTCCGTCGCCAGCGCCACCGTGTTCTGGCCCAGCAGCCCCTCGATGCGGTAGCCCACCGCGGCCCCGTCCCCGTCCTCCAGGCGGAAGTGCCGCGTCAGCTGCAACCGGTCCGGCTCCGCGCTGAACGTCAGCAGCAGCGTCGCAGTCCGGTCCGCCGAGCTGTCCATCACCGAAACCCTGCGCAGCTTCATCACCCGCATGTACTCCGGCTCCGGCAGCGGCGGTTCCTCCACCACCTCCTCCGGCTCCGCCTCCTCCGGCCCGGACGCCTCCCCGCCGGCGCGCCCCCCGCCGCCTCCCCCGAACAACCCCCACACGTTCACCGCAAAGAACAGCACCGCCAGCGCGAACCACCACCACCCGCCCGGCCCCCGCCGACCACCGTCCCCACCCCTTCCCCTCTCCCCAAAGTCCCCACCGTCCCCACCGTCCCCATTTTCCCCATTCTCCCCATTCCCCCCGCCGTCCCCAATCCCCATCGCCCCCGCGCCCACCACGAAATTCTCCGGCGGGTCCATCCCCTCCAGGATGCGCCCCATCACCTCCTCCTCCGACTCCCCGGGACCGGGCTCGGCGGCGCGCACCGCCACGTCGAGCTGCTCCGCCAGCTGCGCGAGCACGTCGCGCCGCTCCTGTTCCGGGCGACCGGCCATCGCCGCGCCCACCGCTTCAAGATAACCCGCCGCCAAGCGGTCCGCCGCATCCGTCCTGTTCATGTCTGCTCCTGCCCTTTTCCGGCCGCGCCTGCCTTCGACGCGGCCCGTTTCAACGCTTCGATGGATTTCGACAACATCGGCCAGTAGGCATCCATCATCGCCAACCGGATCCTTCCCTTTTCGGTCAAAGAAAAATACCTGCGCATGGGCCCGGCGCCGGACCTGCCGAGCCGCGCCTTGAGGAACCCCTCCGCCTTGAGGCGAGCGAGGATGGGGTACACCGTGCTCTCCCCGACCGTGAGGTCCTCGACCTCCGAGAGCGCCTGTATGATTTCGTACCCGTAGCTTTCCCCGCGCCTCAGCGCGAGCATCAGGCAGTACTCCAGCGCGCCCTTGCGCAGCTGGACGATCCACCCGTCGATCATCGCGTTGCCATCTCTACTCTGCATTGCGTACTACCCATCGCATAGTACCACCCCTCCCGTCAAGCCCTTTTTCCCGCCCAAACTCTTCATTGCCAAACCGCCCCCGACTGGGGTACTCTCCCGGCATGAACCAGAGCTTTGCAGGATACTCGATCACGCGCTCGATCTCGGGCGGTGGAATGACCAAGCTGTACGTGGCGATCGACGCCCAGCAGGAGCGCTATGTCATACGCGTCCTCGACGCGATGGCGGCCAAGGACCGCAAGGCCCGCGCCCGCTTCTTCCGCGGCGGCGAAATCCTCGCCAAAATCCAGAAGGGGCGGCCCGACATCGTGCCGTTCGTCAAGCAGGGCTACGAGGGAAAAATCCCCTACATGGTCCTCAAGTACGTCGAATCGCGCACCCTCCGCGACCTCATCCTCTACCGCGAGCCGCTGCTGACCGACAACGTCATGGTCTTCATCAAGCAGCTGGCGCTCGTCATCCAGTACGTGCATGCGCAGGGCTACCTCCACCTCGACATCAAGCCCGAGAACCTCCTCGTCCAGCCGAACGGGCAGCTGGTGCTGATCGACTTCGACCTCGCGCTCCCGCGCAAGCGTTTCTTCAAGAAAATCAAGGAAATCCCCGGCACCACCTCCTACGTGCCGCCCGAGACGCTCCTCAACCACACCGCCGACGACCGCGCCGACATCTACGCGTTCGGCATCTGTTGCTACGAAATGCTCACCTTCCGCAAGCCGTACGAGGGCGAGAAGATCGAGAAGGTCCGCGCCGACCAGGTCGATCCGAAGGTCCCGCCCACCCCCGTCCGGCAGCTCAACCCGGACATCCCGGTCGCCCTCGCGAACCTCGTCATGAAGTGCATCGCCAAGAACCCCGACGACCGCTACCCCGACATGGGCCTGGTCCTCCGCGACCTCGACCGGCTCGGCTGACCCGACCCACCCGTTATCCCCCGCATCCACCCAACCCCCTTCCAACCACGCGCCATGGAACACGACGGCAACCTCAACCTCCCCCCCGACATCTACCGCATGCGCCGCGACAAGTCGCGGTCCGGCTGCCTCGCCATGGTCGTCGCCTTGGGCATCTCCGCCCTGCTCGCCGCGGCCGTCGCCGCCTGGTGGTGGCACGGCAACCGCGGAACCGACGGCACCGAGCCGGCCGAACCGCTCGAATTGCCGGAAGCCCCCGTCGAAGGCGACCTCCCGCCCGCCGAACTCCCGCTCCCCGACGCCGTCCCCGGGACATCCCCCGGCCCCGAATCCCGGCCTCTCCCCGAGCCGCCCCGGGAGGAGGCCACGCCCCCGGCGGCTCAGGCGGCCCCCGAAGCCCCCGCGCTCCCTCCGCCGCCCCCACTGGCCTCCTTGCCGACCGACGGCTCCGGCACCGCCGCGGATGCCGCCGCCCCGGCCCAGCCCCCCTCCCCCGCCCCCGCAGAAGAAGCCCTCCCTGCGCCCTCCGGCGGCGACGCCGACGCCCTCTTCGCGCAGGCCCGGGACCGCTACGCCGCCGGCGACGGCCAGGCCGCCCGCGAAGCCGGCCTCGACGCCCTGGCCGCGCGGCCCGGCGACCCCGAAATCGAGGCCTTCCTCTCCAAACTCGACCTGGAACTCCTCGTCTCCCAGCGCCCCATGCCCGAAAAGACGGAGTACACCGTCCAGTCCGGCGACTTCCTCGGCAAGATCGCCGCCACCTTCAACACCCCCGTCCTTCTCATCGCCAAGGCCAACGGCATCCGCGGCGACAACATCCGCGTCGGCCAGCGCCTCACCCTCCTCGACGGCCGCAACCACACCTTCGCCGTCCGCGTGAGCAAGAGCCGCAACGACCTCGTCCTCACCCTCGACGGCAAATTCTTCAAGCGCTACCGCGTCTCCACCGGCACCAACGCCGGGACCCCCGCGGGCGTCTTCAAGATCGTCGACAAGATCGAGCACCCCACCTGGTTCCCCTCCGGCGGCCGCTCCATCCCCTACGGCGACCCCGAAAACCTGCTCGGCACCCACTGGCTCGCCCTCGACCGCCCCGGATACGGCCTGCACGGCACCTGGGACCCCGGTTCCATCGGCAGCCAGTCCAGCGCCGGTTGCGTCCGCCTGCTGAACGAAGAAATCGAAGAACTCTACACGATCCTGCCCAAGGGCACCGTCGTGACCATCGTCGAGTGAGGCCTGCCATGTCCTACATGCTCCCGTTCGAAAAACCCCTCCTCGAGTTCCAGCACAAGCTCGACGAACTCAAGAACTTCGCCGACAAGAGCAACATCTCCGTCGAAGAGGAGACCGCCCGCCTCCGCCGCGAACTCCAGGAAGCCCGCCGCGAACTCTACGCCCATTTGACCCCCTGGCAGGAGGTCATGGTCGCGCGCCACCCCCTCCGCCCCTACACCGGCGACTACATCTCCGCCTTCATCGACGACTTCACCGAACTGCACGGCGACCGCCTCGTCTCCGACGACCAGTCCATCCTCGGCGGCTTCGGCAAGCTCAACGGCCACCGCGTCATGGTCATCGGCACCCAGAAGGGCCGCGACACCAAGTCCAACCTCGCCTGCAACTTCGGTTGCCCCTTCCCCGAAGGCTACCGCAAGGCCCTCCGCCTCATGCGCCTCGCCGCCCGCTCCGGCGTCCCCATCGTCACCCTCATCGACACCCCCGGAGCCTTCCCCGGCATCGAGGGCGAGGAACGCCACGTGGCGGAAGCCATCGCCGTCAACCTCCGCGAAATGTTCCGCTTCCCCGTCCCCATCATCTCCGCCGTCATCGGCGAAGGCGGCAGCGGCGGAGCCCTCGGCATCGGCGTATGCAACCGCCTCCTCATCATGGAGCACGCCTACTACTCCGTCATCTCCCCCGAAGGCTGCGCCGCGATCCTCTGGAAGGACCGCGCCTACGCCTCCGACGCCGCGGCCGCCCTCAAGCTCACCGCCCCCGACCTCATGCGCATGCACATCGCCGACGAACTCATCCCCGAGCCCTCCGGCGGCGCCCATTCCGACCCCGCCGCCGCCGCCGAGAAGGTCCGCGCCGCCCTCGTCAAGCACCTCGAGGAACTCCTCACCTGGCCGACCGACGCCCTCCTCGAGCAGCGCTACGACAAGTTCCGCGCCATGGGCGTCTTCCGCGAAGGCGAACGCTTCGTCCCGCCCCCGCCGCCCGTGCCCGCGTGAAACCCGATGTAAAAAACACGGACTGGCCCTGCCGGTCCATTTTTCACCCCAACGAAAAGAAAGAGAGAACCCAAATGGCAAGCATCAAGGGAACCCGCACCGAAAAGAACCTGCTGCACTCCTTCGCCGGGGAATCGCAGGCCCGCAACCGCTACGACTTCTTCGCCGGCGTCGCGAAGAAGGAAGGCCTCGTCCAGATTTCCAAGATCTTCGAGGAGACCGCCCTCCAGGAAAAGGAACACGCCAAGCGCTTCTTCAAGTACCTCGAAGGCGGCGCCGTCGAAATCACCGCCTCCTTCCCCGCGGGTGTCATCGGCAACACCCTCGAAAACCTCAAGGCGGCCGCCGCCGGCGAAAACGAAGAATGGACCCAGGCCTACCCCGAGTTCGCCCGCATCGCCCGCGAAGAAGGCTTCCCCGAGATCGCGGTCCTCTGGGAGCGCGTCTCCGTCGCCGAGAAGCAGCACGAGAAGCGCTACAACGACCTCTGGAAGAACCTCGAAGCCGGCAAAGTCTTCAAGCGCGACGGCGTGGTCATCTGGCGCTGCCTCAACTGCGGCTACATCCACGAAGGCAAGGAAGCCCCGCAGCTCTGCCCCGCCTGCCTCCACCCCCAGGCCTACTTCGAACTCCTCGGCGAGAACTGGTAACCCCGGTCCCCCTCCCCCCGCGCAAAGGCCGCCCTCCCCGGGCGGCCTTTCCGTTTGGGCCCGTCACTGGGCACCCGCGATCCGCTTCGCCAGGGCATCCCACTGCTCCGGCGACAGCTCCTCCGGGCGCGCGGTCGCGGGCAACCCGGCCGCGGCGAGCGCCCCCGCCGGGTCCGCCGTCTCGCCGCGCAGCGACCGGGCCAGCGTCTTGCGCCGGCGCGAAAACGCCAAACGCAATATCCGCCTGAACTCCGCCTCCTCCGCCGCGCTCCCCCGCGTCCCCGGACGCAGGTCCAGGCGGCACACCGTCGATTGCACCTCCGGCGGCGGCCAGAAACATGACGGCGACACGTGCTTGACGGTCCGTACCGCGTAGTGCCGCTGCAGCAGGATGCCCAGCAACCCGTAGTCCGGGGTCGACGGTGCCGCCGCCATCCGGTCCGCCACCTCCCGCTGCACCATCACCACCATCCGCGCCGGCGGATGCTCCAGCGCCGCCACGTCCACCAGCAGGCGCGCCGCAATCGCGTACGGCAGGTTCGAGACCAGCACCCGCCCCGGCCCCGGGCACAGCGCACCCCAGTCCGCCTCCAGCGCGTCGCCCTCGTGCAGCGTGAAATTCCCCCTCCCGCCGTACCGCTCCCGCAGCCATGCCGCCAGTCGGTGGTCCTTCTCGATCGCATCCAGCCGCGCGCCCCGCTCCAGCAACGCCCCCGTGAGCACCCCAAGGCCCGGCCCCACCTCGATTACCCCGTCCCCTTCCCCCACCCCGGCCGCCGCCACGATGATGTCCAGGATGTTGCGGTCCACCAAAAAATTCTGCCCCAGCACCCGCGACGGATGGAACCCCGCTTCGCGCAAAAACGCCCGCACCTCCGACGGATGCGCCGGGTCGGGCAGAGTCTGGCTGTTTTTTGGTGTGTCCATGGGCCGCGGAATCTGGTATCGCTCTCCCACGAAAGGTAAGTCCTGCCATGAGAGAAGCCGAGAAAAAAATTTGGCCCCGCGCCGCCCTCGCCGCCGAATGCGCCCGCCTGCGCGCCGAAGGCAAGAAAATCGTGTTCACCAACGGCTGTTTCGACCTGGTCCACGCCGGGCACGCCTCCACCCTCCAGTTCGCCCGCAAACAGGGCGACGTTCTGGTCGTGGCCCTCAACACCGACGCCAGCGTACGCCGCCTCAAGGGGCCCGAGCGCCCCATGGTGGACGAACAAAACCGCGCCCGCATGATGGCCGCCCTCGAGTGCGTCGATTACGTCACCTGGTTCGACGAGGACGAACCCAAGGAACTCGTCGCCGAACTCCTCCCCGACGTCCTTGTCAAGGCCTCCGACTGGGCCGGCTACGTCAGCGGCCGCGACATCGTCGAAGCCCGCGGCGGCCGCGTCCTCCTCGCCCCCATGGTCCCCGGCCTTTCCACCACCATCCTCATCGCCAAGATCCGCGGCCAGCCCCCCGCCTGACGGGCGCCGCCCCCTACCCTTCCCTCCCCCCCCGCCAGCCCCCCTGGCCCCCCCCCGCCGCCGTCCACCCCGGCCCACCATTTGCCCACCCCGCGCCCCCCTCATTTCCCATTGCCGCCCATCTTTTGAGATTACGGAAAACATCAATATTTTCCCTGCTTTCCAACCATCATTCCTCCCCATGCACAACACGCCCCCCCCCCCCTCCCCCCCCCC
>JAFYAC010000121.1 GCA_017540905.1 Kiritimatiellia bacterium | reverse complement strand
GGCAAACTCCACCTCCAAAAACCCTCCGTGCCTCCTTCCTCCGTCCCCTCCGTGTTTCGCGCCGCGAGCCGGTTTTCCAAAGAATCATCCTTAACTGATCGGCATTCCGGGCAGTCCCCTGCCCGCCGTGCGAAAGGGATGTGGCATGAAGGCTCATGTGAATCTTTCCATGCGCTTAACGGGCGCACGGCGGCGAAGGGACTCGCCGCCCTACCCGAAAATATGCGAAAGAATGGACTTTACGCGGTACCAGAGCGGTTCAAGAAAAAGTCTCTCCGCATTTTGGGAGGTGCGGCTTTCAGCCGCGCCCTGACCAATGGAGCGCGGGAGGGAAAGAGGCAACCAGGACATGCCGAGAGATCGTGGAGAGCTATTGGGAGAATGGAGAGTGCGCGAGCATTCGCCCCCCTCCGAGAGGGGGGTGCCGCCCGGAGGAAGATGGCTTGTGAATTGCGAGTGCGGAGCGGAAGGACAGGGCGGCGGGGGGAGTACTGCGGGCGGCCGTCGAGACAGGCTTTCGCATGGTCCATCCGCGGAGGGATTGTGCTCTCCATGGGGCGTGACGCACTTCAGCGCGAAAAAATGGCGACGCAATGGGGTTGTCAGGTGAAAACCTTGTCTTTTGCATGGTGGGGCTGGCCGGTAGGGGCCGACCTCCGGGCGGCCCGGCATGGGCTATCCTTTCGCACGGCCTGCCCGGAGGTCGGGCCCTACCGGAGGGAGCACCAGACAAGAAGTCGCAAGGTTTTCACCTGACAACTCCAATGGGCCGAGGCCACACTGTTTCTTGAACCGCTCAAATGCCGCGCAAAGAGTTGTCATACAAAACCTCTTCCCTCCGTGCGCCCCTTTCGCGGCCCGAATGCGGAATTGACTTTGCCGGTGCCCCAACGCATGATGCTTGCGTTTTCCTGGCATCGTGCGGGGAACAAACCACAATTCAACAAAGAAGGACGGACAAGATGAAGAAGATTTGGATTTCGATGGTGGCGGGTACGGTGCTGTGCGCCGGGTTGGCGGCCGGTTGCGGCAAGGCCGATGCGCCCGCGGACGCGGAAGGCACGGCGTCGGCGGCGATGTCGGCGCCAGCCAAGGCCCTTACGCCGCGCGAAGAAGCGAAGGCGTCGGTGGATGCGGCCATCGCCGCGGTGAAGGAAGGCCGCCTGGGCGACGTGTACGGGATGCTCCCGGAGAGCTACCAGAACGACATCTCCGGCGTGGTCCGCGCCTACGCCGCCAAGATCGACCGCCCGCTCTACGACCAGGGCGCGAAGCTCCTCGCCGCCGCCGGCGACCTCATCGCGGCCCAGGCGCCAAACCTGATGGAGCTTCTCGGCAATCCCGCCGCTCTCGGGCTGGAGCTGGATCTGCCCGACGCGGTGGACACGGACCAGGTCTCGGCCGACCAGATCCGCCAGGCGGGCGAATGGATTTCCAGCGTGGCCAAGAGCCTCAGCTACGACGATTTCGCCGCGGGGAACATCCGTCCGCTCCTGTCGAATCCGCTGACCGCGGGGCTCCTGTCGGAGGGCATCGCCCAGTTGCCTTCGGACGCCATCGCGTGCGCCTTCGCGGACGACACCGCCGCGGCGCAGCCGGACGGCATCATCCCGCTCCGCCTCACGACGCGGGCCTCGGAGGAGGACGAGCCGGAGACGGAGGATGTCCAGTTCGTGAAGGTCGAAGGCAAGTGGGTTCCCTTGGAGATGAGCCAGGGTTGGGCCGATGCGGTCCAAACGGCGATGGCCGGGGCCCAGGAATTCGAAATCGACGCCTCCGCCCGCCAGATGGCCGACACGCTCGCCCCGGTGCTCACCCGCACGCTCGAGTCGCTCAAGTCCGCCCAATCCGCCCAGGAGCTCCAGGCCCAGGCGATGGGCGCCGTGATGACCATCGGGATGATGATGCAGCAGTAAGCGCCCCGCAAGACAGGCGTACATCTCCCACGAAAGGCATGGCGGGACGTTTGGTTCCCGCCATGCGTTTTTTTTGGGGGGGCTTTCGACCACGCGGCAGCCGCGCTGCGTCGAGGGGGGCGCAGGAAAACAGTTCGGGGAAGCGCCGCATGCTTCACGGCACTTCCCCGAAGCCCGCCGGGCGTTCGCCGGCCGGGAACCGGCTGGCGCTGAGGCCTAGACCTTCACGTTCTCCGCCTTGGTGGCGCGGCCGGGCTTGATCTCGATTTCGCCCTTGGAGATGGCGCCGACGGGGCAGACCAGGGCGCAGAGGTGGCAGCCGACGCACTTCTCGTGGTCGCAGAAGGGGCGGCGGTCCGCCTCGTCCCACTTCATGGCCTGGTGCGCGCCGTCGTAGCAGCTGATGTAGCAGCGCCCGCAGCCGACGCACGCGTCGGAGTCGATCTCGGGATAGACGATGTAGTCGCGGTTGAGTTCCTCCGCCGGGATGATGTTGGCGGTGGCCCGCCCGACGAGGTCCTGCAGGCGGTCGACGCCCTTCTCGGCCATGAAGTGCATCAGGCCGTTCTTGAGGTCCTCGACGACCCGGTAGCCGTACTGCATGACGGAGGTCGTCATCTGCAGGGTCGTGGCGCCCAGCAGGATGAACTCCGCCGCGTCTTCCCACGTCTCGATGCCGCCGATGCCGGAGATCGCCAGGTCCTTGAGCCGCGGGTCGGCGCGCATCTGCTGGATGAACCGCAGGGCGACCGGCTTGACGGCCTTGCCGGAGTAGCCGGAGATGGAGGACTTGCCGTCGACGATCGGCATGCCGATTTCGCGGGCGAGATCGACGTTGCAGACGGACTTGATGGTGTTGATGGCCGCGATGCCGTCGGCGCCGCCTTCGAGGGAGGCGATGGCGACCGGCACCATGTCGGTGATGTTGGGGGTCATCTTGGCGAGGACGGGCAGCTTGGAGCCGCGCTTGACGGCCGCGCAGTACTTCCGGCACAGGTCGGGGTTGGACCCGACGTCGGAGCCCATGGCGTGGGACGTCATCTGCGGGCAGGAGAAGTTGAGCTCGAGCATGTCGGCGCCGGCTTCTTCGGCGAGGCGGGCGAGTTCCTCCCAGGTGGCCTCGTCGTTGCCCATGATGGAGGCGATGAGGACCTTGTCCGGGTACTCGGCCTTGAGCCGCCGGATGTCGGCGAGATTCTGCTCGAGCGGATGCTCGGCGATCTGCTCCATGTTCTTGAAGCCGACGAAGGGGGTGCATTCCTTGTCGAGCTTGTCGAAGCGGGGGGAGACCTCGTCGATGAAGTAGCTCTTGGGGCCGATGGTCTTGAAGACCACGCCGCCGAAGCCGGTGTTGTAGGCCTTCTTGCACATCTCGTAGCAGTTGCCGACCGGCGAGGACGACAGGCAGAAGGGGTTCTCGAAATGCACCCCCAGGAACTCGACGGACAAATCTTTCTTGATCATCTCACTTTCCTCCCAGCTCTTCGTCGATGAGGGCCGCCGCGCGCTTCGCTCCCGCGACCGCGCCGACCACGGTTTTCTCCGGGTCCGCCGAGACGTCGCCGACGACGTACAGCTTGTCCCCGGCCTTCAGGGATTCGTCCCCGATCCGGTTGCGCTCGAACGCGAGCCCGAGGCCGCCCGCGGCGACCTCCTGGCCGATGGCGAGGATGATCCGGTCGGCGGTGTAGGAGAGTTCCGCGTCGATCTTGCGGTGGCGGAACGTGACCTTGTTGCCGTCGACCGCGGTGGGCACGTAGCCGTCGTGGATCGACACGCCGGCCTCGCGCGCCCCGGCGAGCTCCTTGCGGCTGGCCTTGAACTCGCAGAGCTCCTCGTACACGACCGCCGTGACGTTCTTCGCGCCGAGCAGCTTGAGCGTCGTGCAGACATCCATCGAGACGTCGCCGCCGCCGACCACCAGCACGTTCGCCGGGATGTCGATCTCCCCGCCGGCCTCCTTCGCGCGGCGCAGGAACAACACCGCCGTCTCCACCGCCGGATTCCCCTCGAACATCGGCAGCCACTTCCCGGCCGAGAGGCCGATCGCCAGCACCACCGCGTCGAATTGGCCCTTGAGCCCGTCGACCGTGACATCCTTGCCGACCTCCACGCCCGTGTGCGCCACGAGCCCGAGGTCGAGGATGCGCTGGATTTCCAAATCCAGCACCTTGGACGGCAGCCGGTACTCCGGCACGCCGTAGCGCAGGTACCCGCCGAGCTTCGCGTCCTTCTCGAAGAGCTCCACCGCCCACCCCCGCTTGAGCAGCTCCGCCGCGACCGCGAGCCCGCCGGGCCCGCCGCCGATGACCGCGGCCTTCTTGCCGTTGGGGGCGGCCTTTTCGAGGACCTTCATCCCGAGAGCGGCCTCCATGTCCGTCACGTACCGCTGGATCAGCCCGATTTCGATGGGCCGGTCGATGCCGCTGCGCGAGCATCCCATCTGGCAGTACTTCTCCTGGGGGCAGACGCGCGCGCAGACCGCGCCGAGCACGTTGTTTTCGCGGATGGTCTCCGCGGCGCCCTTGAAGTTCCGGAACCGGACCGACCGGATGAATTTCGCCGGGTCGGTCCCCGCGGGACAAGCCTTGGAACAAGGCGCGTCGTGGCAGAGCAGGCAGCGTGCCGCCTCCCCTCCGATGGTCACCGGCGTGAAGCCGGTTTCAAGCTCGCTGGTGTATTTGTCCTTCATGCATGATCCTCCGTGTGCTTCTTTTCCGGAGCGCGCCCGCGCGGACCCGATCCACCCCCCTTCTACCCTCCACGCATCGAAAACACAAGTCCCAAGCGTACGCCGGAATCCGGTTGGGCGCATCTCCAGTTTGTGCCCCCTCCTCCCTCCCGCCTCGACTTTTGGTGCCCCTTGATTGGATAGCAAGGCCCCTGGTGGGGCGAGCCGTCCCCGGCGAGCCGGTGTGGAAGGGGGCAGGAGGTCTGGAAAACCGGCAAGAACGGCTCGGCGGGGACGC
>JAFYAC010000148.1 GCA_017540905.1 Kiritimatiellia bacterium | reverse complement strand
GGGCCCGACCTCCGGGCGGGCCGCGCGAAAGGATGGCCCATTGCGGGCCGCCCGGAGGTCGGCCCCTACCGGCCGCCCGCACCATGCCAAACACAAGGTTTCCACCGCCCTCCCCTACCCCTGAGCGTTGACATGTGGCACAAGACCTTCTGAACAAGTTTCACGCGACTTCCGGAGGTGCGGCTTCCAGCCGCGCCGCTTGATGGGCGATTATGGGGAAGCATGGACGTTTTCGTCCGGTCCCCTATCTCCATGCAACCCGCGGGCGGGACGCCCGCGCCCCCAGTGTCCCCCCGCTTTTCCAGCGGCTGGGAGGCACCCCTCCCAGATTCGGCCACACCATTGCTTCCCCCACCCTACCGCGTGGGGCTGCGCCCGATGGTTTTGGAGGTCATCAGGGCGTCGAGGAGGCGCGGGGGGAGGTGGCGGGCGGCCCAGGCGCCGAGATGGGCGGCGAGGGTGACGGGGTAGCGGGTGCGGGGACGCGGGGATTCGAGGGCGTGGAGGATTTTGCGGGCGACGGCTTCGGGCGGTTTGCGGAAAACGTCGGTGGGGCGCTTGAAGGTGCGGACTTCGTCGCGCCAGTCGCGGGCGTACTGGGCGGCGAAGGGGGAGGATTGGAGGGCGTCGAGGCCGCCGGCGCGGGCTTCGCGGACGGTGCGGCGGCGGAAGGACGTGGCGATGGGGCCAGGCTCGACGAGGGACACGGAGATGCCGGCGGCGGCCAGCTCCATGCGCCATTCGTCGCCCAGGGCTTCGACGGCGAATTTGCTGGCGCAGTAGGCGCCCATGAAGGGGATGGCGACGCGGCCGACGACGGAGGAGAGGAAGACGATGCGCCCCGCATGCTGCGCGCGGAACGCCGGAATCAGGCGGGCGGTGAGGTCGGCGGGGCCGACGACGTTGGTCTCGAACTGGCGACGGAGGGCGTCGCGCGAAACGTCCTCCAGGGCGCCGGGCTGCCCGTAGCCGGCGTTGTTCACGAGGGCGCCGGGGCGGCCGCCGGTGCGGTCGAGGAAGGCCGCCGCGGCGGCTTCGACGGAGGCGGGGTCGGCGAGTTCGAGGGGGAGCGGCTCGAAGCCTTCGGCGCGGAGCGCTTCGAGGTCTTCGGCGCGGCGGGCGGTGGGATGGACGCTCCAGCCGCGCTCGCGCAGGAGGCGGGCGGTGGCCCGCCCGATGCCGGAGGAGGCGCCGGTGACGAGGACATTCTTGGTGGGGGCGGACGGGTAGCGTTTCACGGGAAGCGGCAAGGGACGGGAGAATAAGGGAGACCCGCCGCGGCGGGATGCGGGCCCCCGCGGAAGCGGCGGGGCGGGGCGCTCAGACGCGCTCGACGGTCAGGTTGGGGGAGACCTGTTCGCGGAGGGCGGCTTCGATGCCGTTCTTGAGGGTCATCATCGCGTAGGGGCAGGAGCCGCAGTGGCCGACCAGGTGCAGCTTGACGGTATTGCCTTCGAGGGCGACGAATTCGACGTCGCCGCCGTGCCCCTGGATGGCGGGGCGGAGCTGGTCGAGGGCGGCTTTGATTTTTTCTTCCATGGGGGAATTCCTTTCTGTTGGTTTTGGGACAATGTACCGCGGGCGGGGCGGTTTCTCAAGGGGAATGCGGCCTCGGCCCGTTGTCCGCACCTCCCGAAACAGGTGGAAAAGCGAAAATAAAAGGTTGTCATCCATGCGAACTTGGCCCAAGCTATGCGGGATGTATGAACAGCAAAGGAATCCGCCCATGAACATCTTCTCCAGAACCGTCGCCGCCGCCGCTTTCGCGCTCCCCTCGCTCGCCCTCGCCGCCGGGGAGGCCGCCGATTCCCCGGCCCCCTCCGGCATGGCCGTCGGCGAACTCTTCCGCCTCGGCGGGCCGCTGATGTACCTGATCGGCGCCCTCTCCGTCGTCGGCCTGGCCCTCATCGTCTATTACGCCGCGGTGCTCCGCGCCGGAACCGTCGCCCCGGACGCCCAGCGCCTCCGCCTGCGCGAACTGCTCCGCGCCGGACGCGCGCGCGAGGCCCGCGCGAACTGCGCGGACCGGCCCACCGCCCTCGGGGCGGTCGTCGCCGCAGGGCTCGACTTCGCGACCGAGAACCCCGATGCCAGCCCGGAGGCCATCCGCGAAGTCATGGAGAGCGAGGGCGTCCGCCAGGCCGGCCGCATGCAGTCGCTCATCCACTACCTCCTGGACCTCTCGTCCGTCGCCCCGATGGTCGGGTTGCTGGGGACCGTGATCGGCATGCTGCGAGCCTTCAACTCGGTGGCGTTCGACATGGCCAAGGCGCGGCCGATGGAACTCGCCGGCGGCGTCGGCCAGGCCCTGATCACGACCATCGCCGGCCTTTGCGTCGCGATTCCCGCGCTGATCGCCTGGGCGGTGTTCCGCGGGCGCGTCGTCGCGCTCGTCGGCCGCCTCGAAACCGCGAGCGCCGAACTCGCCGCCCTCCTCCCCCGCAAGGAGAAGCCGCTGTGAATTTCCTCCGGAACGCTTCCTCCGCCACGCAGGGCGGCGTCCCCCTCACGCCGATGATGGACGTCGTGTTCCTCCTGCTGTGCTTCTTCGTCACCAGCCAGATTTTCGCCCAGTGGGAGACCGAGATCGACGTGACCCTGCCGACGGCCACCACCGGGGAAATCCCCCAGCGGTTGCCCGGCGAAGTGATCGTCAACGTCCTGCCCGACGGCCGCGCCGTCGTCAACGGGCAGGAACTGGACGATGCCGCGCTCCGCTCCATGCTGGACCGCCTCGTCGCCCTCTTCCCCGGGCAGCCCGTGCTCCTGCGGGCGGACAAGTCGACCCCGTACGAACACGTCGTCCGCGTCCTCGACCTCTGCCGGCAGTCCGACCTCTGGAACATTTCGTTCGCGACGCTGGCCCCCAACTGAGGGCAGCGCAACCCCTCGCCGCCGCACCGCCGCCGCGCGCACGGAGAGGCTTCCGTCCAGCTTTCATGCCGCGTCCCTTGCGCACGGCGGGCAGGGGCCTGCCCGGAATGCAGGTTTATTCTTTGGGGAACAGGCTCGCGGCGCGAAACACGGAGAGGACGGAGGAAGGAGGCACGGAGGTTTTTGGAAGGTGGAGTTTGCCGGAGGGGGTGTCCACACTCCGAAAACACGCTTCAAACTCTTTTCCGGTGACCAAGACAGGGAAAGACAAGATGCCGCCCCTTCCCGGCAACCTCCGTGTCTCCTTCCTCCGCGCGCTCCGTGTTTTGCGCCGCAGGCAGAAGAGAAAGGGGAGCGAGAGGGCTTGTCCCATGTGTGGGCGAAGTTTGTCTGATCAGCATTCGGGACTGTCCGCCCTACCCCGGTCGGCAAACACGAATGCTGGGACTTTATGCTGCTCCGACGCGGTTGCGGAAACAGTGTGGCTTCCTTCCAAAAATCAAACTCCGATTTGTCCGATGCCTCCGTTAACGCTCCGGCGATGCGTTCCAATCGCTTCTTCAACTGCCCTTTCAATGTGCGCAGCGACGGATGCCCCGGATGTGGGGCATCCGTCGCTACGCACACGGCGAAGAATTTTTCCGATTTCGGGATGCGAAGCGTTGGGAAAAATCCTTGAAAGGTTCAGCGAATGCTCTGCGGGCCGTAATGGGAAAAATGTCCATCGGGCGGGCAGCGACGGAAGCCTCGTGTCCGGGGCCTCCGTCGCTGCCCGCGTTGTTGGGGTGCCATTGGAGCAGCCATTGGGAAGCATCGCCGGAGCGTTAGCGTAGGCATCGGACAAATCGGAGTTTCTCCATCTTGACATGGCCATACCTTTTCTGAAGGCGCTCCAGGGCGGTTTGAGGTTTTTCCGTGGCTTCCCGGACGTTTTCCAAGCACAAGGCCGCGCGGAAGCGCGCCCCCCCCGGGGGGGCTCGCCACGGGGAGGGCCGCGCTTCGTCGCGGCCGCGCGGAGGGGGTGTTGGAGGCATGTCCCGGAAGCGCCCCGTGGAGACGGCCCGGACGAAGCCGGGCCCTCCCGGGTGGCGGTTTCGGATGGTTCTTCGGGAATTATAGTGGACGGGGAGGAT
>JAFYAC010000026.1 GCA_017540905.1 Kiritimatiellia bacterium | reverse complement strand
GGCGTATTCGGCCGCCTTGCCTTCTTCCATGGAGATGAGGACGCCGTTGGGGCGCTGGGGGATGTCGTCGCGCATGGGGTCGTAGCGCAGGAAGCGGTGGTTGACGATGGCTTCGCCCGCGGTCGCGGTGACGATCTTGGTGCGCAGCCCGATGAGGCCGCGGGTCGGAATGGTGAATTTCATGACGGTGCGGCCGGCGGCGGAGTGCATCCGGGTCATGAGGCCCTGGCGGCGGCCGACGGCTTCGATGACGGGGCCGGTGGTGCCGTCGGTGGTGTCGACGACGAGGGTCTCGACGGGCTCGCAGCGGACGCCGTCGATGGTGCGGACGATGACGCGCGGGCGGGAGATGGTCAGTTCGTAGCCTTCGCGCCGCATGGTCTCGATGAGGACGGCGAGGTGCAGGACGCCGCGGCCGGAGACTTTGAAGGAGCCTTCGCCGATTTCTTCGTAGGAGAGGGCGACGTCGCGCTGGACTTCGCGGTGGAGGCGGTCGCGGATGTGCCGGCTGGTGAGGTATTTTCCGGAGCTGCCGAAGCCGGGGGAGTCGTTGATGCGGAAGGTCATGGAGATGGTCGGGGCGTCGAGGGCGATGGGCGGGAGGGCTTCGGGGCAGTCGGCGGGGGTCAGGGTGTCGCCGATGTCGACGCCTTCGATGCCGTGCACGGCGCAGATGTCGCCGCAGGGGACGGTGGCGGCTTCCTGGGAGGAGAGGCCTTCGAAGGTGTAGACGGCGCGGATCTTGCAGGGATGGACGGAGCGGTCCTGCTTGACGAGGGCGACGGGGGCGGCGGGGTCGAGGGTTCCGCGGTGCACGCGGCCGATGCCGATGCGGCCGGTGTAGTCGGAGTAGTCGAGGGTGGTGACCTGGAGCTGGAGGGGGCCGTCGAGGACGGGCGGGCCGGGGATGTGCTCGAGGATGGCGTCGAGAAGGGGGAAGATGGTGAGGCGGTTGTCTTTTTCGAGGTCGCGCACGGCCCAGCCGTCGCGCCCGGCGGCGTAGAGGACGGGGAAGTCGAGCTGGTCGTCGGTGGCGCCGAGTTCGACGAAGAGGTCGAAGATTTCGTCGAGGACGGCGTCGTGGCGCTCGGCGGGTTTGTCGATCTTGTTGAGGACGACGATGGGCTTCAAACCGAGGTGCAGGGCCTTGTCGAGGACGAAGCGGGTCTGCGGCATGGGGCCTTCGGCGGCGTCGACGAGCAGGAGGCAGCCGTCGGCCATGTTCAGGACGCGCTCGACCTGGCCGCCGAAGTCGGCGTGTCCGGGGGTGTCGATGACGTTGATCTTGACGTCCTTGTAGCGGACGGAGACGTTCTTGGAGAGGATCGTGATGCCGCGCTCGCGCTCGATGGCGTTGGAGTCGAGCAGGCAGTCCTGCGCCGCGGCTTCGCCCTGCGCCACCTTGAGCTGGCGGAGGATGGCGTCGACGAGGGTCGTCTTGCCGTGGTCGACGTGGGCGATGATGGCGACGTTGCGGATGGAGGGGTTGCGCCGGACGGGGGCGGATGGAGTGTTCATGGGCGGGGCCTTTGGTTGGAGAGGGTCAGGAAGGGACGAGCGACGGCAAGCCGCAGTACTCCCCCCGGCGCTGAAGCGCCACCCCCCTCTCGGAGGGGGGAGAAGTGCTTGCGCGAACGCGAGGTGTTATCCTGTCTCGGAGTGTAGTTTCGTGCCATCGGGAAAACAAGATGGGTGTTTGTTTCGCAATCGAGAATGGTTGAGTGGATGGAAAAGCGATTGGAGGGTGCGCAAGCATCCGCCCCCCTCCGAGAGGGGGGTGCCGCGCACGGCTGGATGGTGGATGGGATGTTTTTGGTTGGCGGATGGATGGCGCGGCTGGGGGAGTACTGCGCGCGGCCGTGGCGGGAGGGGGCAGTTGGGGGAAAAGGTGGGGAAGGGAAGCCTTTGGCTGATGGGAGGTGCGGGAGCGCCGGGCAACGGCGAAACGCAGTACTCCCCCCGGCGCTGAAGCGCCACCCCCCTCTCGGAGGGGGGCAGGTGCTTGCGCGCGCATCCAGACACTTTCCCTCGAATGCATGCACGGGTATCATCCTGTCCAGGTTCGCCATGCGGGCCATCGGGATTGGTTCAGATGCGCTCGGGGGTGCGGATGCCGAGGATGTGCAGGCCGGTGCGGAGGGCACGGGCGGCGATGGCGCAGAGGCGCACGCGGGCTTCGCGGACGCCGGGGTCGGCCTTCAGGAAGGGGACGTTCTGGTAGAAGGAGGAGTAGGATTGGGCGAGCTCGTAGAGGGCGTCGGCCAGGAGGGAGGGCTTCATCTGCGCGGCGGCGTCGAGCACGGCGTCGGGGATGCGCGCGATGCGCAGGGCGAGGCGGCGTCCCTGCGGGGTCTCGCCGGGGAGGAGCGGCGCGGCGAGGGGGTCGGCGCCGGGGAAGCGCTCGCGGTATTTGTCGAGGACGGACGCGATGCGCGCGCAGGCGTACTGGAGGTACGGGGCGCTGTTGCCGTCCATCGAGAGCGCCTTCTCCCACGTGAAGTTCACCGCCGACTGCGGGTTCTGCGAGAGGTCCGCGTACTTGACGGCGCCGATGCCGATGGCTTCCGCCACGGCCGCGCGGTCGGCTTCGGGCATGTCCGGCGAGGAGGCGTCCACCAGTTCGCGGGCGCGGCGGACGGATTCGTCGAGCAGCAGGTCGAGCTTGATGGCGGTGCCGTTGCGCGTCGAGAGCAGCCCCTCGGGCAGGCGCATCAGGCCGAACCAGACGTGGCGCAGCGCCACCGACGCCCCCGCCTTGCGCGCCAGCGCGAAGAATTGGCGGAAGTGCAGCTGCTGGCGCTCGTCGGTGACGTACAACACGAGGTCGGGATGGAATTCGCTTTCGCGCGAGAAGACCGTCGCGAGGTCCGTCGTCGCGTAGTTGAAGCCGCCGTCGGACTTGCGGACGATGCAGGGCGGGAGCTTCTCGTCGTCCAGGAACGCCACCAGCGCGCCCTCGCTCTCGCGGACCAGGCCGAGGGACTGCAGCTTTTCCACGACGCCGGGGAGGGCGTCGTTGTAGTAGGATTCGCCGCGGACCAGCTCGAACTCCACGTCGAGGCGCTTGTACACGCGGTCGAACTCGGCGAGCGAGAGGTCGATGAATTTCTTCCAGAGCGCCCGGTTCTCCGGGTCGCCCGCCTGGAGCTTGACCAGCTCGGCGCGGCAGGCGTCCTTCCAGGCCGGGTCGTCGGAGGCCTTCTGGTGGGAGAGGACGTAGATGCGCTGGAGCTCGTCCACGGGGGCGGCGGCGAGCGCCTTTTCGTCGAGGAAATGGCGGTAGCCCATGATCAGGATGCCGAACTGCGTGCCCCAGTCGCCGAGATGGTTGTCGCCGAGCGCGTCCCATCCGAGCGCGCGGTGGATGCGCTTGAGGGCGTCGCCGATGACCGTCGAACGGATGTGCGCGATGTGCATCGGCTTGGCGACATTCGGCGAGGAGTAGTCCACGACGATCCGCTTGCCGGCGCCCGGCTGCGGGAGCCCGGCGTGGGGGTCGGCCTGAACGCCGGCCAGATGCCGCGCGAGGGCCGCGTCGGAGAGCGTCAGGTTCAGGAACCCGGGCCCGGCCACCTCGACCTTCGCCAGCCAGTCGTCCGCCCCGCCCGCCGCGAGCCGCGACGCGACAGCCTCCGCGATGGCGCGCGGCGGCTTGCGCAGGGCGCGCGCGGCGGCCATGGCGGCATTGCACTGGTAGTCGCCGAACGCCTCGTTGGCGGCCGGCAGGACGTCGAGCGGCAGCGACGACAGGTCGGCCTCCGGGAAGGCGGCGGCGAAGGCATCGCGTACCTGGGCGGTGAGGATTTGCTGGATGGTCTGCATGTTCGGACTCCGGGTGTTTCGTGTGAAAAGCCGCGAAAGAGTAGGCCGCGGGGGGCGCGGGGGCAAGCCGAAAACACGGGACCGCGCGCCGCCGTTTCTTCCAATAGTAACAGTTGACACTTCCCCGGAACCGCGTACACTTCGCCCGTTTCCACTTGCCGTGGAAACGCGATACACACAAGGAGAAAAGAAATGGCCACCGGAGAAAAAGTCGGAATGCGGATCAAGTCCTACCGCGAGCAGCTGAAGATGTCGCCCGCCGATCTCGCCGCGCACAGCGGCGTGGACGAGGCCCTCATCCTAGCCGTCGAGGCCGGCGAGGTCCTGCCCGCGCTCGGCATCCTGACGAAACTCTCCCGGGCCCTCGGGCAGCGGCTGGGGACGTTCATGGACGACCAGTTCCAGCCGGACCCGGTCATCACGCGCGCGAGCGACGTCGCGGCCGAGAGCGTCACCCACACCGGCAGGGCCCGGGACGGCTATACCTACCACTCCCTCGCACGCGGCAAGCCCGACCGCCACATGGAACCCTTCAAGATCGAGCTCGCCCCGAGCGCCAGCGAACCGCTCTCCTCGCACGAGGGCGAGGAGCTGATCATCTGCATCGCCGGCGTGGTGCGCATCGACTACGGCACCGAGTCGGTCCTGCTGAACCCCGGCGACACGGCCTACTACAACTGCGTCGTCAAGCACCGCGTCTGCTCCGCCGGCGACGCCCCCGCCACCATCTACGGCATCGTCTTCCAGCCCTTCTGAGGAACCCCGCCATGTGCGCATTCAAACTCACCGACCCGTTCGGCTCGGCGCCGGACCGCCCCCCCTTCGCGCAGAGCGTCTCGCGCGGCGTGCCGTGGCACAACCTGCCTGTCACGCGCGAGTACACGCTCGGGCAGCTGCTCGACCAGACCATCGCCCGCTGCGGCGAGAACGACGCCGTGGTCTACGCCGACCGCGACTTCCGTCTGACCTGGTACGAGTTCGGCGAGGAAGTCGACCGCCTCGCGCGCGGCCTGATGGCGATGGGCGTCCAGCGCGGCGAAAAGATCGCGCTCTGGGCGACGAACGTCCCGCACTGGGTCGTGCTGATGTTCGCGGCGGCCAAGATCGGCGCCATCCTGCTGCCGCTGAACACGAACTACAAGGAGCACGAGATGGACTTCGCGCTCCGGCAGTCGGACACGGAGAACCTCTTCTTGATCAACGGCTACCGCGACTGCTCCTACGTCGACGTCGTCTACACCCTCGTCCCCGAACTCCGCCAGCAGCCGCGCGGCGAACTGCACTCCGAGAAATACCCGCACCTCAAGCGCGTCATGTACCTCGGCGGCGAAAAGCACCGCGGCATGTACTCGCTCAACGAGGTCCTCTCCCTCGCCGTCGAGACCCCGTGGGAAACCTACCTCGCCCGCCAGGCCGAGTGCGACGTCAACGACGTCGTCAACATGCAGTACACCTCCGGCACCACCGGCTTCCCCAAGGGCGTGCAGCTGACCCACCGCAACATCGCCAACGACGGCTTCTGGATCGGCGCCTGCCAGAACCTCACCTGCCGCGACCGCGTGTGCATCCCGGTCCCGCTCTTCCACTGCTTCGGCTGCGTGCTGGGCGTGATGAGCTGCGTCAACCACGGTGCCACGATGGTGTTCGTCGAGAAGTTCGACCCCATCCAGGTGATGATGTCCGTCGAGAAGGAGAAGTGCACCGCCGTCTACGGCGTCCCCACCATGTACATCGCCATGCTCGACCACCCGCTCTTCCCGCGCTTCGACTTCAGCTCCCTGCGCACCGGCATCATGAGCGGCAGCGCCTGCCCCGTGCACCGCATGCAGCAGGTCTTCGACCGCATGTACATGAAGGAAGTCACCAACCCCTACGGCCTGACCGAATCCGGCCCCGTGATGACCATGACCCGCTACTTCGAGCCCTCCATCGAGCGCAAGTGCCAGACCATCGGACAGGCGCTGCCGGGCGTCGAAGTCGCGATCATCGACCCCGAGACGCACCAGCTCGCGCCCCTCGGCACCGACGGCGAAATCTGCTGCCGCGGCTTCAACACCATGAAGGGCTACTACAAGATGCCCGAGCAGACCGCGCAGTGCATCGACGAAAACGGCTGGCTGCATTCCGGCGACATCGGCCGCATGGACGCCGACGGATATTATTTCATCACCGGCCGCCTCAAGGACCTGATCATCCGCGGCGGCGAAAACATCTCCCCGAAGGAAGTCGAAGACTTCCTCGGCACGATGCCGGGCGTCAAGGACGTCGCCGTCGTCGGCTGCCCCTCCAAGAAATACGGCGAACAGCCGGCGGCCTTCATCATTCCGGCCGACGGTGCCGACCTCAAGGAAGAGGACGTCGCCGACTTCTGCCGCAACAAGATCTCCTGGTTCAAGATCCCCAAATACGTCCACTTCATGGACATCTTCCCCATGACCGCCTCCCAGAAGATCCAGAAGTACAAGCTCCGCGAACTCGCCCACGAACTGTGGCCCGACGCCTGACCCCAAGCGACCTCCAAACCCTCCTCGACCGCGCCGCCGCCGCCCCCCGCGTCCTCGCGGCCGACGACCTCGCCGCCCTCCTCGCCATCCCCGCCGGCGACGACGAGGCCCTGCATGCCCTCCACGCCGCCGCCCGCGCCGTCAAACTCCGCTGCTGCGGGCGCGGCATCGCCATGCGAGGCCTCGTCGAAGCCGGCAACGCCTGCGCCAAGGACTGCTACTACTGCGGCATCCGCCGCTCCAACGCCGCCCTCGCCCGCTACGCCCTCGACGCCGGAGAAATCGTCCGCCTCGCCCATGTCGCCGCCGACCTCGGCTACGCCTCCCTCGTCATCCAGTCCGGCGAAACCGAATCCCCCGCCCACACCGCCTTCATCGAAGACGTCCTCCGCCGCATCGCCCCCCTCGACCTCGGCGTCACCCTCTCCCTCGGCGAGCAGACCGAAGAAACCTACCGCCGCTGGCGCGCCGCCGGCGCCACGCGCTACCTCCTGCGCATCGAGACCTCCTCCCCCGCCCTCTACGCCAAACTGCACCCGCCCACCCACTCCTGGGAGCGCCGCGTCGAATGCCTCCGCGCCCTCCGCCGCTGCGGCTACCAGGTCGGCACCGGCGTCATGTGCGCCCTCCCCGGCCAGACCCCGCTCGACTTGGCCCGCGACATCCGGTTCTTTGCCGACATCGATGCCGACATGCTCGGCATGGGCCCCTACATCCCCCACCCCGACACCCCGCTCGCCGCCGAAGCCGCCGCCGCCGGATGGTCCGCCCCCGCCGCCCTGACCCTCGGCCTCAACCTCGTCGCCGTCGCCCGCCTCCACCTCCACGACGTCAACATCGCCGCCGCCACGGCCCTCCAGGCGCTGGCCCCCGACGGACGCGAACGCGGCATCCTGGCGGGCGCCAACGTCCTGATGCCGAACATCACCGACGTCCGCTACCGCCGCGGCTACCAGCTCTACGCGAACAAACCCTGCCTGGACGAAAACGCGTCCCTCTGCCGCGGCTGCCTCGAAGCCCGCCTCGCCACCATCGGCGAATCCCCCTCCTACGGCACCCGCTCCGACAGCCCCCACTTCCACGCCCGCACCGCCGCCGCCCCCTACCCCGCTCCAGTCGGCCCGGATGCGGGACACAGCCCCGCACCGTCATCCGCAAATCCCCGCTGAACTCCCGCAGATCGTCCATCACGATGGCCCCTTCGTGCAAGGGCATCCCGATTCCCCCGACCATCCGCGACCGCCTCACATCGGCGCCCCCCCCCCATCTTCCGGCAGTCCCGGCGGCTCCGCTTCTCCAGCGCCCAAAGCGCCTTGACGGAGGCCCGCAAGGGTTCAGCAGGGCGACGGACTGACTCCCCGCCCACCCTCCCCATGTACCGCTCCTGCCACTCCGGCAAAAACTTCCGGAACAGCTTGGTTCTTCGGGGATTACAGTGGAACCACCTCTGGAATCCCAAGAATGCAAGGAGCAAGAAGGGCGACAGGCCCCGCCCCCCTCCGAGAGGGGGGGGGCGCGGCCATGAATGGAAGGCGGATGCATGGCAAAAGACAAGCGGCAGGGGCCGCGACGGGGGGAGTACTGCAGTCGGCCGTCTCGCCAATCACGACTTTCCACCGCCAACAAACGAAACAATCTCTCTGCGGATGGACCACGCAAAAGCCTGCATCGACAGCCACCCGCAGTACTCCCCCCGCCGCCCTTTCCTTCCGCGCCGCACTCGCAATCCACAAGCCATCTTCCTCCGGGCGGCACCCCCCTCTCGGAGGGGGGCGAATGCTCGCGCACTCTCCATTCTCCAGATATCTCTCCACGATCTCTCGGCAATCCTCCCCGTCCACGATAATTCCCGAAGAACCACCAGCTTCCAATCGCTCTCGTGGAAAAGCTTGAACCGCTCTGGCCACCATTTTTCGCCCCCCTTCCGCCGGCCGCTCAGGGAACCGTCAACCCGCCCCGACGGGACGTCCCGCCGACCACAAGTCGCGGACCATGGGGGCCTTGGGGGCGGTTTCGTCCTTGCGCCAGGGATACACGCCTTCGGGAAAATCGTCCGGCAGGAACATCCGGCGTCCGTCGGGAATCCCTTCCACGACCACGCCCATCATCTCCTGCTTCTCGCGTTCGCTGATGAGCACGCCGGGAACCAGGTCGCAGATGCTCGGCACCGTCGGCTCCGCCTTCGGCAGGTGCACCGACACGGTCACCAGCACTTCCGCGTGGCGCTTCCCGTGGTACAGACGGAACACGTACGGCAACACGATTTCCTCCCCCCGGTCTTCCGCCGCGATGACCACAAAGTGCGGGAAATGGATGGCGGTCAGCTTTTCGACCGCCGGCCGCAGCCCTTCACGCTTCACGTCCACCCAGACCTGGCGGAACTCCGGCGTCGGCGCGGGGGCGGCGGGGGCGGCGGCAACCGCCCCTTCCGCGCCTTCGGCCGACGCTTCGGGCGCCGGCTTGGCGCGCTCCGTCCACCCCGCGGTGCGTCCGCCGAGCCACGCTTCCCCCGCCGCTTCCTGCAACGCCGCGAGGATTTCCTGCGGTTCCAGCAACTTCCCCGGCACCGCGATGCGGTAGTCGGGACTCCACTTCCTGTCACTCGTGGCGGATGGCATTCACGCCTCCTTGCTTTCCAGCTTCCGGATACCCTTGACGATCCCGTCGATGATGGCCTCGGGCCGCGGCGGGCACCCCGGCACGTACACGTCCACCGGGAGCACCTGGTCGGCGGGCCCGCAGAGCGTGTAGGAATCGTAGAACACGCCGCCCGACACCGCGCACGCGCCGACGGCGACGACCAGCCGCGGCTCGGGCATCTGCTCGTACACCCGCCGCAACCGCGGCGCCATCTTGCGCGTCACGGGGCCGGTCACGACCAGCACGTCCGCGTGGCGGGGCGAACCCACGACCTTGATGCCGAAGCGCTCGACGTCGTAGCGCGGGGTGACCATCGCCACGTTCTCGATGTCGCACCCGTTGCAGCTGCCGGCGTTGCAGAAGAACACCCACAGCGCGCGCCTGAGTCCCGCGGGCGCGCTCACGGCGCACCTCCGGGCAGGAGGAACCACACCGCGACGGCGGCGAGGAACCACAGGATGTAGTCCGGCAGCAGCCCGGCGTGCACGGCCAGAAGCCGCTTGTAGTACGGGCGCAGGGCCGTCAGAAAACCCCAGTACATGTGCGAGGACGCGACGCGCGCGCCTTCCGGGTCCGCCACGTCGTTCCCCGACACGAACGGCTTGCGTCCTTCCACCGATGTGGTCCTGTCCTTCCGTCCCAGCGCGCGGATCCACAGCGCCACGGCCACCGCGCAAAGGAACACCCAGAGCCACGACCGCGGCGACCACACCCCGTGCGCGGTCACCAACGCAGCCAGCGGCATCCCGTTTTCGATAATCGCAATCATGCCTCTTCCTTACCAAACTTCCCCCGCCCGCACAAGCCGCAACGCGGGCAAAAAAATGGTGGCGAGAATCGGGATCGAACCGATGACACACGGATTTTCAGTCCGTTGCTCTACCAGCTGAGCTATCTCGCCACTTGAAGTGTCCGGCGTTATAGGGCAGAATCCCCGCCATGTCAACATCCGAAAACAAAAAAATCGTTTTTCCCGCCCCCTGCCCCTTCTGCGACCTGCCCCCGGACCGCATTGTCGCGGAGGACGGCCCCTGCATCGCTTTCCGTGACGGATTCCCCGTATCCGGCGGCCACACCCTGGTCATCCCCCGCCGCCACGTACCTTCCTTCCGCGACCTCACCCCCGAAGAGTGGGCCGCCATCCACCGCCTGGCCCGCCGCCTGGCCGCCGACCTGCTGGCAAGCGACCCCACCATCGCCGGCTTCAACTTCGGCATCAACGACGGGGCCTGCGCCGGACAGAGCGTGTTCCACTGCCACGCCCACCTCATTCCCCGCCGCGAAGGCGACCACCCGCACCCCCGCGGCGGCGTCCGCGCCGTCATCCCCGGCAAGGCCTCCTACTGATTGGTCGGCCTTCCTCCGGGTGTCGGCCCGCCTCCGCGCCCCGCGGGCCCGCCCCCCACGCCCCTCACTCCGGCGCCTCGAAACTCAGCGCCAGGTGCGTCCGCTGGATGTTCGCCGTCAGGTAAAGCGACGACGATCCGTCCGACCCCGTCCAGTTGCATTCCCAGTGGTAGGGACGCTCCTCCTCCGGCAGCGCCGCGCACTCGGCCCGGATGTCCTTCCGGACCTGGCTCTGTTCGCCTTTCACGGTCGTCAGGATGTGCTGGGCCTGCTGCAAGGGCTTTTCGAACTCCACGAGACCGGCCACCACCATCGCGTTGCGGTTCTTCTGCCCCGCGTACTGCCGTTGCAGCTCGTGCCGCCGCGCCTCGATGGCCCGTTCCAGGCGGCGGACTTCCTTTTCGGCGGCCTTGACGCGGTCCCCGACCGTCCGTGCATAGCTTTCGAGCTTCGCGCTGACGGCCATCTGCTGGGTCACCACCGACGTCTTGCCGAGCACCGCTTCCACCGACGTCCGGAGCGCCCCGAACGCCTCCTCCGCCTGCCCCCGGGACATCGTCGGCAGGAAGGATTCCTGCTTCGGGTGGGCCAGATACAGGATTTTGCGGACCAGCACCCGTTCCGCGCCGTCCGCCCCCTGCCCGAACACGTACTGCGACACCGCCGGTCGGCCGGCGAACTCCACCGGATAGTAATACGATGTCTTCGACTCCAGTTCCGGCGCCTTGCCCATCCGGGAGCGCACCTCCGCGGGCGTCATGCCCCAGTGTTCGCCGTCCATCCACGGCGCCTGCTGCACGACGCGGGGCGTTGACGCCCCCGCGCCATTCACCGCCTCCGGGGCCTTCGAGCACCCCAGCCATCCGGCCGCCAGCATCATGAATGCCGCACCCGGCCCCATCCATTTTGTCAGTCTCTTCATGCCAACCTCTTCTTCAGGAAACGAAAAATGAAGGCGAATCTATACACGCCATTCCATCTATCCGCAACATGTTTTTTTGAGCAGCCCGCCTTTCAAACCGTCGCTCCCCGGACCTTGCGATTTTTGCGCACCCCGCCCGCCGGGGATACAAACGGATTGACTTGCCCACCAACGCCCTTTATCTTCCGCCCCCATGGCACCTACCGCCAGCACAGTTCCCGTTTCCACCGCCGCCGGCCTGCGGCTCGATCGCGGCGGCCCCTCCGCGGTCCTTTCCCTCTCCGGCACCTGGACGCTCGCCGCCGATCTCTCCGCCGCCAACGCCTTCCTTGCCGACCCGCACGCCCTCGATGGCCTGCCCTCCTCCACCCTCCGCGTCGCCGATGCCGGCATCGCGGCCTGGGACAGCCCCCTTCTGGTATTTCTCCGGCGCCTCGCCGTCGCCGCGCCCAAAGGCACCACCCTCGACCTCTCCGGGCTCCCCTCCGGCGTCCGCGCCCTCCTCGACCTCGCTTCCGCCGTCCCGCCCCGCGCCCGCGACGCCGCGCCGCCGGAGCCCTCCTGGCTGGCGCGCGTCGGCCTCGCGAGCCAGGCGTGCTTCCAGCATACGGGCGAATCCCTCCGCTTCCTCGTCGATCTCGCCGCCTCGGCCGGACGCATGCTCGTCGGCAAGGGCCGCCACCGCCGCGCCGATTTCCTCGACGTCCTGAGCGAATGCGGTCCCGGGGCGTTGCCCATCCTGTTCCTGATGAGTCTGCTGGTGGGGATGATCGTGGCGTTCCTGGGGGCGATCCAATTGAAACTGTTCGGCGCGGAAATCTTCATCGCGGACGCGGTGGCAATCGCGATGACGCGCGAGATGGGGGCGCTGATGACGGGCATCGTGATGAGCGGCCGCACGGGCGCCGCCTTCGCCGCGCGCCTGGGCACGATGCAGGTCAACGAGGAAATCGACGCCCTCCGCACGCTCGGCTTCTCCCCGATGGACTACCTCGTCGCCCCCCGCGCCCTCGCGCTGCTGCTGATGATGCCGCTGCTGGCGACCTACTCGATGGCGGCGGGCATCCTCGGCGGCGCCATCGCGGGCATCGCGACGATGGATCTGACGCCGGCCCAGTACCTCCACGAGACCCTTTCCTCGATGTCGGTCAAGGGCATCGCCTCGGGCCTCTTCAAGGCGGCGGTGTACGGTGTGGTCATCGCGGTATCCGGCTGCCGCCAGGGCATCGCGTGCGGGCGCAGCGCCGAATCCGTGGGCACGGCGACGACGGCGGCGGTGGTCAACGCCATCGTGTGGATCATCGTGATGGACTCGCTGATTTCGGTCCTCTACATGCTGCTGGGAATCTGAGCCATGACCGCCGCCGACCAAGCCCCCCTCCGCGCCGAACACCTCACCCTCGCCTACGGCGAGCGCGTCATCCAGCGCGACCTGGACTTCACGGTGAACCGCGGCGACATCTTCATCGTGATGGGCGGCAGCGGCTGCGGCAAGAGCACCCTCCTGCGGCACCTGATCGGCCTCCAGCGCCCCGCCGCCGGGCGCGTCTTCTACGGCGCCGCCGACTACTGGGCCGCCGACCCCGCCGACCGCGCCGCGATCCTCCGCCGCATCGGCGTCCTCTACCAGGGCGGCGCCCTCTTCAGCTCCATGACCCTCGCCGAGAACGTCGCCGTACCGCTCGAAACCTGCACCCCCCTGCCCCCCCGCGACATCCGCGCCCTGGCCGAGCTCAAGCTCGCCCTCGTCGGCCTCGCCGGATTCGGCGACTACTATCCCTCCGAGATATCCGGCGGCATGCGCAAGCGCGCCGGACTCGCCCGGGCCCTGGCGCTCGACCCCGAGATCCTCTTCTTCGACGAACCCTCCGCCGGCCTCGACCCCGTGAGCGCCAAGCGCCTCGACGACCTGATGCTGCGGCTGCGCGACGCCCTGGGCGCGACGCTCGTCGTCGTCACCCACGAACTCGCCAGCCTTCTGTCCATCGGCACCAACTCCGTATTCCTCGACGCCGCCACCCTCACCCAGATCGCGACCGGCGCCCCCCGCGACCTCCTCGCCGACTGCCCCGACCCCACCGTGCAAGCCTTCCTCCGCCGCGGCGAACTTCCCCCGCCTCCCAAAACCAAGGAGACCCGTCCATGAGCGACAAAAAGCCCCATCCCGCCGTCGTAGGCGCCTTCGTCATCGGCGCCATCGCCCTGCTCATCCTGGCCGCGCTCGCGCTGGGCGGCCGCGGCCTCTTCGAGCGCAAACTCGAATGCGTCGCCTACTTCGACGAAAACATCGGCGGCCTCGACGTCGGCGCCCCCGTCGAATACGAAGGCGTGCGCATCGGAACCGTCACCGGCGTGCGCATCGAATTCGACCTCCCGACCCACCGCTTCTACCGCCCCGTCCGCTTCCAGATCGAGCCCTCCCGCATCAGCGCCGATTCCACCTTCAACGGCTCCCCCGGCGACCTCCTCTCCCGCCTCGTCACCGACCACGGACTCCGCGCCCAGCTTGCCAACCAGAGCCTTCTCACCGGCAAACTCAAGATCACCCTCGGCAACCACCCCGACACCCCCGCCACCCTCCTCGCCCGCGACCCCGGCCTCCTCGAAGTCCCCACCACCCCGTCCCCCCTCGCCGCCGTTACCGGCAAACTCGCCGACCTCCCCTTCGCCGACATCGTAACCGAACTCCGCGACGCCGTATCCGGCCTCTCCGCCCTCGTCCAGTCCGTGCACGAAAAAGGCACCGTCGCCCACCTCGACGAATCCCTCCGGAAGCTCGGCACCCTCTTCGCCTCCCTCAACGACCAGGTCCAACCCCTCGCCGGCGACGGCGGCCAACTCCTCCAGACCGCCACCGCGACCCTCGAAGACCTCCGCGCCACCCTCAAATCCGCCTCCGCCGACCTCGCCCCCATCATGGCCAACCTGAAATCCACCACCGCCAACCTCGCCCCCCTCTTCGACCCCACCACCCCTGCCGGCACCGACCTCCCCTCCATCCTCGCCGACATCCGCGACGCCTCCCGCTCCCTGCGCCTCTTCCTCGACTACCTCGAACAGCACCCCGAATCCCTCCTCGCCGGCAAAGCCGACCAGCAAACCCCCTGACCCGGAGCCCACCCATGAAAAACCGCCCCCTCCAGAACCCTTCCATGACCCACCGCAAACTCGTCACTCGTCTCTCGTCTCTCGTCACTCTTTCCGCCCTCCTCGTCTTTTCCGCCGGCTGCTTCGGCGGACGCTCCCCCTCCCCGCACCTCCACACCCTGGCCCCTGCGACCATCTGGGACACCTTCGCCTCCCGCGACCTGCCCGCCGACGCCCCGCGCATCGACATCGCCCCCGTGACCCTCCCCCGCCATCTCGACCGCCCCCAGATCGTGATCCTTTCCGACGCCACCCCCGACGCCGAACTCGTGCCCCTCGACCAGCATCGCTGGGCGACGCCCCTCGACGCCTCCATCCGCGAACTCCTCGCCGCGCGCCTCCTCGAAAAACTCCCCACCGCCACCATCGACCTCTACCCCACCACAACCCCCTCCACCCCCGCCGCCGCGACCGTCACCCTCCGCATCCTCCGCATGGAAGCCCCCCTCGGCGGCAGCCTCGACCTCGTCGCCTCCTGGCAGCTGTCCCCCTCCGACGCCCCCCGCATCGCCCACTACCGCGCCCTCCCCGCCGACGCCTCCATCCCCTCCTACATCCGCGCCCTCCGCGAAGCCGTCACCCTCCTCGCCGACGACCTCTCCGCCCACATCTCCCCCCTCCTCCCCTCCGAGTCCGGCTCCGCCCCCTCTGACACCACCCCCGCCAAATCCACCCGCAAATCCACTCGCAAAACCAAGGACTGAGCCATGTCCCCCCGCATCGTCGGCGTCATCCCCTCCCGCTGGGGCTCCACCCGCTTTCCCGGCAAAAGCCTGGCGCCCATCGCCGGGCGCCCCCTCCTCGCGCGCGTCATCGACCGCGTCCGCCTGGCGACCCGCCTCGACGCCGTATGGGTGGCGACCGACGACGAACGCATCGCGGCCGCCGCGCGCGACGCCGGGGCCGAACCCGTCATGACCCCGTCCGACCTGCCCTCCGGCACCGACCGCGTCGCGTACGCCCTGCGGGGCCGCGAAGCCGACATCGTCGTCAACATCCAGGGCGACGAACCCCTCCTCGACCCTGCCGCCGTGGACAACGTCGCCGCGGCCCTGGCCGACGACCCGGCCTGGGACATGGCGACCGCGGCCACCCCCGTCGAAAGCGCCGACGACCTCCATTCCCCCGACGTCGTCAAAGTCGTCCGCGCCGCCGACGGCGCCGCCCTCTACTTCTCCCGCTCCGTCATCCCCTACGTCCGCGGCGCCGCCCCCGGTTTCCCGCCGACGCCCGGCGTCCACCTCCGCCACATCGGCCTCTACGCCTACCGCCGCACCTTCCTCGAGCGCCTTGTCGCCACGCCCCCTTCCCCCCTGGAGCAGCTCGAAAAACTCGAACAACTCCGCGCCCTCCAGCTCGGCTGCCGCATGAAAGTCCTCGACGCCCCCACCCCCTCCCTCGGCGTCGACACCCCCTCCGACATCCCCCGCATCGAAGCCCTCCTCGCGGCCCAGCCCTAGAGCGGTTTAAGAAATGCTGTAGCCGTTTCGGGAGGGCCGCGCTTTGTCGCGGCCGTGTGCAAGGACGAAAAATCAGGCCCGGACGAAGCCGGGCCCTCCCCGGCTTGCGACTACACTTTTTCTTAATTTGCTCTAGAGCGGTTTGCCGGAGCGTTAGCGCAGGCATCGGACAAATCGGAGTTTTGTCTCCCTTCCCGATGCGGCCACACTGTTTTTGAAACCGCTCTGGGTTCCCGCCCTCCCCAAACTGCGCCCCATTTGCCGCTTTTTCTTGGCATGGGGGCAATTGCGCGATATCGTGGAAGAAGTTTCCGTCCCCCTGTAACCGGAGCGGGGCGACCGGCGACTTCCGGAGGTTGAATGAAAAAGTTTTCCAAGACGGTACTGGTCCTGCTGCTTCTCGGCGCGGCGGGGTTTGGCGCGTGGTGGTGGTACGCGGGGCGCGGCGGGGCGGCGCTCGGCGGCGGCAAGGTCCAGTACAAGACGGCCGCGGCCGCCGCCGGCGAGATCGCCCAGACCGTCACGGCCAACGGCTCGCTCGGGGCGGTGCGGACGGTGGACGTCGGCTCCGAGGTGTCGGGCAAGATCGTGGAGCTTTTCGCCGACTACAACTCGGCGGTGACCAACGGCCAGCTGCTCGCGCGCCTGGACGACTCCTCCTACCTCCGCACCCGCGAGCAGTGCGAAGCGGAGCTGGAGAGCGCCCGCGCCGACCTCAAGCTGGCGGAGGCGAACTTCCGCCGCGCGGGCGAGCTGCGCGCCGCGGACCTGCTTTCCGACGCCGACTACGACCAGACGGAGGCGGCCCTCGCGAAGGCCCGCGCCTCGCTCCGCCAGCGCACGGCGAGCCTGGACAAGGCGAACGTGGACATCGCCAAGACGCTCGTCTACTCCCCGATGGACGGCATGGTCCTCTCGCGCTCGGTGGACGTGGGCCAGACGGTGGCGGCGAGCATGACGACGCCGGTCCTCTTCACGCTCGCGAAGGACCTGCGCGACATGCGCATCGAGGCGGAGATCTCGGAAGCGGACGTCGGCGGCGTGGCGGAGGGGCAGGAAGTGGTCTTCACGGTGGACGCCTATCCCGACAGCGAATTCACGGGCACGGTCAGCCAGGTCCGCTACGAGCCGGTGACCTCGCAGAACGTGGTCAACTACATCGCGATCGTGGACGTCGTGAACGCCGACCTCAAGCTGCGCCCCGGGATGACGGCGAACGCGAGCGTCGTGACGGCCAAGCGCACCGGCGCCCTGCGCGTGCCCAACGCGGCCCTGCGCTTCCGCCCCGCCGAAGGCGAATCCGTGGCCGACGCCGCGCCCCCCGCCCCGCCCCGTCCCCCCGCCGCCCCCTCCGCCTCCGCCGCCCCTTGCGCCGCCCCGCCCTCGCCCCCCGCCGGCGCCACCCCCAAGACCGTGTACGTCCTCGACCCCGCCACCGGCGCCCTCCGCCGCACCCCGATCCTGGCGGGCATCACCGACGGCACCTGGACCGAAGTCCTCGCGGGCCTCTCCGAAGGCGACCCCGTCGTCACCGGCCGCGCCGACGCCGCCTCCGCGGCCGCCGCCGCGCCGCGTTCCGGCGGCGGATCCCCCTTCTTGCCCGGTCCCCCGCCGCGACGCTGAGGAGCCGCCCCATGCCCCCCGCCCCCGCCCAACCCGCCCCCTCCCCCTCCGACTGCGTCATCCGCCTGGTGGGCCTCGACAAAGTCTACCAATCCGGCGCCGAGAACTCCGTCCACGCCTGCCGGACCATATCCCTGGAAATCGCGCGCGGCGACTTCGTGGCGATCATGGGCCCGAGCGGCTCCGGCAAATCCACGCTGATGAACATGCTCGGCTGCCTCGACCGCCCGACCGGCGGCGAATACTGGCTCGAAGGCGAGCAAGTGGCGGCCTTCGACCGCGACCGCCTCGCCCGCGTGCGCAACCAGCGCCTGGGGTTCGTCTTCCAGGGCTTCAACCTCCTCTCCCGCACCTCCGCCCTCGAGAACGTCGAACTCCCGATGCTCTACTCCCCCCACTGCCCCTCCCGCCGCGCCCTGCGCCGCCGCGCCCTCGCGTGCCTCCAGCGCGTCGGCCTCGGCAAGCGCGCCCTGCACCACCCCAGCCAACTGAGCGGCGGCCAGCAGCAGCGCGTCGCCATCGCGCGCGCCCTGGTGAACGAGCCCTCCTTCCTGCTGGCCGACGAACCCACGGGCAACCTCGACACCCGCACCTCGCTGGAGATCATGGAAATCTTCCAGGACCTCAACGACAAGGGCATGACCATCCTGATGGTGACGCACGAACCGGACATCGCCCAGTACTGCCGCCGCCAGATCGTCCTCCGCGACGGCCGCATCGTCCGCGACGAACGCGTAAGCAACCCCCTGCGCGCCACCGAAGAACTCAAACGCCTCCCCCGCGAACTCGACTTCCTCGCCGACGAAGCCCCCTCCGCATGACTGCCCCCCCGACATTCAACGCAAAGAACGCAAAGGGATTTCACGCAAAGAACGCAAAGCCGCCCCGCAGGTGCGTTCCCTTGAACTCCACTGGAAACGGAACGGGAAACCCATGAACCAAAGGAAGACCATGAACCCCCATCGCTTCTCCATCCTCGTCCCTCTCGCACTTATCCTGCCCGTGACCATTGCCGTCTCCGTTGGCATCACCCAACTCTACGACCAGAGCTACTACGCGGCTTCCATGCGGACCATGCTCGACGAAATCGCGGACGCCCTTTCGGAAGGCGAGCCCGCTTTCGGGGAACGCTTCGAAACCTTCCGAAAGTCGCAGCGTTTGACATACGAATCCCGGGACAACCTTCTCGAAAACGTGCGCCGCTTCCGGGACGAGGGCAAAGCAATCCGGGCAACCCGAAGCGCCACGCAACCAACAAGCCAAGAGCGGATGATTCTCAACGTGTCGCTCTCCATGCACTCGGTAAACTATTTCAACCGGCTTGCCTTGGCGCATCCGTTTTTCGACCAACCGCTCACGGCCAAATTCGCCGATGTCCCGATGGCGGACTTGAATTGGGTTGTCAGCCGGCAGACCGGCATATCGATCCACGCAATCGACGGGGCGGGAGACAAACCCATCACGGTGGACGCCACGGACCGACCGCTCAGAGACATCCTCCTCGAACTCGGCGACGCCTGCGGCTTCCTCTACGAGGCGGCCTTGTCGCCGGAGGGCGAAGTGTACATGCTCTTCCTGCACAACGTCGAGCCGCTCCTGCGCGGCCCCGATTCCGGCACGGAAACCCCGCTCCCCGAAGGCACCCCATGAAGCACCGTTTCCCGTCCACCCTCCTTGCACTGGCCCTTGTCCTCTCCGCCCTTGCCGCAACGTGTGCATGCTCGCGCAATTCCGGGGAGTCCCGGACCCCGTTCCGGCCGGACAATTACGGGATTCCCCTGCACGGAGGCTATCGCTTCTACTGCGGCGACGGCGAATTGTCTTCCCTGGTGTCCCCCGATGGCCATGAAATCGTGCCGCCCGGCGCCGTGCTGTCGGTCGTCAGGGCCGGATACTGCATCGGCCGCCATGACGGGGGAGCCTTTTACCACCGGGACGGGCAACGCATCGATTTGGACCGGGTTTTCTTCGTGGTCCACCCCGACGGGAAACTGGAATTCGCCGAACCCCATCCCGACGCCCCCGGATTCCCCGGCCCGAGAATCGTGGAAAAAATCACTTTCCGTCCGCACCCCGAAGGTACCCCATGAACAAGCCCCCACGCCCTCCAGCCTCCCCCCCGTGCGCAGCGGCGCGGCAGGATGCCGCACCTCCCAGGTGCCGTCCCCATCCCTCCCGCTTTCCCGTCCGCTTCCCTGGGGGGTGCGGCTTCCAGCCGCGCCCGTTCCCTTTCACGTCCGCGCCCGCAGGACGCACCGCAACTTGTCACTTGCCACTTTTCACTTGTCGCTCGCGCCGCAGGCGCGGCGCGGTTGAACTTGACTTGTTTCCGAAATGCGTGAAACTTCCCCCGTTTTGAGAATGACTTTCCAGCGCTTCCGCGAACGCTTCCGGTGCTTCGCCTGTTTTTCGGGCGGAGAAGTCCGGGCGGCTTTCCCGGGATTCGACCGCGGCAACTACCGCGAATGGATTGCCCACGGCTATCTGCGGCGTCTCCGCCGGGGCTGGTACGCCTTTGCCGACGCCGCCGGCATTCCCGGCATTTCCGACCATCTGGCCGGGCGCATCTATTCGCCGAGCTACCTCTCCTGCGAAACCGTGATGTCCCGCTGCGGCCTGATCCCCGAAAGCGTCGTCCAGCTCGTCTCCTGCACCTCCCTCAAGACCGCATACTTCGAAAACGCCTTCGGGCAATTCACCTACCGCACCCTCAAGCCCTCCCTGATGTTCGGCTACGCCCCCGCCTCCCTTCCCGGCGGCCTCCACGCCTTTGCCGCGTCGCCCGAGAAGGCCCTCTGCGACTTCCTGCATCTCAACCCGGGACTCTCCACGCCGGACGACATCGAAGCGCTCCGCCTCGATGCCGACATCCTTTCCGGCCTTTTCGCGTCCGGCACCCTCGAACGCACGGCCGCCCGGTTCGGCTCCGCCGCCCTCTCCCGCCGACTCGCCCTCGTACGCAAGGTGGTCCTCCCGTGATCGACCTCGATTCCATCGCCGGATTTTTCCCTGCGCCCCTGCGGGGCCCCGCCTTCCGCAAGCACATCCTCAAGGAATACGTCGAGTGCCTGGCCCTCGAATGGATCGCCCGGAGCCCGTGGGCCTCCAGACTGGCCTTCATCGGCGGCACCAACCTGCGCCTCGTCTCGGGAATCGACCGGTTTTCCGAAGATTTGGACTTCGACTGCAAGGATTTCCCCCCGGAAGACTTCGCGGCGTTCACCGACGCCCTTGTCCGGCATCTCGTCCGCAACGGCCTCCCGGCCACGGCGAAGGCCGCCGAATCCGCCCGCCTTTCCGCCTACCGCCGCAGCATCCTCTTCCCCGGCTTCCTCAAGGACTGCGGGCTGTCCGCCTTTCCCGAAGAACGTTTCATGATGAAGATCGAGGCCCAGGACCAGGGCGTCCCCTATCCCCGCGCCACCGCCGCCGTGAACCACTGCGGCTTCTTCTTCCCGGTGCCCGTTCCGCCGGCGCCCGTCCTGTGCGCCATGAAGCTCTCCGCCCTCCTTTCCCGCGCCAAGGGACGCGACTTCTACGACGCCGTCTTCCTCCTGCAGCGCACCGCGCCCGATTGCGCCTTCCTGGCCCGCAAGCACCCCGGACTCGACACCCTGCCCGCCGTCCTCGACGCTCTGGCCCGCAAAGCCGCCGCGACCGACCTCTCCCTCAAGCGCCGCGATGTCGAACACCTGCTGTTCCGCCGCGAAACGGCCTCCCGCGTCACCGACTTCCCCCTCTTTCTCCGAACCCTGTCCCCCGATTTCACTCCTGAAATGAGGCCCTCCCCATGAAATTCACCGCCACCTGGACCATGGCCCTGCGCGCCCTCCGCCGCAACCCGCTGCGCACGGGGCTGACGATGCTCGGCATCATCATCGGCGTCGGCGCCGTCATCGCCATGGTCGCCATCGGCGTCGGCGCCAAGGCGCAGGTCGCCAACTCCATCGCCCAGATGGGCCAGAACATGCTCATGGTCTTCTCCGGCGCCGCCCGTTCCGGACGCGTCCACATGGGCTGGGGGAGCGCCCCGACCCTGACCAAGAAAGACTACGCCGCCATCCGCTCCGAAATCACCGGCATCACCGGCGCGACCCCCGAGCTGCGCGGCACCGCCCAGGCCACCGCCGGCGCCGACAACGTCTCCACCACCGTGTACGGCGTCAGCGAAGACTACGTCGCCATCCGCGCCTGGACCGTCGCCGAAGGGACCCCCTTCACGGCCACCGACGTCGCGCGCGCGGCCAAGGTGGCCATCCTGGGCAACACCGTCGCGTCCAACCTCTTCGGCTCCGCGGCGGGGGCGGTCGGGCAGATCGTCCGCATCAAGAACGCCCCCTACGAAGTCGTCGCCGTCCTCCGTCCCAAGGGCGCCAACATGATGGGCGACGACCAGGACGACATGATCCTCGTCCCGTGGACCTCCGCGATGGTGCGGCTGACCGGCGGGACCTCCTTCCGGTCCATCACCGTGCAGGCCGAGAGCGCCGACCGCGCGCAGGACGTCATCGCGCAGCTCACGGCCCTCCTGCGCGAGCGCCACCGCATCCGGGAGGGCAAGGAGGACGACTTCACCATCCGCAACCAGCAGGACATGGTCGAAATGGCCACCTCCACCGCCTCCACCATGACCGTCCTGCTCGGCGCCATCGCGGGCGTGTCGCTGCTGGTGGGGGGGATCGGCATCATGAACATCATGCTCGTGAGCGTCACCGAGCGCACCCGCGAGATCGGCCTGCGCATGGCGGTGGGGGCGCGCGGGAGCGACATCCTGCTGCAATTCCTGGTCGAGGCCGTCGTGCTGGGGATCGGCGGCGGCGTCATCGGCATCGCGGCCGGATGCGCCGCCGCCAAGATCGTATCCATCAAATTCGGCTGGGCGACCCTCGTATCCGCCAAATCCATCGCCCTTTCCTTCCTCTTCAGCGCCGCCATCGGCATCTTCTTCGGCTGGTACCCCGCCCGAAAGGCCGCCTCCCTCGACCCCATCGAAGCCCTCCGTTATGAATAAAATGAAAAATCCTCATACCACCTCCCCGCTGGGGGCGCGGGCGTCCCGCCCGCGGTTCCTCCCCGCCCTCCTCGCCGCCTGCCTCGCCCTCCCCGCGCTCGCCGGCGACCCCATCGATTCAATCGATTCAATCGATTCCATCGATTCCACCGATTCTCTCGTCACTCGTCAGTCGTCACTCGTCACTGCAGTCGTCGAGCGCCCCATGGCGCTCGATGACTGCATCGCCCTCGCCCTCGAGCACAACCTCGACCTCCGCATCCAGCGCCTGACCCGCACCGCCGCGGCCATCGACGCCGAAGGCGCGTCCGGCGCCTACGACCCCTCCCTGGCCCTCGGCGCCAAGCGCTCCCGCACCGAAACCGAAGGCACCGCCGCGGGCACCTCCGAAGGCGTCCTCTCCACCACCCGCACCGAGACCGACGAAAACGCCTTTTCCGCCGGCATCCAGGGCGACACCTCCTTCCACGGCCTCTCCTACGACCTCTCCGCCCGCGCCGGCGACTCCTCCGGCACCCGCGCCAACAACCCCTTCGACACCACCACCGCCTCCGCCGGACTCACCCTCACCCAACCCCTCCTCCGCGGATTCAAGACCCCGGCCACCCACTACCGCATCGCCACCGCCAAAACCCTCTCCGACGAAGCCGCCCTCGCCCTCGAACAAAAAATCCAATCCACCGTCGCCGCCGTCGAAGCCGCCTTCTATGCCCTCATCCAGGCCCGCGAAACCATCGCCGTCCGCGAAAAAGCCCTCGCCCTCGCCGAGCAGCTCGCCGCCGACACCGAACGCAAGGTCTCCGTCGGCACCGCCTTCGCCCTCGACGCCCGGCAAGCCGCCTCCCAGGCCGCCACCGCCCGCGCCGAACTCTCCGACGCCCACCGCGCCGCCGCCGTCGCCCACAACGACCTGAAATCCCTCGTCTTCGCCGACCAGCGCACCGTCCGCAACCTGCGCATCGACGCCCGCTACACCCTCGACCCCGCGCGCGTCCCCACCGACCCCGCCGCCTCCGGCGACCTCGCCCTCGACCTGCGCCCCGACATCCGCGCCCAGCGGCTCGCCCTCGTCCGGCAGGGCATCGAAGTCGACTACCGGCGCAACCAGACGCTCCCCTCCCTCGACCTCGTCCTCGGCGCCGGAGTCGCCGCCTCCGACGAAGACACCTACCCCGACGCCTTCTCCCAGCTCGCCTCCGCCGACGAACCCTACTGGACCGCCGGCCTGACCTTCACCATCCCCCTCGGCAACCGCGCCGCCTCCGCCGCCCACCGCCAGGCCCTGGCCAACGCCGAACGCATGCGCCTGGAACTGCGCCGCCTCGAAGAAAACGCCCTGGTCGAAGTCGAGAACGCCACCGCCGCCCTCGACACCGGCTGGGAAAAGATCGCGGCGACCCGCGAAGCCCGCGCCTGCGCCGAAGACGCCCTTTCCGCCGAACAGAAGAAACTCGACAGCGGCCAATCCACCCCCTTCGTCGTCCTCCAGCTCCAGCGCGACCTGACCACGGCCCGCCAATCCGAGATCGCGGCCCTGACCGACTACCTCCGCCTCGCCTCCGCCCTCTCCCTCGCCGAAGGCACCCTCCTCCAGCGCCACCACCTCGACCTCGACACCTCCCCCGCCGAGCCCTGACGCCGCCCCCGCCCCCCGCCGCCGCAGCCCCCCGTCCCCCGTCACGGAATCCGCGCCACCCGCGACTCCTCGTCCCGGGCGAGCACCTCGACCATCAGCGACTTCCCGCGCACGAACAGCCCGTGCACCGCGGCGGGGCCTTCCGTCGCCACCACGTCCATCAGCAGGTCGATCATCGGCCGCGTGATGCGCAGCCCCGGCAGCAGCACCGGGATGCCCGGCGGATACGGCACGATCAGCTGCCCGCAGACGCGCCCCTCGCTCTCCGCCAGCGGGACCAGCTCCCCGTCGCACAGCGCCGCGTCGCGGGGGAGCACCGAGACCTGCTCGTCGATCGCGGCCGGGATCGAGGGAATCCGGCACTCCCGCTCCGGCCGCCCGATGCACTCCGCATGCTCGCGGCACACGCGGTAGAGATACTCGAAGTGCTCCTCCACCGTGCCCGCCGTCACCAGGAACAGCAACGTCGCCGGCGACGCCTTCTCCCACTGGATGCGCGCCCGCAGCAGCGCCCGCTCGAAACGTTCCCGCGCCTCCGGGGTGCGGAACGAGAGCAACAGCTTCAGCGGGTCGTGCAGGTAGCCCTGCCCCTCCCAGTCCGGACCCGGACCCGCGATTTCCGCGAGCGAAGGAAAACAATCCGCCTCCGGCAGCCCCGCCATGTCCGCGACGCGCCGCTTGAAGGCCGCCACCCAGTGCAGGCGGTCCTCCAGCAGCGAAAGCCCTTCGAGCCGCATGTGCACCCCCGCCGTGTCCAGCGTGGCGAGCATCGGGTAGTGCGGCGAAGTCGAGTGCCAGTAGCGCAGCACCTCGTGCAGGTCGTGCAGGAACTTCTCGAACGACCCGCGCCCGTGCAGCGCGAACCGCTTGCGCAGCCAGCGGAACTGCCGCAACGACTCGTCGTCCAGCAGCGCCCGGAAGCGCGTCGAGACGTGGATCATCGACGCCTGCGAGAACGCCGCCAGCGCCTTGTGCGTCGACTGCACCGCGAAGTGCGCGCCGCGCAGCTCGTTGACCGCCGCGTAGCGGGAGGGCGCCCCGTCCGGCCCCTCCCAGGTGTAGAACGGGTGGAACGCCAGGTACGGCGCCCACGCCTCGTCCGCGTAGAACAGCACGCCCTGTTCCTCGCACAGCCGCGCCACCTCCCACGCCGGGTACAGCACCCCCTCGTACGTGCACGTCGTCAGCACCAGCAGCCGCGGCGGCCCCGACGCCCCCGCCGGGCGCTCCAGCTCCGCGCGGATGTCCTCCAGCGCCACCGGCCCCCACACCCCGTAGCGCGCGTTGTAGCGCGCCGGCAGGTACCGCGGCACCGCCCCCGACAGCACCACCGCGTGGTGCACCGACTTGTGGCAGTTGCGGTCCAGCAGCACCGTCTCCCCCGGGCGCAGCAGCGTCATCAGCATCGCCTTGTTCGACGTGCTCGTCCCGTTCGTGATGAACGCCGTCTGCGCCGAACCGAAGATCTCCGACGCCAGCCGCTGCGCCTCCGCCAGCGGCGCCGGGCCTTCCGGCGACGACAAATCCCCCAGCCGCTCCACCGACACCGACAGGTCCGCCCGGAACGACATGTCCCCGAACGCGTCGTGGAACCCCCGGAGGAACGGCGAATCGTCGAACGCGCGCCCCCCGTTGTGGCCCGGCGTGTGCCAGTTGCTTCCCGCCCGGTTGCACACGTACTCCCGCAGCGCCGTCCAGAAGCGCGGCAGCCAGAACGACCGGAACAGCCGCACCAGCCTCTCCCGGTGCGCCGCCGGATTCCGGAACATCTCCGCCGGGCGCGCCGTCCACCGCCTGGTCGGCGGCGGCGCCTCCGCCCGGCCCGGCCGCTCCAGCACCACCTTCGGCAGCGCCGGGAAATAGGCCAGGAACCAGCGCGCCAGCGGCATCCCGTCCACCTCCAGCGACTGCACCGGCCGCTCCGCCTCCCCCTCCGCCCCCGGCAGCGCGTCGTCGAACAGGAACAGGCAGCAGTGCTGGGCCGCGTCCGACACGAACCGGTGCCGGTCCTCCACGTCGAACAGCAGGTCGCTCAACTCCTGGGGCGTACGGACCACCAGCAGCTTCAGCCGCGGGAAATCCAGCGGGTGGCCGTTGGAGAACGCCTCCTTGCAGAACGCGCGGAACGCGTCCGAAAGCCCGTATTCCATCTCCGGCAAGACCGCGCCGTCGTCATCGGCCGGCGCGTGGAGGTACACGACGTGTAGAGGTTGCAGCATGATGTCTTTTCCCTGGCGGATTCCCGCGGAGCATGGCAGAAAACCCTCCTCTTTTCCACAAGATTTTCCCATGGGAAGGAACCTGCGGCGCCCAACACGGAGGGAACGGAGGCACGGAGACACGGAGATTTTTCCGGGAGGGGCTTCGCACTTCCAAAAACGGCCCTCTCAAGTGTTTGTCCGGCGTTTTCCGGGTGCGAAGTCTCCTCCAACAAACACTCCATCCAAAATCTCTCCGTGTCTCCTTCCTCCTTCCCCTCCGTGTTTTGCACCGCAGGCATAGGAAAAAGGAGTGCGGGCGCGGCCACCCCATGGGCGGGCGGAGCTTGTCTGGCCAGCATTCATCCCCCCCCCATCCATCCGCCGAAGGCGTCCCGTCCGAGCGAACCGGACGTGACACGCGGACGCTTATCCGGTAGAGAAGACAACGAGGAACAGGCAACCATGAACGAACCCGCCGTGAAACGGAACTTGGCCGTCGGCCATTTCTACAACGCCCCCTTCCGCGAGGCGTGCGCCCCCCTGCTGCCGCGCATCGCCGAGGTGTTCTTCGCCTGGCCGGGCGTGCTCTCCTGCCGTCCGGCGCCGGAGTTCACCCCCGAGGTCCGCGCGCGGCTCGTCTCCGACCTGCGCTGGGCGCGCGCGAACGGCGTCCGCCTCGACGCGCTGTTCAACGCCAACTGCTACGGCGACGAAGCCATCAGCACCGACCTCGCGGATTTCGTCTCGCGCATGCTCGGCGAGATGGAGGCCGAGGGGCTTTTCCCGGACACGGTGACGACGACCTCCCCGTTCATCGCGCGCGTGTTGCGGGTGAAGTACCCGGCGGTGCGCATCCGGGCCTCGGTGAACATGCGCATCCACGGCTCTGTGGGCTTCGGCTACGCGGCGGACCTGTTCGACGAGTTCTACCTCTCCCGCGAACGCCAGCGCGACCTCGCCTACGCGGCGCGGATGGCGGACTGGGCGCGCGCGAACGGCAAGACCGTCGGCATGCAGGTCAACAGCGGCTGCCTCCGCGAATGCCCGTTCCAGACGTTCCACGACAACCTCCACGGGCACGGCGACGGCCGCCGCCCGCAGGACCGTGCGGCGGCGGATGAATATGGTTTCTCCTTCTTCCGCTGCAAGACCCACTACGCCGCCGGCGGGGACGCCCTGGAGGATTTCCTCCGCGCGACGTGGATCCGCCCGGAAGACGTCCCCCTCTGGGAAGAGGCGGGCATATCGCTCTTCAAGCTGGCGACCCGCCGCCACCCGCGCCCGGTCGAAATCCTCCGCGCCTACGCCGCCTATTCCTTCGACGGCAACCTCCCCGAACTGATGGACCCCGACCATTCGGCGGCCTTCGCCCCGCTGGTCGTCGACAACAAACTCTTCCCCCCCGACTGGGCCACCTCCGGCATCGGCGCCACCTGCGCCGCCGACTGCACCCGCTGCGGCCGCTGCTCCAACGTCTTCCGCCGCGTCTGCCACTCCCCGCACGCCTGAGACCCGTTTAAGGGCGTGGCATCCATCCTTTCTCCCTCCCCGTGGAGCGCGCCCCGGGAGGGTCGCGCTTCCGCGCGACCTTGCGCTTGGAAACCGTCTGGAAAGCTACGGAAAATCTCAACCTGCTCTCCTGCATCGCAAAGACAACCATTCGCATTTGCCGACCTCGTGTAGGGCGGGCAGTCCCGAATGCTGATCAGACAAGCTCCGCCCACCCATGGCACAACCCCGCCCGCTCTCCTTTTTCCTCTGCCTGCGGCGCAAAACACGGAGCGCGCGGAGGAAGGAGACACGGAGATTTTCCAGGGAGGGGCTTCGTACTTCCAAAAACGTCCCTCCCACGCGTTTGGCCGGCGTTTTTCGGGTGCGAAGTCTCCTCCAACAAACGTTCCATCCAAAAACTCTCCGTGTCTCCGTGCCTCCGTTCCCTCCGTGTTTGGCGCCGCAGGCCCCTCCCTCAAGGGATAATCCTTATCTGATCGGCATTCTGGGCAGTCCCCTGCCCGCCGTGCAAAATGGCCGCGCCCGAAGTTGCCAGGTGAAAACCTTGCGACTCCTTCTCGCTCTCTCCCTCCGGTAGGGCCCGACCTCCGGGCGGGCCGCGCGAAAGGATGGCCCATGGCGGGCCGCCCGGAGGTCGGCCCCTACCAGCCGGCCGCCCCCTCCCTTTGTCCCGCCAGCGGACGCGCAGAAGCGCGTCCCTCCCCCCCCACCGGCGAAAGGATTGCCAATGGAATTGTGCCTTCGGAGCAAATGGAAAGGACGGCGGGGGGAGTACTGCGGGCGGCCGTCGATGCATGCGTCCACTGGCCCATCCGCAGAAGTCTTGATTCGTTCGTCGCCGGTGCGGAGTCGCACGTGCCGCGACGGCCAAGCGCAGTACTCCCTCCGTCGCAGCCCCTGGCGTTTTCCTTCTGCGAGTCATGGACATCCCATCCATGGCCGCGCCCCCCCCTTTCGGAGGGGGAAGTGTCCTGTCGCCCCCCTTCTGCCTTGCATTCGTGGGATTCCAGAGTGGCTCCACTATAATCCCCGAAGAACCAAAAGCATGCGCTTTGCGTTGCACGGGTGGGCGAAGCCCTCCCACTCCTTTCGCACGCACCTGGAAACGCTTTTCGCTTTTCGCTTTCGCAGGCGCGTGCGGAAGAGTAAAAAGGGCCGTACGAGGTCGATGGCATGGAGAAAGCATCCAAGGGTTTTCATCATCGCATATTGGGGTGGGCGGCGGCGTGCGTTTTCCTGCTGGCGGCAACCGCGGCGCGCGCCGTGGACGTGCGCATCGCGACGATGAACCTCTGCAACCTCAAGGACAGCAAGCCCGTCCCCTTCGCCTCGTTCTCGAACATCGTCAAGCGGGTGCAGCCGGACATCCTCGCCATCCAGGAAGTCTCCTCCTCGCAGGAGGCGGCGCTCACGGCCCTCTTCGCCACGATGCCCAAGCCCTTGCCCCACCGCGCCTTCATGCCCGCCCCCGGCACCGGCCGCACCACGGCCAGCGGCGACAAGGTCGCCATCTTCAGCGCCTGGCCCATCGCGGCGTCGGCCATCGTCAAGGAGAACTACCACGACCCGGACGCCGTCGAGTTCATGCGCTGGCCGATCCACGCGAAGATCGAGGTCCCTGGCGCGCTCAACCCGCTGCACGTGGTCACGGTGCATTCGGCGGCGACGACGGTGAGCATCCCGCTGCGCATCCACCGCGGACTGGAGGCGCGCCGCGTCCGCGAGTACGTCGAGGAGCGCATCCTGGGCGCGGACGAGAACGACGTGGAGTACGTGGTGCTCGGCGACTTCAACGACTCGGCCCCGGGCCGCTGGGACGCGCCGGCGGAGGCGGCGGCCTTCCAGCCGGCCTCCTTCACCTACGCCCAGTTCCGCAAGTACGAAACGAACGGGAACTTCGGCTCCGGCGCCGACTTCGTCCTCGGCCGCGACCACCCCTGGCACGCCACCAACGCCGCCCGCGAATCCTTCGTGATGGACTACCGCCCCTACCCCACCGAGCGCTTCGGCGACGTCCGCCCCGTGGACGCCTTCCAGACCGGCACCGCCGCCAAGTGGGTGACCAACTGGAAGGGCGGCGACGGCCTGGGCATCTACCGCCTCGACTACATCCTCTTCAGCCCCGAGATCATGGCCAGCAGCTACGGCGCGCCTGTCGCCGAAGTCTATTATTCCGCCGACGACTCCGCCGCCTCGCCCGGCCTCCGCAAGCCCGGCCCGCTCCCCGACCCCGCCTCCAGCACGAACGCCTCCGACCATTTCCTCGTCTTCAGCGACTTCCACATGATCGACGAAGTGGGCGGCCTGACCCCGGTCGCGATCCTCTCCGAGCTGGTCCACAACCCCGCCAACCCCGCCGCCAACTACGTCGAAATCTGCAACACCGGCAACGGCCCCCTCGACCTGGCCGGCTACACCCTCGAACTCTACCCCGACGGCTCCTCCGTCGCCGCCGAAACCCGCTCCCTCGACGGCATCGTCCTTGCCGCCGGCGCGGCCTGCTGGCTCGCGTACGACACCAACGAAGCCCGCCGCGCGTGGGGGACCGTCCCCGACGCCGCATGGGAAGGCATCGGCTACGCCGACGGCGACGACGCCATCGTCCTGCGCAACGCCGCCGGCGCCGTCCACGACATCTACGGCGCCATCGGCGTCGACGGCACCGGCAGGGCGTGGAACTACACCGCCTCCGCCGCCTCCCGCGTCCCCGGCGTCACCGAGCCGATGGCGACCTGGCACGCCGCCGAGTGGGCCATCGCGGACGTCTCCGCGGCGACCCCAGGCACCCACCTGGCCGTCGCCGAAGCCAACGCAAGCCTCACCGACGTCGCCCTCCGCGCCGCCGACCGCGACTCCTCGGCACCGCTGGCCTCCGACGACTTCCGCTTCGCGGCGACGGCCATCCCCAACGTCCTCGCGTCGAACCTCGCGATGACGGCGCTCTTCCGCGTGGACGGCGGCGACTGGCACACCGCCGCGATGACCAACGCCGCCGGCACCGCCTGGCTCTCCGCCGCGACCAACGGCGCCCAGTCCGCCGGCAGCTCCATGGACTACTACGTCTCACTCGCCTTCGACGGCCCCGGCGGCTGGAGCCCCCTCTCCTCCGCCGTCCGCAGCTACACCTTCCCGGGCAGCGCCGCCGCGACCAACCTCAACGACGTCCTGATCAACGAAGTCAAGACCTCCGGCGCCACCAACGAGTTCGTCGAGCTGGTCGGCGCCGCCGGCCTCGACCTCTCCGGCTGGAAGCTCGAATGCTTCACCAAATCCGCCCTGTCCCGCTGGCACTGCACCATCCCAGACGATTGCGTCATACCTGACGATGGTGTCACCGATAAATTCGGAAATCCAATCGGATTCTTCGTCGCTGGCACCCCCGGAGCCCCAAACTGCGACTTTGTCATCGCCAACACCAACCTCCTCGCCGACAACACGGAGAAAAACCCGTGCATGCTGATTCTCAAGAACGCCGCCGGCGCCGTCGTGGACGCCGTGGCCCTGGCCTCCACCAACGCTTTCGTGGAAATGAAGCTCCCCACCGGCGTCTCCACCGACGTCGCCCGCGGCGCCGCCAACTACCTCCACTGCCTCGGTACCTCCCCCACCGCCGCGGCCTTCTCCCTCCAATGCCCCGACGACGTCCGCACCGGCTGCACCGACCCCGGCCTCTACGCCCTCCCCGCCTGGTCCTCCACCAACGCCACCCCCGGCAAGCTCAACAAAAACCAGGCCAACGGCGCCCTCCGCCTCGCTCGCGTGGACACCGACGCCGACGGCCTGCTCGACGACGAAGACAACTGCCCCGACACCGCCAACACCATCCAGTCCGACATCGACGATGACGGCTACGGCGACGACTGCGACCCCGACATGGACGGCGACGCCGTACCCAACGAAATCGACAACTGCCCCGCCGAATACAACCCCCGCCAGGAAGACTACGACGGCGACCACGTCGGCAACGCCTGCGACGGCGACCACGACCCCGCCGAATGGGAAGGCCGCACCGAAACCTTCTTCCTCGATTTCGAGAATGTCTCCAAAGCCTACTATCCCCCCACCGTCACCTTCACCAACTCCGGGCGCGTCTGGACCCTCTCCCCCGAAACCATCATCGGGAAGACCGACAAGGACAAACGCATCGGCGCCCAGGCCATGCGCACCCGCACCAACGCCACGCTGACGCTCGCCGGCCCCCTCACCAACGGCCTCCACATCCTCTCCTTCTTCTTCGGCCGCTACGGCTCCAACACCGGCACCCCAAACATCCTCGTCGAAGCCTCCACCAACGATTGCGCCACCTGGGAAACCTACGCCTCCGTCCCCACCGCCAAGGCCGCCGGCCTCACCAACGTCGTCCTCGTCGGCCTCGGCATCCCCGACGGCGCCCACTTCCGTCTCCGCACCGACGGCGGCACCTCCTCCAAGCAACTCGACATCGACAACATCCTCCTCGTCTCCATGCTTCCAGTCGAGGTTGCCTGCGAACTCGCCGCCGAAATCACCGTCGACTGGAACGGCACCGCCCACACCAACGATTTCCATGTCACCCCGACCAACGCCGTCTGGACGGTCCGGTACCTTGCCGAAGGGGCGGAGGAGAGCGTCTCCGCGCCCGTCGACGTCGGGACCTATGCCGCCACGGTTTCCGTCCAGGCTGGGGCGGCCTGGCCCGCCGCCGAGTTCGTCTTCCCCGCCTCGGTCACCATCAACGAGGTGCAGCCCGATCCCGTGATCGCGACCGACGAAACCCTGGCCACGGCCGTCGCCGCGGTGCTCTCCGGCACCGTCGTCGCCAACACCACGAACCAACTGGACGTCATCTTCGAGTACGGCACGAGCACCTCCTTCGGCAACAAGCTCTGGGCGGGGACCGTCGGCGGCTTCGGGGAGACCTACGTCGATTGCACCATCGAAAACCTCCTCCCCGACACGCTCTACTACTGGCGCCTGCACGTCGGCCACGCCGTCAGCGGGCCGCGCAGCTTCACCACCGACTCCCTGGAGCGGCCCGTCGCCGTGCTGGACGGCGCGGATGCCACGCAGGCCCTCGTCTCGTGGACCGGCATCGAAGGCGCCACCAACTACATCCTGAACGTCTGGCACATCGACGGCGCGGGCGGCGTCTCCACCATCGACGTGGACTTCCAGGACTGGGAATACCTGCCCGCGTCCGAGACGTCATCCTCCGTGAAGACCCAGGAAACCGCAATCGGGACGTGGACGTTCTCCGGGATGTCGGTATACGACAAGGGCGCCGCGAGCGGAATCGGGTCGAAGGGCTTCGTCTCCTTCAGGAACACTTCCGCCTGGTTGCAGTTCCCGGCGCTGGACCGCGTTTCCGCGATTGCGCTGGCGGGGCGCTCCATGGACGGTCTCGCCACCCTCAAGCTCCAGGAGAGCCGGGACGGCGGGGCGACCTTCACCGACGTCGAAACCTTCTCGCTGAACTCCACGACGGCGACCAACCGGCACGCGTGGAGCGCGGGGCAGCCCGCCGGTACCATCTTCCGTCTGCTGCGCAGCGGCAACCGCATCGCCAACGTCCACGACCTCCACATCACCCTTGCCGCCGCCGCCGCGGTGCCGCTCGACGGCATGCCCGCCGCCGTCGCCGAAAACGTCTTCCTGCTGGAAGGCCTGGCCCCATCCACCACCTACTACCTCACCGTTAAGGCCCAGGGCCGCGGTTGGGAGACCGACCTCTCCGGGGAACTCCAATTCACGACCGCCGCCGGCGACGGGGCCATCCCCGCCATCACCCTGCCCTTGGAAATCCCCCCCTTCCAGGTCGGCATCGAGGGCCGCGTGGAATTCACCGTCTCCGGCGACCCTCAACCCGCCGTCACCATCAAAAACTCCTCCGAGGACGCCTGGCGGTTCGGCTTCGTCACCAACTCCTGGGACGCCACCGCGAAGTCCGGCCGCTACACCTTCCATTACACGCCCGACGCCCCCGAACCCGGCTACGAAACGCAAAACTTCGCCATGACCGCCTCCAACGCCTACGGCGTCCATGCCGTCGCCCTGCCCATCCGCGTGTGGACCGCCGAAGACGCCTTCGCCCAGTGGCTCGCCGACCGCTTCGGCGCCACCTCCAACGCCCCCGCCTTCGCCCCCGCCGCCGACGCCGACTCCGACGGCATGACCACCTGGGACGAATACCTGGCCGACACCTGCCCCACCGACGCCGCGAGCGTCCTCAAGCTCGAACTCCGGCAGGACCTGACCACGGCGACACAGGCCGTCTTCCGCTTCGCCTCCCGCACCGGCCGCTGGTACCGGCTGCTGTACCGCACGAACCTCCTCTCCGCCCCGCTCACGAACGACCTCGGCCCCGGCACCGGCGCCGACATCACCCTTCGCACCAACCTCGACGCCACCTGGTTCGGCACCCTCCGCGTCTCCCCAGACGCCCCCTCCGACTGACCCCTTGCCACTGCTTGGCGCAGCGGGAGGGCCGCGCTTTGTCGCGGCCGCGCGAACGGAGTGTTCCCGGCATCTCCCCGAAGCGCCCTGTGGACACAGCCCGGACGAAGCCAATCCCTCCCAGCACATCATAATCGCATGTGTCGGGCTGGTAGGGCGGGCAGTCCCCTGCCCGCCGTGCAAATGGGCCACCGCATGAAGCCAAATGCAAAGCTTTCCATGCGCTTGCCAGTCACACGGCGGCGAAGGGACTCGCCGCCCTACCAGAAACATCCGAAAGACCGAGCCTTGCGATGTACTAGAGCCGGTTGTGCCCTCGGCCACCAGCCATTTCCCCATGGAGAGCGCTCCGGTCGCGCTTCCGCGCGACCATGCGGGAGGAAAACGCCCGGGGAGGGCCGCGCTTCGTCGCGGCCGCACGGACGGGGTGTTCCTGGCATGTCCTTGAAGCGACCTGCGGACTCAGCCCATTGGATTTGCCATGCGAAAACCTTGCGATTTCTTGTCGCCTCCCCCCTGGTAGGGCCCGACCTCCGGGCGGGCCGTGTAGCAGGATGGCCCATGACGGGCCGCCCGGAGGTCGGCCCCTACTGGCCAGCCGAACCACGCAAAAGGCAAGGGTTTCACCTGACAATCCCATTGGAAAAATGTTGTCAATTTTTACAAATCATTGAAAAAACAAGGGCGAATTTTCCAATCATTGGAAAAAAGTTTTCCAATCATTGGAAAAAACGGTCCGGATTTTCCAACCATTGGAAAAAAAGTTTCCAACCATTGGAAAAAACGGTCCGGATTTTCCAACCATTGGAAAAAAAGTTTCCAACCATTGGAAAACTTCCGGGCGGGCCGGGGTTGCGGCTGAAAAAACGCGCGGCGCGGATTGCTCCGCGCCGCGTGTGTTTCCCGGTAGGGGGGATGGGGAGGGTTATTCCTCGTCCTTCTTGCCGGAGCCGGGGGACCAGACGTCGGCACCGCCGAGGGCGGCGTCGAAGGCGCCAGCCAGGTCGACGAGGTCTTCGCCGGGGCGGAGGCCTTCGAGCATGGAGTCGTCCACTTCGAACTGTTCGTCCGGAAGCTGCGCGGCCTTGATGGAAAGGCCGATGCGGCGGTCGATCGGGTCGATCTTGATGACGCGCGCTTCGACTTCCTGGCCGGGCTGGAGGACGTCGCGGATCTTCGCGACGTGGTCGTCGCTGATCTGCGAGATGTGCACCAGGCCGTCCACGCCTTCTTCGAGTTCGACGAACGCGCCGAAGCTCGCCAGCTTGGAGACCTTGCCCTTGATGAGCTGCCCGATGTGGTAGCGGTTGGAGATGCCGGACCACGGGTCTTCCTGCGCCTGCTTGAGGCCAAGGGAGATGCGCTGGTTCTCGGGGGAGACTTCCAGGACCATGGCTTCGACTTCCTGCCCCTTCTTGAGGACTTCGGAGGGGTGGTTGATCTTGCGGGCCCAGGACATGTCGGAAACGTGGATCATGCCGTCCACGCCTTCTTCCAGCTCGACGAAGGCGCCGTAGTTGGTGAAGTTGCGGACCTTGCCCTTGACGCGCGAGCCCAGCGGGTACTTGCTGACCACGTCGTCCCACGGATTGGCCTCGGTCTGGCGGATGCCCAGGGAGATCTTCTGCTCTTCCTTGTTGACGTTGAGGACGACGGCGTCCACTTCGTCGCCTTCCTTGAGGACGTCGGAAGCGCGGGCGACGCGCTTGGTCCAGGAAATCTCGGAAACGTGGACGAGGCCTTCGACGCCGTCTTCGAGCTGGACGAACGCGCCGTAGGGGACGAGGTTGACGACTTTGCCGTGGACGCGGGTTCCCTTGGGGTACTTGAGCTCGATCTCTTCCCACGGATTCTGCTGCTTCTGCTTGAGTCCGAGGGAGATGCGCTCCTTCTCCTGGTTGACGTCGAGGACGACCACCTCGAGTTCCTGGCCGACGTGCACGACTTCGCTGGGGTGGTTGATGCGGCCCCAGGACATGTCGGTGATGTGCAGCAGGCCGTCCATGCCGTTGAGGTCGACGAACGCGCCGAAGTCGGTGATGTTCTTGACGACGCCGGTGCGGGTCTGGCCGGGCTGGATCTCGGCGAGGAGTTTCTTCTTCTGCTCGCGGCGCTGCTCTTCGATGAGGTCGCGGCGGGAGAGGACGATGTTGCGGCGTTCCTTGTTGATCTTGATGACCTTGCACTCGAGGGACTGCCCGAGGAAGTCGTCGAGGTTGCGCACGGGGATGACGTCGATCTGGGAGCCGGGCAGGAAGGCGTCGACGCCGACGTCGACGAGCAGACCGCCCTTGACCTTGCCCTTGACGAGGCCGGTGACGATGGCGCCTTCTTCGCAGGAGGTGAGGACGCGGTCCCAGTTGCGCTGCTGTTCGGCGCGGGTCTTGCTGAGGACGACCATGCCGTTTTCGTCTTCGAGACGCAGGAGCATGACGTCGACTTCGTCGCCGACCTGGACGGCGGAGATGTCTTCGAATTCGGTTGCGGGCAGGAGGCCTTCGGACTTGTAGCCGATGTTGACGAGGACTTCCTGGGGACGGATTTCCACCACGGTTCCCTTTACGATGCCGCCTTCGACGAAATCGAGGAGGGTGGATTCATACATGGCCATCATCTTGGCGCGCTCGGCATCCATTTCGACGGCGGGTTTTTTCTTTTTAGCCATACTTGACTCTTGGGGGAGGTTAGATGACCCGGGTTTTCCTATGTGACCAGGTTTGCGGCAGAAAACCCACTGAAGCGCCTGCAAACACACGGTCCGTGCGCCGGGATTTTCCCGGAGGTGCGCACGAACGCGGGACAATAAAGCGGAAAACGCCCGCAAAGGCAAGCGGAAATTTTCGGAACGGGCGTTTGTTTATTCATGGAAACCACATTTTTCGCTTTCCCTTGCCGCCGCACGTGCTATCTTCCCGCTTCGCATGTCCTTCATCGATTATCAATTTTTGCTTTTCTTTCCGTTGGTGACGCTGGTCTTTTTCGCAATCCGGCCCGCTTCCCGCTGGATTTGGCTGCTCGCCGCCAGCTGCTGGTTCTACATGGCGTTCGTCCCGGTCTACATCTTCATCCTCGCGGCCATCGTCTGCGCGGACTGGCTGGCGGCCCTCGGCATGGCCCACTGCGGCCCCGCCCCGTCTTCCGCCCCCCGCAGGGCGTGCCTGCTGGCCGGAACGTTCTTCAACCTCGGCATCCTCGTGTTCTACAAGTACTGGAACTTCCTCGCCGCGAACTGGGATGCCCTCGCGGTCTGGACGGGCTGCTTGCCGAAGTTGCCGGCGACCGACGTCATCCTGCCCATCGGCCTGTCGTTCGTGACGTTCCAGACGCTGGCCTACCTCATCGAAGTCTACCGCGGCACGCAGCCCGTCGAGCGCCACCTCGGTCGCTTCGCCACCTACGTCATGTTCTACCCCCAGCTGGTCGCCGGCCCCATCGAACGCCCCGGCAATCTCCTCGCGCAGCTGCGCCGCACGCAGGTGTTCGACACCGCCGAAGCCGCGGCCGGCCTCGAACTGATGCTCTGGGGCTTTTTCAAGAAAGTGGTCGTGGCGGACCGCCTCGCCGAGTTCGTGGACGCCGCCTACGCCTCCCCCGCCGCCGCCTCCGCGCCCGCGGCCATCCTCGCGGCCTACTTCTTCGCCTTCCAGATCTACTGCGACTTCTCCGGCTACACCGACATCGCGCGCGGGGCCGGCCGCGTGATGGGCTTCGACATCATCCTCAACTTCCGCCGCCCCTATTTTTCCCGTTCCGTGGGCGAGTTCTGGCGCCGCTGGCACATCTCGCTTTCCAGCTGGTTCCGCGACTACCTCTACATCCCCCTCGGCGGCAACCGCGTCACCGCGGCCCGCTGGGCCTTCAACACGATGGTCGTGTTCCTCGCCAGCGGCCTCTGGCACGGCGCCGCCTGGACCTTCGTCGTGTGGGGCGGCCTCCACGGCCTCTTCCTCCTCTGCAGCCGCGCCACCGATGCCTGGCGCCGCCGCGCCTGCGCCTTTTTCCGCGTCGATCCGGACGGCCCGCTGCGCAATGCGGTGCGCACCGTCCTGACCTTCCATCTCGTCACCGCGGCGTGGGTGTTCTTCCGCGCGCCCACGTGGAATGCGGCCATGGCCATGTTCCGCCGCATGGCGGGCGGCGCCACGGCCGCGGCCCCCTCCTTCACGGTCGCGTCCACCGTGCCCTCCGGACTCTGGATTACCCTCTCCGCCCTGGCCGTGCTGGTCCTCGCCGAAGCCTTCGCCGAATTCGGCCATGCCGCCGACCGCTGGCGCCGTCTCTCCTTCTGGATCAAGCTCCCAATCTACGTTGCGCTCGTCCTCTGCGTCATGAATCTTGGCGTCCCCCATGAAAAACCCTTCATCTACTTCCAATTCTGACCGCGCGCCCGGCCGCCCGGCCTTCTTCGCCGCCCTCCTCCTCGTGGCCGCGCTCGCCGCCGCCGCGGAGTTCGGCATCGACGCCCTGTGGCCCCCCAAGTTCGGCTGGACCATCACGCACATGCCCCACGAATACGCCAAGAGCATCGTCTTCCTCGGCGACAGCATCGACGCGTCCTTCGACCACGACGAACAGGATTCCCTGCCGCTTTCCACCCTCGTCTCCGTGGCCTCCGACCACAAGGTCGGGGCCGTCGCGCTCGGCGGCTACGACATGCGCCTCTTCCGCGACTACATCCGCGAGATGGCCGGCAAGATCGCCGCCGGCCCCACCAACACCTGGGTCCTCACCGTCAACCTCGCCAACTATTCCGGGGACGGCCGCACCCCCTGGACGCGCAACAAGCTCCACATCGCCGACATGCGCCAGCTCTTCCACCGCCCCCTGCGGGCCTTCGCCCGCCCCATGCGCATCTTCCAGTTCCCCTCGTACCGCCCCGACCTGCGCCCCGAGGAAGACCTCCGCCGCACCATCGTCTGGCAGGGCCGCCCCATCGGGCGCAACCGCGATTTCCCGGACACCCGCTTCAAGATCGACGACGTCACCGACGACCTCCGCCGCGAAAATGTCATCCTCCGCTACGGCCAGCCCCTCTCCCCGGACAACCTCAACCTCCGCGCCACCGCCGAGGCCGCCCGCCTGCTCCGCGCCATCGGCCGGCGCGCAGTCTTCTGCATCATGCCCTGCGACGTCCAGCGCTGCGACGCCCTCCTCGACGGCGCCGTCTCGCCCATTCTCGACGAAAAGGCCGCCACCGTCGCCGCCACCGTCCGCGGCGCCGGCGCCGAAGTCCTGGATATGCACGCCGCCTTCCCCCACGAGTTCTTCATCCCGGACCAATACCCCAACGAGCACCTCCGCAACGCCGGCCGCTCCGCCCTCGCCTCCGCCATCGCCGACTTCATCGCCACCAACGCCCCTCCCCCCTGACCGCCGCCGCCCGCCGCGGGCAAAAACCGCTCTCCCTCGATTGCAGTCGATTGCAATCGATGTGGCCCCCACCCCACTCCGTGCCCCACTCACTTCCCTCCCCCGCAAAATTCCCCCTTGACACCCACCCCCCTTTCATGTTTCATTTCTGAACGATAGTTCCAACCCCGTAAAACCCAACAACCCGAAAGGAAATCCCATGAACCCCTCCCCCGCCCAAAACACCGCCCCCGCCGCAACCCAAGCCTCCCCCGCCCCCGCCCCCGCCGCCCCGAAGGCCTACGCCCCGAGCCTCGCCATCTACCACCCCAACGCCAAGGGCACCGGTTGCGCCCTCCAGTTCGATCTCCGTCCGGCCACCGCCGACCGCGAAGGCTGCCTCTTTGCCGCCTTTGCCAACCAGAAGAGCCTCGCCACCGGCTCCCGCGCCGATTCCAACCGCCAGGCCGCCACCTTCAACTGGACCGACAAGATCACCGTCAAGCTCACCTTCTCCGACGTCTCCCACCTTCTCCTCGTCCTTTGCGGAAAGGCCCCGTCCATCGCCGACGGCAAGGGCCTGTTCCACGACAGCGGCGAAACCACCACCGTCATCCAGATGTCGCGCCAGACCGAGCCCGTCCGCGGCACCGTCTTCGAGGTCTCCAAGAAGCGCCGCAATTCCACCTCCCCCGCCCAGCGCTCCCGCATCCTCCTCACCGACGCCGAAACGTTCGGCCTCGCCCGCCTCCTCGACGCCACCCTCTATCCCCTCGCCTTCGGACGCTGATTCCCGCGGGGGAGGATTGATTCGGGGCGCCGGATGGGGTAAAAGGAAGCCATGGCCAATGCATGGCCGCATGGAGGTTTATCATGAAGGACTATCGCGGTAGGAAAGACGGGTTCACGCTGGTGGAGCTGATGACGGTCATCGCCATCATGGCACTCCTTTCGGCGCTGGTGCTGGGGCTTGCGGGCAATGCCCAGAAGTCCGCGGCGCGGAAGCGGGCCGAGTCCGAAACGGAACAGCTGGCAAGCTTCGTGACGGAGTACCTCTCCGAGTACGGGCGCGTGCCCAGTTCGCCCGAGGCGCTCAGCAACGCGCTCGTGGAAGCCAACCACCACCTCACCAACATGCTCGATCCCTGGGGCATGACCTACGTCTACAGCAACACCTCGAAGCAGACTTTCTACCTCTACTCCTACGGCGGTTCGGAAACCAATCCCGCCGTCTGGATTGGCCAGAACAAGCCGGGCGGGGACTGAGCGGAGGTACGGGACCATGTCCAAGGTTTGCGTGCTGGTGGCGCCCGGCTCGGAAGAGCTCGAGACCGTGGCGGTGGTGGATGTCCTGCGCCGGGCGGGCGCCGATGTGTTCCTCGCGGGCGTGGCCGGCCCGGGCGCGGTCCGCGCCTCGCGCGGCGTCGGCCTCGTCCCCGACGGGGCCTGGGACGCCGCGGCGGCGGACGGATTCGACGCCCTCGTGGTCCCCGGCGGCATGGGCGGGGTGGAAGCCATCGGATCGGAACGGAGCGTCCTCGACGCCCTGCGCCGCTCCGCGGCGGCCGGCAAGTGGATCGCCGCCATCTGCGCGGGTCCCCGGGTGCTGGACAAGGCCGGCCTCCTGGAAGGCAAGCGCTTCACCTGCTATCCGGGCGTGGAGAAGGGACTCGCCGCCGGCGGGAAGTGGCTCGACGACCCCGTCGTCGTCGACGGCCGGCTCGTGACCAGCCAGGGACCGGGCACGGCCGTGGCCTTCGCGCTGGCGCTGGCCGAATGCCTCGAAGGCCTGGACGCCGCGCAGCGCACCGCCGCCGGCATGCTCCTCGCCTGGCCGCCGGAAGAAGCCTAGGCCGGAGCCGTCGGCCATGCTGCGCGAATACGGGGTTTATCCGTGGCTGGAACGGGTGGACGTTCCGTTCGAGGCGGGGGAGGCGGACGTGCCCCGCTACGTGGACTGCTACATCCAGGACGCCGAACGGCGCGCCGAGGGCTACCCCGCCGACATGGGCGGCGGCCGCTTCGCCTCCGGCGACCACCGCTACGCCTTCCAGCTCCTGCTCTGGCTCCTCCGCAGCAAGCGCATCGCGCGCGGCGCGAAGTTCCTGGAATGGGGCAGCGGGCAGGGCGTCGTCGCCATCCTCGCGCAGTTGCTGGGACTCGAGGCGCTCGGTGTGGAACTCGATCCGCGCCTGGTCGCGGAATCCCGGGAGCTCGCGGCCCGCTTCGACACGCTCGCCCGCTTCGTGCGCGGGACCTACGATCCCGAGTCCGGCGACCCCGAACTGGACGTCGTGACGGCGGAAGGCCAATCGGCCGTGTACGTCTACCCCTGGCCCGGCGAGGAGGCCTTCTTCCTGCGGCTGTTCGAAGACACGGCGGACAACGGCGCCTATCTGCTGGTCTGCCTCGGCCCGGAGGACATCCGCGTGTACCGGAAAGTGCCCGCGCCGTGAAGCTGCTGCTGCACGCCTGCTGCGCGTGGTGCCTGGCCAAGTGCCTCCCGGGGCTCGCCTTGGATGGCATCCAGGCCGCCGATGCAACGGTCTTCTGGTACAACCCCAACATCCACCCCCTCATCGAGTACCGCCGCCGCCGCAAGGCGCTCCGGATGCTCTGCGAACGCGCCAGTCTGGCGCTGGCCGACGGACACCTCGCCGGCGAGGAGCGGGAGGGGTACGGGCTGGTCGCATTCTGCCGCGCGGTCCACGGGCGGGAAACCGTCCCGGAGCGCTGCGCCGCCTGCTACGCCATGCGCATGCGGCGGACCGCGAAGGCCGCGAAGGAAGGGGGCTTCGATGCGTTCACCACAACGCTCCTCACCAGCCTCCAGCAGAACCACGCGCTACTGAAGGCCGCCGGGGAGGCGGCCGCGGAAGAGTTCGGCGTGGCGTTCCTCTACCGCGACGGACGTGGCAACGAGGCCGACGCCCGCCTCACGAAGTGGCTCTACAAGCAGTCCTACTGCGGCTGCGTCTTCAGTGAGTACGATCGCTACCATGCCACCACCAAGCACCTCTGGCCGCCGCCGGACGGGAATTCCGGCCCTTCCCCTTCCGGTTTTCCTTCCCTCCACCGCCCCTTTGTGGCAGGATGCCCGGACACAAGCCACAAGGAGAGCACCCCATGATCCATCCCACCGCCATCATCGAAAAAGGCGCCCAGCTCGGCACCAACTGCGAAATCGGCCCCTTCGCCTACGTCGCGGCCAAGGCCCGCCTCGGCGACGGCTGCCGTCTCGGCCCCCACGCCTGCGTCCTCGACTACGCCACCCTCGGCGCCCGCTGCGTCCTCCACGCCGGGGCCGTCGTCGGCGACCTCCCCCAGGACCTCTCCTACGGCGGCTGGGCCTCCTACCTCGAAGTCGGCGACGACTGCACCTTCCGCGAAGGCGCGACCGTCCACCGCGGCGCCGGCGAAGGCACCACCACCCGCCTTGGCAACCACGTCTACATGATGGCCAACAGCCACTTCGGCCACAACACCCAGATCGGCGACCACGTCATCGCGGCCAACTGCGCCCTCATCGCCGGGCACGTCCACGTCGGCGAACACACCTTCCTCGGCGGCGGCTGCGCCATCCACCAGCACGTCCACCTCGGCCGCTACGTCATGATTTCCGGCGTCCTCGGCGTCGTCAAGGACGTCCCCTCCTTCTGCAGCACCTCCGTCATGACCCTCGGCGGCGTCATCGCCGGCCTCAACGTCGTGGGCCTGCGCCGCGGCGGCTTCACCCCCGCCCAGCGCGCCGAAATCAAGAAAGTCTACACCATCGTCTTCCGCAGCGGCCTCAACGTCCACCAGGCCGTCGAGCGCCTGCAGGCCGAGATGCCCGACAGCCCCTTCGCCGCCGAATACCTCGCCTTCATCGCCGACAGCGAGCGCGGCCTCGGCTCCGAAGCCCGGCGCCACGCCACCGCCGTCTCCGCCCCGGCCGATGTCTGACGGCGCACCCAGCCTGCGCGTCGCCCCCGGCGGCTTCCGCGGCTACGAACTCCTCGACTCCGGCGACCGCCTCAAACTCGAGCGCTTCGGCCCCGTCACCGTCATCCGCGGCGAACCCAAGGCCTGGTGGTCGCCCCGTCTCCCCCGCGCCGACTGGGACCGCGCCGACGCCATCCACGACGAAGACCGCGGCTGGCGCCTCCGCCCCCGTACCCCGCGCCAGTGGGAGATGGACTGCGAAGGCCTGCGCCTTCTCCTCCGCATCGCCGACACCAGCAAACACCTCGGCGTATTCCCCGAGCAATCCCCCCACTGGCGCGCCATCCGCGCCGCCGGCAAGGCCGCCGCCCGCGGCGGCGGGGAACCGCCGCGCCTGCTGAACCTCTTCGGCTACACCGGCGCCGCCACCCTCGCCGCCGCCCAGTCCGGATGGCACGCCACCCACGTCGACGCCTCCAAGCCCGCCATCGCCTGGGGCCGCGAAAACCAGCGCCTGTCCGGCCTCTCCGACGCCCCCATCCGCTGGATCCTCGAAGACGCCGTCAAATACGTCCAGCGCGAAATCCGCCGCGGCTCCCGCTACGAAGGCATCCTCCTCGACCCGCCCGCCTTCGGCCGCTCCCCCACCGGCAAGGTCTGGAAGGTCGAATACCATCTCGCCGACCTCCTCTCCCTCTGCCGACAGGCCCTCTCCGACCGCCCCCTCCTCCTCATCCTCACCACCTACAACATCGAAGCCTCCGCCCTCATGCTCAAAAACCTCCTCTCCGACACCCTCCACGGCCTCCCCGGCACCATCGAAGCCGGCGAACTCGTCCTCCCCCACGCCTCCTCCCCCTCCCGCCTCCTCCCCCTCTCCATCTACGCCCGCTGGCAAGCCGCCCCCTGACCCTTTCTTGAAATCTGAGATTTGAAATCTGAGATTTATGATCTGAAATTTGAGATTTGAAATTTGAGATTTGAAGTTTGTCCTCCAAAATTCCCATGCTCCCCCCTCCCCCCTCCCAGCCTAAGAGTCTTGGTCCAAAGAGCTCCGCCTCTTCCCCCCTCCTCCTCCGCGACCTCGGCGAAAACGCCCTCCTCCGCCGCATCCTCCCCCTCCTCCCTCCCGGCCGCCACGTCGCCGTTGGCCCCGGCGACGACTGCGCCGTCGTCCGCCTCCCCGGCTCCCCGACCGACCTCCTCTACACCACGGACGCCGTCATCGAGCGCCGCCACTTCCCCGCCTGGCGCGATTGCGCCCCCTCCGGCGTCACCCCCGCGATGATCGGCCGCAAGGCCCTCGCCCGCACCCTCTCCGACATCGCCGCCATGGGAGGCACCCCCCTCCACGCCCTCGTCGACCTCGTCGCGCCCGCCGACCTCCCCGTCCCCTTCGCCCTCGGGCTCTTCCGCGGAATGCGCACCCTCGCCCTCCAACACGCCGTCGGCATCATCGGCGGCGACACCGCCGAAGGCCCCGCCCTCGAACTCCACCTCACCGCCGTCGGCACCGTCCCCCGCCGCCGCGCCATTCTCCGCTCCGGCGCCCGCCCCGGCGACATCATCTACGTCACCGACCGCCTCGGCGCCTCCTGGCGCCCCGGCAACAAAAAACACTACACCTTCCTCCCCCGCCTCGCCGAAGGCCGCTTCCTGCTCCCCTGGGCCACCTCCATGATGGACCTCTCCGACGGCCTTTCCACCGACCTCCCCCGCCTCCTCGACGACTCCCACGCCGGCGCCGCCCTCGACTTCGACGCCATTCCCCTCTCCCCCGCCGCCCGCCGCACCCCCGACCCGCTCGCCTCCGCCCTCACCGACGGCGAAGACTTCGAACTCCTCTTCACCATCCCCGCGAAGAAGCAACCCTCCTTCGCCCGCGCCTGGCGCGCCGCCTTCCCCCGCCTCCCCGCCACCCCCATCGGCCGCATCCTCGCCGATCCGGCCGCCCGCCCCCTCCCTCCCGGCGGCTGGCAACACTTCCACTCCTGATCCCCCCCCCCCCCCGCAAGCCTCCCCCCCCTTTTGCACATCCATCTCGTGAGATTACAGAAAACTCCTGATAACACCACCGTATTTCCGTACCATCCCCTCCATGAATTCCACACCTTCCCCGAACGCCCCCCACCCTCCCGCCGTGCAAAAATGAAAGGGCTGAACTGGTGGGCGCGGGCGTCCCGCCCGCGGGCAGTTGGCGGCAACGCATGAATTGCATTTCCCCTTTCCGCTTGCAATCTCCCCCCGTCCGCGTACAAGCTTCCCTCGTGAAAGGACACCGTCCATGACTCCGCCCCCCGCATCCATCCCGCCCGACGAAGATACCGTCCCGTACGCCCTTTTCCGCGAGTCCCCCGCCACCTACATGGCGCAAACCCGCGAAACCCACCGCCCCGTCCGCGTCACCGGGGAGGGCCGGTACTCGTCCATCCTCCTGGACGCCGAAGATTTCGAGACATACCGCGAAACGGTCGAACTGCTTCGGGACGTGGCCCGCGGCGAACAGGACCGTCTCGCCGGGCGTGTCGTCCCCCAGGACGAAGCCCGTCGCCGCATCCTCGAACGCTTCGCGGAATGAACCTCGTCTGGTCCGAAGACGCCCTCGCGAACCTCGACGCGATTGTCGAATGGATTGCCCGCGAGGCCGGGGACGGATTCGCCGCGAAATGGGCATCCGGCGTGTTCGATCGCGTCGACATCCTCGCCACCCACCCGCTCGCCGGACGCCGCGTCCCCGAACTGTCCAGCGACGACTTCCGCGAACTCCTCTACCGTTCCCTCCGCATCATCTACCACACCGCTCCGGACGCCTGCACCATTCTTGCCGTCCGCCACGCCCGCCAACTCACCACGCCCGGCAACTTCGGCAGATAGAGAGGTTTGGGAAATGCTGTGGCGGGCCCAGGGAGGTGCGGCTTTCCAGCCGCGCCACAGACTTGGACATGTGGCGCGGCTGAAAGCCGCACCTCCTATCCTTCATCCTTTCGCTTCCCTCCCTCTCTCCGCACACGTCATGCAAAAACGGGAGCCTTGCGGCTCCCGTTTTCTTGGCCCTTGCGGGGCGGTGGTTCTGCCCGCGCCTCAGGCGCCGAGCTGCCAGCGGACGAAGCGGCGGACGGTGAATTCGTCGCCGGCGGCCTTGCCGGTTTCGGCGAGGACCTGCGCGACGGTCTTGTCCTGGTCCTTCACGAAGGCCTGTTCCAGCAGGCAGACCTGGCTGTAGAACTTCTCCAGCTTGCCGGCGACGATCTTGTCGATGATGTTCGCGGGCTTGCCTTCGACCTGCTTGCGGTAGATGTCGCTTTCGGCGGCGATGGTCTCGGCGGGGACTTCTTCGCGCCGGATGCAGACGGGGGCGACGGCCGTGATGTGGAGGGTCAGGTCGGAGAGCATGGCCTTGACTTCGGGCTTGGCGACGCTGGCGGCGTCGTTGCAGGCGACTTCGACCATGACGCCGAGCTTGCCGCCCAGGTGCACGTAGGCGGCGATGGCGCCGGTGCCCTGCACGGTCCAGGTCATGTTGCGGCGGGCGACGATGTTCTCGCCGATCTCGGCGATCTTGGCGTCGACCTTGGCCTTGGCGGCGGCGGCGAGGCCGTCGTCGGCGACGCCCTCGGCGTCGGCGAGCATCTCGGCGACGAACGCCTTGAAGCCTTCGTTCTTGGCGACGAAGTCGGTTTCGCAGTTGATCTCGATCATGCGGCCGGAGGAGGCGTCGTCGGCCACGCAGGCGGCGATGATGCCCTGCTTGGCGGTGCGGGAAGCCTTCTTGGCGGCGATGGCCATGCCGGCTTCGCGGAGGATCTTGATGGCTTCGGCCTTGTTGCCGTCGGCCTGGACGAGCGCCTTCTTGCACTCCATCATGCCGACGCCGGTTTCTTCGCGCAGTTCCTTGACCATGGATGCGGTGATCGTGCTCATGTCAGTGTGTGTCCTTTCCGTATGGGGGTGTGTCGGTGCGGCCGGCTCATTCGGCCTTGGGGGCTTCCTTGGCGGCGGCGGCTTCGGCGTCGCGGGCGGCCTTGTCGGCGGCGGCCTTCTCGGCGGCGGCCTTGGCGTCGCGCTCGGCCTTGTCGGCGGCGGCCTTCTCGGCGCGGGCGGCGCGTTCCTTTTCGCGGGCTTCGCGCTCTTCCTTGGCCTTGGCGGCGGCGGCGGCCTCTTCGGCGGCGCGGCGGCGGGCTTCCTCGGCGGCGACCTTGGCGTACTCGGCCTCGGCCTGCTGGATGGTGATGCCGACGAGGTCGGCGATGAGCTTGATGCCGCGGATGGCGTCGTCGTTGGCGGGGATGGGGTAGTCGACGGGGGTGGGGTCGACGTTGGCGTCGACGAGGGCGACGACGGGGATGTTGAGGCGGTTGGCCTCGGCGACGGCGATGGCCTCGCAGTTGATGTCGACGACGAAGAGGGCACCGGGGTTGCCCTTCATGTCGGCGATGCCGCTGAGGTTGTACTTGAGCTTGTCCTGCTCGTGGCGGATCTTGGCGATTTCCTTCTTGGGGAGGGCGTTGATCGAGCCGTCCTTCTCCATCTGCTCGATTTCGCGCATGCGGGCGATGGACTTGCGGATGGTTTCGTTGTTGGTGAGGGTGCCGCCGAGCCAGCGGTTGACGACGTAGGGCTGCTTGTACTGTTCGGCGACGGCCTTGAGGGCGCCCTGGGCCTGCTTCTTGGTGCCGACGAAGAGGATCTGGCGGCCGCGCGCGACGGTGTCGAAGATGAACTGGCGGGCGGCCTGGAGGCCGTCGAGGGTCTGGAGGAGGTCGATGATGTAGATGCCGTTCTTCTGGCCGAAGAGGTACTTGCGCATCTTGGGGTTCCAGCGCTTGGTGCGGTGGCCGAAATGGAGGCCGGCTTCGAGCAGGTCCTGGATGGAGACGTCCTGGCGGACGTTGGGGGTCGTCATGGTGACCATGGTTGTTTCCTCTCTTTTTTGGGTTGTCCCCGTTTCATTTGCTCGCGGGGAAATCCGCTTTTGCCCGCCGGCGGAGGAACCGCCTGACGGAACTTCGCTTCCGGTTCCGCACGCGCGGAACTCGGCGGGGGACTATACGCGGACGCGCCGCCCGTGCAAGCGTTTTTTTCGCGAACGTGGGTTGCGCATTGTGCTCACCCGCCCCCCAGCTCTTCCTGGCGCTCCACCGCCGCCTCCCAGGCGCGGTTCTGGGCCTCCAGTTCCGCCTGCGCCTCCTTGAGGCGCCCGGCGACGGCCTTGCGGTCCGACGGGGAGAGCGACGGCGACCCCAGCTCCATCTGCAAGCCCCCGATGCGCTCCTCCAGCTCCGCGATGGCGGTTTCGGCGGCGGCGATGGCGGCTTCGACTTTCTTGAGTTCGTTCTTGGCGGCCTTGCGGTCGGCCAGCGCGGCGCGCCGGTCGGCCTTGGCGGCCCCGGCCTGCGCTTCGGCGGACGTGGGCGGCGGCGCGGCGTTCCCGCAGAAGGCCCGCCAGAACTCGGCATCCAGCGGCGCCTTTTCGAGGAAGTAGCCGTAGCCGCCGGGATAGCGGCGCACGCCCGCGCCGTCGGGCGCGATGGCCAGGATGCCCTGCGCCACCGCCCGCACGAATTCGACGTCGTGGGAAACGAAGAGGACGGTGCCCGCGTAGGCCTTCAGCGCGTCCTGGAGGGCCTCGCGGCTTTCGACGTCGAGGTGGGTGGTCGGCTCGTCGAGCAGCAGCAGGTTCGGCGGGCGCAGCAGCAGCCGCGCGAACGCCAGACGTATCCGTTCGCCGCCCGACAGCACCCCCACCCGCTTCTCCGCCGCCTCGCCCGTGAAACCGAAGCCGCCCAGCAGCGTCCGGATTTCCGATTCCGCCGCGTCCGGGCCCGCCGCCTTCATGACTTCCAGGCAGGAGAACAGCGGCGGCATGGTTTCGGCGGATTCCTGGCTCTGGTAGCCGGGGCGGACGAGGTGGCCGGCGCGGCAGGTGCCTTCGGTCGCGCGCAGCATGCCCGCCACGACACGCAGGAACGTCGTCTTGCCCGCGCCGTTCGGCCCCACGACGGCGATCTTTTCGCCCTTGTGCAGGTCGCCGGAAATCCCGCGGAAAATCCACCGCTGCCCGCCGTCGTACGAGAACCCGAGCCCCTCCCAGCGCATCACTTCCTCCCCGCAGTGCGGCGGCGCCGCGAGACGGAACGCGCTACGCCCGCGCGCCAGCGGCTCGACCACCGTGCGCGCCTCGTCCATGCGTTCGAGCAGCTTGATCTTGTTCTGGACGCGCGTCGAGAGCGAGCTCTTCGCCCGGAACCGGTCCACGAACCGCTGCACCTGCGCGCGCCGCCGGTCCTCGGCCGCCTGCCGCGCCAGCAGGACTTCGCGACGCTTGCCGCGCTCGGCGGCGTAGAAGGAGTACGGCCCCGGGTAGCGCGTGACCGCGCCGCCCGCCACCTCGCAGGTGATGGTCGTGAGGGATTCCAGCAGGTAGCGGTCGTGCGAGATGAGCAGCAGCGTCCCCCGGAACGCCTCCAGACGCCGCCTCAGCCACTCCACCGCGGGCAGGTCCAGGTAGTTGCTCGGCTCGTCGAGCAGCAGCAAATCCGGCTCCGCGAGCAGCGCGCGGGCCAGCTCGGCGCGCATGCGCCAGCCGCCCGAGAAGTCGCGCAGCGGCCGCTGCATGTCGCGCTCGCGGAACCCCAGCCCCGCCAGCGCCGACGCCGCCCGAGCCTCCTGACCGTAGCCGCCGGCGGCCTCGAAGGCCGCCTGCAGCTCGCCCAGCCGCCGGAGCAGCCGCTGCGCGTCCCCGTCGCCGTCCGCGCGCTCCGCCTCCGCCTCCAGGCGCGCCGTCTCCGCGCGGATTTCCTCGAGATCCGGCGCCGCCGTAACCGCGTGCCGCAGCAGCGGCACCTCCAAGTCCGCCGTCGGCACCTGCTGCTGCAACCACCCGATCCGCAGACCCGGATGCACCGCCACCGTGCCCGAATCCGGCGCCATCCCCCCCGCGATCAGCTCGAACAGCGTCGACTTCCCCGCCCCGTTCGGCCCCACGATCCCCACCCGCTCCCCCGCCGACACCCGCAGCGACACCGCGTCCAGCACCACCTGCGCCCCATGGCGCTTGCTCACCTGGCGGAACTCAAGCATGGGGGGGAGCCTCCTCCCGGGACCACCGGGACCACCAAGACAAAGCGCCCCTGCTCCCGTCCCGTCCGTCCCGGTTGTCCCGTTTGTCTCGTCTGTCCCGTCTCGCCACCATCGCCCTCACCGCCTCGGATGCGCCTTCCGGTACTCCTGCTTCAGCCGCTCCACGCTCACGTGCGTGTAGATTTGCGTGGTGGAGAGACTCGCGTGCCCCAGCAGCTCCTGCACGCTGCGCAGGTCGGCGCCGGCGTCGAGCATGTGGGTGGCGAAGCTGTGGCGCAGCGCGTGCGGCGTCAGCCGCGAATCCAGCCCCGCCCACGCCAGCCACCGCTTGAACGACCGCTCCACCGACCGCGCCGTCAGTGCCCCGCCGAGCTTGTTGAGGAAGAGCGGTGCCGCCCCCTCCTCCCCGCCGCGGACGCGCCCGCGAGCCGCCGGCAGCTGCCGCCGTATGGCCGCCCGCGCCTCCAGCGCCTTGCGCATGGCGAGGATGGCAGGGCCGCCGACGGGGCACATCCGCTCCTTCCGCCCCTTGCCGCGCACGAGCGCCACGCCGCCCACCAGGTCCAGTCGCCGCTCGCTCAGTCCGCAGAGCTCCGCGATGCGCATCCCCGTGCTGTACATCAGCTCCAGGATCGCCGTGTCCCGCACCGCCGCGTATTCCGCGAAGGCCGCCCGCCGCGCCGCCCCCTCCGCCGCCTCCCCTTCCGGCGCCTTCCGCTTCGACGCCGCCGCGACAGCCGCCTCGTGCATTTTTTGCGGCGCTTCCAGCAGCGCCAGCATCTGCTCCACCGTCAGAACCTTCGGCAGGCGCCGCCCCATCTTGGGCATTGAGAGACCCGTGAACGGATTGTTCTTCACCGTCCCCTCGCGGATGAGGAACCGGTAGAACGACCGCATCGCCGACATCCGCCGCCGGGCGGACGCCGCAGCCTGCCCCTTCTTCTGGAACGACGCCAGGAACCGCCGCGCCGCGAAGCGGTCCGGCACCTTCCACGGATAAGGCGGAGCCTTCCCCGGCCACGTCAGCTTGCAGAACTCCGCGATGTCCCCCAGATACGCCTCCACCGTGTGCTCCGACGCATTCCTTTCCGCCTCCAGGTACTCCATGAACCCCGCCACCGCCGGGTCCTGCCCCACCGCCTCCGCCGGCGCCGGTGTTTCGCTGGGTTTGGCCACTGCCTTGCTCATGCCCGGATACTCCCGCTTTCTGAATCCGCGCATGGGCAATGCAAGGAGGAGGTCTGTATACTCCCCCCTCCGAGAGGGGGGTGGCGCTTCAGCGCCGGGGGGAGTACTGCGCCCCGCCGTCGCGGACGGCCATGCTTCGCGCTGCCAGCAAGCATCCCCCATCCCTTGCGGATAGCCCATGCGGCAGTTGCCCCCCACGGCATCCCGCAGTACTCCCCCCGCCGCCCGGAGGGCGGCCCCCCCCTCTCGGAGGGGGGCGTATGCTTGCGCTCGCTCCAGTCAACAGACATTGGTCATCCCTCCACCGCCGGCAGCAACACATTCTCGATGAAATCGACCCGGTCGAACACCGTCGGCTTGAAATACGACGCCACGCCGACCGCGACATCCCTTTCCGGGTCCACGTAAATCACGTTTCCGCTGTTCCCGATGGCCGCATAAACGCCCTTCCCCGGATGCGGAATCCACCACAAGAATCCGTAGTCCATCCCGCGGAACATCCCGCTTTCCACCTTGCGCGGTTCCGTCATCCGCCGGATCCATTCGAGCGAGACAACCTGCTTTCCCTCCCAGCACCCCTCCCGCAGGCACAGCTCGCCGATTTTCGCCATGTCGGCCGCGCTCAGGCACAGCCCGTACCCGGGCGTCCCGAGTCCCTGCGGGTCGGCGAACCACACATTCCCCTTCGGCTCCCTGCCGATGGTGAACTGCCGGTGCTCCTCCGCCGTCCTGGCGCAATAATTCGCGTGTGCCGGAATCCCGAGCGGCCCGAACAGAAACCGGTTCGCGAAATCCACCGTCAACATCCCCGTCGCCCGGTGCAGGATCCCCGACAGCACATGCAGGCAAACCGTCCGGTACGCGAACTCCCCCGTGATGCCTCCCCGCCCGCCGAGGAAATCCAGCGACGCCTCCGTCCAATTCCCGCTCGAACACACCTTCGCCCACGGATCCCCCTGCCCCTTGTACGGCGCCCGCATCGTCAGCAGATGCCGGATGGTCACCTCCTGGAGCGTCTTCTCCCCCCGCTTGATCTTGTAATCCGGGAAAAACGAAACCACCTTCTCGTCCACCCCGCCGATCATCCCCCGGTCCACCGCGATCCCGACCAGCAGCGCCACCACGCTTTTCGTCGCCGACATGACGTGCACGCAGTCCGCCCGCCCGTACCCGTTCCATTCCCGCGTCCAGACCTCCCGCCCGCCCCGCCGCACGCAAACCTGGCAGATGTTCGGCTCCCGCTCCGCAATCAAGCGGGCCAGATCGTCGCAGTCCATGTCCGCGCCGCGCCCCCGCTCAGTGCCGCAGCAGCGAATCCACGATGTGGCACGCGAGCGGCGGCTTGATGGCGCCCGAGACCGGCACCGACTCGTCGAACGCGGCCGCCGCCGACCCCGCGGCCGCCGCGCCGACCGGCCCGTCCAGCCACGCGAACGGAACCGGGTCCGCCGTGTGGCCGCGCTTGGCGACGGGCGTGCGGTGGTCCGTGCAGACGAGCAGCCGGTAGGGCTTGCCCGCCGCTTCCAGCGCCGCCCACACCGGCCCCACCACGTGGCGGGAGAAATTCTCGATGGCCTCCACCTTCGCGTCCGGCATCCCCTTGTGGCCGCACTCGTCCGGCGCCTCCACGTGCACGTACACGAAGTCCGACCGTCCCAGGCACTCGATCGCCGCCTGCCCCTTCCCCGCGTAGTTCGTGTCGATCCACCCCGTCGCGCCCGGAACCCGGATGACCTCCAGCCCGCACAGCTCCGCCAGTCCCCGCACCAAATCCACCGCCGTGATGACGCCCCCCTCCAGCCCGTACCGCTCCCGGTACGGTTGCAGCCGCATCGCCTTCCCCGCCCCCCACGGCCAGATCTGCGTCGCCGGACGCTTCCCCGCCGCCCGCCGCGCCGCGTTCACCGGATGCCCCGCAAACACCTTCTTCGAGAGCTCCATCAGCTCCAGCAGCCGCTCCGCCCCCTCGCCGCACGGAAGGTACTCCGCGACCGGCCTCCCCGAAATCTCGTGCGGCGGCGTCAAGACCAGCCCCGTCGGCCCGCCGCGCAGCACCAGCAGGTGGCGGTAGCTCACGCCGCCGTGGAACTTGAGCCCCTCGCGCGCGGCCGCCCCGTCCAGCGACGCGATGAGCGCCCGCCCGTCCTCCGTCGGCATGTCGCCGGCCGAGTAATCGACCATCGTCCCGTCCTCCCCGACCGTGACCAGGTTCGTCCGGTACGCCACATCGTCCGCCGCGAGCGGAATCCGCGCCCCGGCGGCCTCGATGGCGGCCCGCCCGGTGTAATTCTCCCCCGCGTGGTAGCCGAGCAGCCCCATGTTCGCGACGTCGCTCCCCGGCGCCATTCCGTCGGGCACCGTCTGCACCAGCTGCACGTGCCCGAGCGCGGCGACGCGCCGGATGTCCGGCATCTTCGCGACCTGCAGCGGCGTCTTCCCGCCGAGCGCCGCGACCGGGTCGTCGCCCATCCCATCCCCCACCAACACCGCGATTTTACGTTTCTCTTGCATGGAAGTGCACTCTACCACCCCCCCCGCAAAAAGCAACCCGCCGTCTGCGTCGCGGGCGCCGCACGTCCCCTCAACCGAACACCGCCACCAGCGGCGTGTGGTCCGACGGCTTGGGCTGGGTGCGCGGCCCGATGTCGATCCGCGTGCTCTCCAGACGCCCGGCGAGGGGCGGCGTCGCGAAGATGTAGTCGATGCGCCACCCGCGCCGGTTGGCGGGGTCGAACGGTGCGCGGTAGTCGTAGAACGTGTAGTCGGCCTCGCCGGGATGCTGCGTGCGGTACACGTCCTCGAACCCGAACGCGATCGCCCGCTCGAACGCCGCGCGCGCGTCCTGGTGGTAGCAGACGTGGTCCTTCTTGGTCTCCGGGTGCGTCACGTCGATGGGGTGCCGCGCCACGTTGAGGTCGCCGCACCAGAGGATGCGGTCCCGGGCCGTGAAGCGCGCGTCGAGGAACGCCCGCAGCCGCGCGAACCACCGCAGCTTGTACGCGTACATCGGGTGGTCGATCGCCCGCCCCTGCGGCACGTACGTGTCCAGGATGTGCAGGTCGCCGAACCGCGCCAGCGCCAGCCGCGCGGGGTCGGTGGGGGCCGCCGGGTCGTACGGGTCCGGGTCGAGCCCGAACACGGCTTCGTCCGCCGCCTCCCGCGACAGGATGGCGACGCCGTTGTAGGATTTTTCGCCGCGGAAGGCGGCGTGGTAGCCGTGCTCGAGGAGTGCGTCGGCGGGGAAGACGGCGTCCGTCGCCTTGGTCTCCTGCAGGCACATGTAGTCGGGACGGTTCGCGTCCAGCCACGCCAGCAGGATGTCGAGGCGGGAACGGATGGAGTTGCAGTTGAAGGTTGCGATTTTCATGGTTTTCGGTCTTCGGGTTTTCGGGGATTTGAAATTTGAAATTCCAGATTCAAAGGCCGCAGGGCGGCTTCCTCTCTTCGGCCGTTTTCAAGGCGACCTCGCGGGAGCGTTTCCCTCGCCATGCCGCGCGGGAGGCATCCCCTCCCCTTGCGCGTTCCGCGGGGAGGGACGCGTTTCTGCGCGTCCACAGTCGCGCATGGGTGATGGTACACGGGCCTGCGGACATGTTTGCCCTACGGCGGCGGCGGGGTGCGGTCGGTGGCGGGGGGGACGTCCCAGGCGGCGTGCAACCGGAAGAGGCCGGGTTCGCCGGTGTCGTTGCGGACGGCGAAGGGCCACCAGTCCTCGCGGCGGTGGAACTGCTCCTTGTGGTCCCAGGAGTGGATGGCCAGCGAAAGGAAATAGTTGCCGCGCATCAGCTGCAAGGGGCCCAGCGAGAACCGGACCTTCCCTTCGCCCTCGATGGCCGGGACGTCGCGCCCGGCCAGCTGCGTGTTGGTTCCGTACACGTACTGCCCGTTGCCGGTCTTGAGCGAGAACCCGAACACGGGATGCTCCACGCGGCGGTGCGCGACGTACGGGATTTCGACGGTCAGCTCCCCGCCCGTGCGGAACACCGCGCTCTCCCGCCCCTCGCCGTCCAGCAGGCGCACCTCCCCGAACTCGACCGCCCGCGTCCCGAATTCCTGCGTGTACAGCCCCCCGCCTTCCCCCATGTAGGAGCGGATGAAGCTCTGGATGACGTCCGGCGGATCCCCCCGCTCGACCAGCCGCCCGTGGTGCACCAGGAACGCCTCGTGGCAGAATTCCTCCACCGTCTGCAACGCGTGCGACACGAACAGCAGCGTCTTGCCGCGGCACTGGAAGTCGCGGATGCGGTCGAGGCACTTGAGCTGGAACGCGATGTCCCCCACCGCCAGCACCTCGTCCACCAGCAGGATGTCCGGGTCCACCTCCACCGCCACCGAGAACCCCAGCCGCACGTACATCCCCGACGAGTAGTGCTTCACCGGCATGTCGATGAATTCGCGCAGTTCCGCGAAATCGACGATCCGGTCGAACTTCCGCCGGATGTCCTCCCGCGGAATCCCCAGCAGCGCCCCGTTCAGGTACACGTTCTCCCGCCCCGTCAGGTCCGGATGGAACCCCGCCCCCAGCTCCAGCAGCGACGAAATCCTCCCGCGCGCGCTGACGCTCCCCTCCGTCGGCGCGATCGTCCCCGCCACCAGCCCCAGCAGCGACGACTTGCCCGCGCCGTTCGGGCCAATCACCCCCACCGTCCGCCCCGGCGGAATCCCGAACGTGGCCCCGCGGATGCACCAGAACGGGTCCGGCTTCCTGCGGAAGCCCGAGGTGAGCGCGCCGAAGAGCGTGGGGGCGCCCATCCCGCGGCGGATGTAGCACTTGCCGAGGTTTTCGGCTTGGATGGCGTAGTCTTGGGTCATGGCGTGGCGCTCACAGCAAATCGGCGAAGTTGCGTTGCAGGCGGCGGTAGACGGCGAGGCCGAGGACCAGCACCGCGGGGACGAGCCAGAAGCCGGCCCAGGCGGTGGGCGGCATGTCGAAGCGGGTTCCCTCCAGCAGGGAGGCGCGGTAGCCGTTGAGGATGACGGCGGCGGGGTTGAGGTAGTACAGCTTGAGAGCGAGCGGCCACTTGGAGGCCAGGTTCTTCGCGAAATCCATGTTGTACATCACCGGGCTCATGAAGAACCACGCGCTCATGAAGACGCCGATCAGGTGCTGCGTGTCGCGGAAATGCACGTTGAGGGCCCCCACCAGCGCCGCGAGCCCCAGATTGAACAGCGTCTGCCACGCCACCCAGAACGCGAACAGCGGGGCCGTCGCCGGGGCGAACGCCGCGTTCGGGTCGTTCCACAGCAGCACCGCCAGCACCGGGAACTGCACCAGCAGCGAGAGCAGGTAGCCGATGCCGTTCGCGCACACCTGCGACACGGGGAGGATTTCGCGCGGGAAGGCGACCTTCTTGACCAGGTTCGCGTTGCCCGTCACGCACGTCATCCCGCCCATGACGCACTGCATCGTGTACTGCCAGGCGAAGACGCCGATCAGGATGTCGTGCATCGGCACGCCCCTCGCCAGCAGCCGCAGGAACACCACGTACACCACGGCCATGAACAGCGGCGTCAGCACGCTCCACAGGAAGCCGAGCGCCGACCCCTTGTAGCGCTGCTTGAGCTCCCGCGACGTCAGGTTGCGCAGCAGTTCGCGCCGTTCCCAGATGGTTTTCAACAACGTCATGGCCTTACCCTAGCACATCCCCGCCCCGCTTTTCAAATCTCGAACGGCTCGACGGGGCATTCCGGCAGCGACTTGAAGAACGTCCGTCCGTAGTTCTTCTTCAGCAGCCGCGAATCCAGCACCACCACGACGCCCGTGTCGGACGCCGACCGCAGCAGCCGCCCGAAGCCCTGGCGGAACTTCAGCACCGCCTCCGGCAGGGAATAGTCGTGGAACGGGCGCCCGCCGTTGTCCTTGATCCGCTGCATGCGCGCGGCGGTCACCGGATGGTCCGGCACGGCGAAGGGCAGGCGCGTGATGATGACGTTCGACAGCGCGTCGCCCCGCACGTCCACGCCCATCCAGAAGCTGTTGAGCCCGAACAGGACGCACCGCTTCCCCTCCCGCCGCCGGAAGGTGTCGAGCATGTGGCGGTTGGACCGGCCTTCGCCCTGCACCAGCAGCGTGTAGTCCTCGTCGGCCAGCGTCCGCCGCACCGCCTGCGCGGTCTTCGCCATCAGCTTTTCGCTGGTGAAGAGCGCGAAGGCCCGCCCCTCCGTCCGCCGCACCCATTGCAGGATGCCCCGCGCGACGGCCTCCCCGTACGCCTTCTCTTCCGCCACGGGGTCCGGCGCGTTGCTGGCCACGTGCAGCCGCATCTGGTTCGCGTGGTCGAAGGGCGACCCCAGGCACAGCATCCGCGCCGCCGGCTCGTCCGCCCCGATGCGGTCGCGGAAGTAGTCGAGCCGCCCCCCCACCGCCAGCGTCGCGCTCGTCATCACCACGGTCGGGAACGCCCCGAACAGCGCCTTGCGCAGGATCGGCGCCACCTCGATGGGCGCCGAATGCAGCTCCGGCTGGCGCATCGCGTCGCGCTCGATCCAGTACACGTGGTCGCCGGCGCTCTGCTCCATGAACGCCGACAGTTCCTCCATCAGCCCGTTCCCCTGCGCCCGCAGCATCCGCAGTTCCGCGCACGAATCCTCGTCGCTGTCCTGCAACCCCGCGATCAGCTTCGACAGCTCGCCCGACAGCGTGCCCCAGATGTCCGGCAGCCCGGACGGGATCTCCAGCGGCCCGTCCAGCACCCGGTGGGGGGCGTCCGGCGCGAACCCGGCCGCCGCAGGCACTTTCCGGAAGAAATCGCCCACTTCGTCCCAGAGCCGCATCACCGCGTGCGCGGCCTCCCCCGCGTGCAGCAGCCCCAGCAGCCCCTTGCCGGTGTTCGGCACGAACAGCCGCCGCAGCCAGTACTCGAACGACCGCGCCGTCAGCCGGATCCCGAAGTGGTCGCTCGCCGCGTCCTCCACCGTGTGCGCCTCGTCCAGGACCAGCGCCGATACGTCGGGCAGGAACGACGCCCCGGCCGCCCGCAGCGCCAGGTCCGAGAACACGATGTGGTGGTTGGCCACCAGCAGCTCGGCGTCGTTCATGGCCCGCCGCGCCCGCTGGAAGAAGCACCGTCCGTGCTCCGGGCACTTCGCGCCCAGGCAGTTGCCGTGCTCGGCGCACACCGCCAGCCAGACTTCCCGGGTCGGACGCCGCTCCCGGAAGTCCTGGTACGAGCCGTCCTGGGTCGTCTGCGCCCATTGCCGGATGCGCGCCAGCTGCTCGCTCCGGTCGTCCGCGAACAGTTCCCGCTGCGCGCTCCTCGCGCGCGCCAGCCGCCGCAGGCACAGGTAGTTCGAGCGGCCCTTGACCAGCACCGCCCGGAAGTCCCACCCCAGCCGCGCCCGCAGCAGCGGCAGGTCCTTGCCCACCAGCTGTTCCTGCAGGGAGATGGTGTGCGTCGACACCATGACCCGCTGGTTCCCGCGCTTGGCGTGCATCAGCATCGGCACGAGGTACGCCAGGCTCTTGCCAACCCCCGTGCCCGCCTCCACCAGCAGCGACGACCCGCCCTCCAGGGCGTCCGCCACCGCCGACGCCATCTCCAGCTGCTCAGGCCGGGCCTCGTACTCGAACCCGTCCGCCGCGCCCACCGCGCCGCCGCCGCCGCCGCCCAGCCGCGCGAACTCCATCGCCGCCAGCTCCCGCAGCGGCCGGTCCCCGGCCAGCCCGGGCATCTGTACCGGCGCAATCATGCCGCTCCGTCTCCGACGCCGATCCGTTCCCGTGCAAAAAGAAGGCGGCGGACGCGCCGGCCCGCCGCCGCTTGGCGGTCGCCCTTCAGGACTCCTCCCCCGCGCCCGCGTCCGGCGTCCCGCCGTCCGCGTCCTCCGGCTTCTCCTGCGGGGCCAGGGGGCCGACGAACCGGATCAGCGAACGCCCGCGCAGCCCGTCGATGTATTCCGCGATGATCCGCTGCTGCTCGCGGCGCTTCAGGCCGTTGACCAGCCGCGTCTTCACGTCCTCGAAGGGCACCGTCTTCTCCTCCTGCTCCCCCGTGACCTTGATCACGTGGAAGCCCACCGGCGATTCCACCACCGCGCCGATCTGCCCGATCGGCTGCGAATACACCGCCTCCTCGAACGCCGGCGCCTCGCGCCCCCGCGGGATGAACCCGAGGTCCCCGCCGCGCGTCCGGCTCGTGCATTCCGACGTCGTCGCGGCCAGCTGCGCGAAGTCCGCCCCTTCCAGCAGCGCCGTGCGGACTTCTTCCGCCTTGGTGCGGGCCTTCGCGCGGGCCGCGTCGTCCGCGTCCGGGGCCACCCGGATCAGGATGTGGGACGCGTACCGGCCGGCCGGCTGCGTGAACTCGTCCGGGTGCTCGTCGTAGTACGTTTTCGCGAACTCCTCCGTGATGGGGGCCCAGGCTTCCTCGAACTTTTCCTCCAGCACCTTGTTCTTGAAGAGGTCCAGCCGCAGGTTCGCCTCCAGCACTTCCATGGGGAGGTTGACTTCCGCGATGAGCATCGTGAGCGTCCGGCCCTCCCCGAGCCCCTCTTCGAGGGTCTTCTTGGCGGCCTCCACCTCCTCCTGCGAAATCAGGATGCCCGAACGGTCCATTTCCCGCTCCAGCAGGCGCCGCACGATGAGGTTGTCGATGGAAATCTGCGTGCAGCGCGCCTGGTACGCCCGCGTCTGCGCCTCCGAAAGGTTCGGCGGCATGTGGAGCATCTGGCGGTTCATTTCGGAACGAAGTTCCCCGAGCGTGATGCCCGACTCGTCGATCCAGATCACCGTGTCCTTGTTGTCCCACTGCTGGTCTTCCGGCTTCACGACCTTGGCGGACTTCTCCCCGCACCCGGACGCCGCGAACGCGGCAAACAAGGCCAAGACCGCCATCAAATGTCTTTTCGTCTTCATAATTCGTACTCCCGGCGCTCACTGCGCCTCAATCCATTCCATCTTCCCTCCCCTCCCCTCCAAAATCAAGCCCCAATCCGCCCCCGGAACGCCCCCGGGCGCATCTCCAGTTTGTACCCCCTCCTCCCTTCCGCCTCGACTTTTGGTGCCCCTTGATTGGACAGCAAGGCCCCTGGTGGGGCGAGCCGTCCCCGGCGAGCCGGTGTGGAAGGGGGCAGGAGGTCTGGAAAACCGGCAAGAACGGCTCGGCGGGGACG
>JAFYAC010000147.1 GCA_017540905.1 Kiritimatiellia bacterium | reverse complement strand
GGAAAAAAGTTTTCCAATGATTGGAAACTTTTTTTCCAATGGTTGGAAAAATTGGGGCGGTTTTTCCAACGATTGGAAAAAATTTTCGGCAGTTTTCCAATGATTGGAAAAATTTTTCGTATTTTTTCCAATGATTGGAAAAAAGTTTTCCAATGGTTGGAAAATTTGTGAGGGCGGCCATTCGGGCAAAAAAAGGAGGGGCGGCGGTGTGGAACCGCCGCCCCCGCGGGGGGGGAGGGAGGCCGGATCAGAAGTAGCGCTTCAGGAGGCCGGCGAAGGCGCAGCCGTGGCGGGCTTCGTCCTTGCACATCTCGTGGACGGTGTCGTGGATGGCGTCGAGGCCGAGTTCCTTCGCGCGCTTGGCGATCTTGAGCTTGCCGACGGTGGCGCCGTGTTCGGCGGCGACGCGCTTGGTGAGGTTGGTCTTGGTGTCGGCGTCGACCACTTCGCCCAGCAGTTCGGCGAACTTGGCGGCGTGCTCGGCTTCTTCCCAGGCGATGCGCTTGTAGGCTTCGGCGACCTCGGGGAAGCCTTCGCGGTCGGCCTGGCGGCTCATGGCGAGGTACATGCCGACTTCGCAGCACTCGCCGTTGAAGTTCTCGCGGAGGCCCTGGAGGATTTCGGGATCGACGTCCTTGGCGACGCCGACGCGGTGCTCGTCGGCCCAGGCGAGCGGGCCTTCCTGCATCTTGCTGAACTTGGACGCCGGCGCCTTGCACTGCGGGCAGGCCGCCGGGGGCTCGTCGCCTTCATGTACGTAACCGCAAATTGCGCAAACCCACTTCATTATCTGCTCCTTGGTTGGTTGTTGGTTGGGCCCGGGTCGGGGGACCGGGGTGTTTTGTTTTCTCTTGGGGGGGGACGCTACGCGAAAAGGGGGGTGGATTGCAACTCCATTTCCGGCGGGGGGGGCGGTTACCCAAATCATTATTGTTATGTTCATAGATAATATCACTACCTGGGTATGCAGTTTAATCAACCAACCACAGCTGAGTTAAGAGCATACCCAGAATGTCTTTTCCCCCCGCCAAAACGCGGGCTTGCAAGGAGGTGCGGTTGGGGGTGTAATGGATGGCATGGATGCAGACGGTCAATATGCGGGAACGGCGTCGTGGCACCGCGGACGGCGGGGTGCGTGGCGGTGGGGCGCCGTGGCGTGGCTGGCGGTGGCGGTGCTGGGCGCGGGCGGGGCGCGGGCCGGGGATTTCGCGGCGCTGGCGGGGGCGGACACGAAGGCGGGCTACCTGGCGCGGTTGCTGATCAACGAGACGCCGTTCCCGGGCGAGCGGGGGTACGTGAGCGAAGAGGACACGGAGTCGGCGATGCGGTCGGTGCTGTTCGTCCTGCATTCGCGCATCAAGGACATCCCTGCGGGCTACAAGCAGGAGGAGATCGCGGCGGTGCGGACGGGGGACATCCTCGACATCGTCACCGCCCGGAACCAGTGCGAGGGGTTTTCGCGCGACGCGGCGGGGAACCGCACGATGGCGCCGCGCGTGGGGGAGCGCATCAACTACCTGATGAAGATCGCCAACAGCGGCAAGGCACCGGGGCGCTTCGCGCGGCTGATCAACTACGCGCAGTCGCTGGCCACGGCCTATTTCGCGACCGGGCCGCAGGGGCAGGACCTGTTCGCCAACCTCTCGGTCGTCGGGGGCGTCCCCGTCACGGGCCGCGCCTACTCGTGGATGACGGGCCAGGACATGTACCATCCCGGCGGCAATTTCGTGCGCATCCCCGAGTCCCAGCACGGGCTGCTCGGCGGCAACCGTTTCTTCACTTTGCGAAAGGATCCAAAATGAAACACGCGTTTTCCTTCCCCTGCGCGATGGCGCTTCTCCTTGCCGCGACCGCCGCCGCGCCGTGCCGCGCGGTGGCCGCCGACCCGCCGGCGGCGGTGATGGAGGAGCCGTTCCTGGCCGAGGTTGCGTTGCACCTGTGCGCGTGGTTCCTCGACGAAAAGGATTTCGACCCCGACCGCCTCGGCGACGGCGCGACGCTCGTGTTCCGCGTGCGGCGGCCGGAGGTGAAGGCCGACGAGGGCGACAACAGCGAATGGGCCGACATCCGGATTCCGCAGCTCAACCTCGGCGCGACGGTCAAGCGGCCGGATTACGCCATCGAGGAGCTCGGACTCGAGGTGCGCAGTTCGAAGTTCCGCATCGTGAACGTGTACCGGCTGGAGGCGGAAAACCGCGAGTTCCCCGAGGAGGAGGACTGGCGGACCGTCGAATGCGACCTGCAGCGCTTGATGGACACGCTGCGGGACTCCCCGGCGCGGGGGACGTTCCCCGACCAGGCGCTCAGCGAACGCCTCTACCTGGCCTGTTGCCGGCAGCTGGAAATCGATCCCGACGCCCGGGGGACCGGCGACCAGATCATCCACATCGCGCCGATGTCGCCGGTGGCCAACGAGGTGTGGGTGTTCCTGGAAAACCAGAACCTGTTCATGCAGTTCACGTCCGACACCGACATCGAGAACCCGGAGCTGTGGACCGCGCAGCAACTGCGGGTGCGCACGATCGACGCGGCGAACAACACGGTGGTCTCGATGGAGGAGATGCCGGGCAGCAACGTGTACGTGACGCGCGACCAGATCGGGCGCTTGCTCTACAACTGCATCGTCTTCGGCAAGCGCATCCTGGTCGTGACCCCGGACGACCCGGACGCCCCCGAGGAAATCCGGGAAAACGTGAAGGCGAACTGGTGACGGAGGGTGGGGGAGGGGGGCCGGGGACGGCGCTTTTCCCGTGCATTCCGGGGCGGGATGTGCGATGAAGGGGGCCTGCATACGGCACCCCCGCAAAACACAAGGAGTTTTTTTATGGCCGGCGAATACATCTTCACGCTCAACCACCTGTCCAAGACGCACGACCGGACGACGGTGCTCGATGACATCACGCTGTCGTTCTTCTTCGGCGCCAAGATCGGCGTCATCGGCGGCAACGGCGCCGGCAAATCGACGCTGCTGCGCATCCTCGCGGGCCAGGACAAGGATTACCACGGCGAGTGCATCATCGCGCAGGGGCTGCGGATCGGGTACCTTCCGCAGGAGCCGCAGCTCGACCCGTCGAAGGACGTCGCGGGCAACGTCGCGGAGGGCGCCGCCGCCGCGCAGGCCATCCTCGACCGCTACGACGAGCTCTGCGACAAGCTCGGCGGCGACCTCTCCGACGAGGAATCGGCGAAGATCGGCGACGAGATGGACCGCCTCCAGTCCATCATCGACGCCCGCGACCTCTGGAGCCTCGACAGCCAGATCGAGCGCGCCATGGACGCCCTGCGCCTGCCGCCCGGCGACGCCGACGTCACCAAGCTCTCCGGCGGCGAGAAGCGCCGCGTGGCCCTCTGCCGCCTGCTGCTCTCGAATCCCGACGCGCTGCTGCTCGACGAGCCGACGAACCACCTCGACGCGGAGACGGTCGCCTGGCTGGAGGAGTACCTCAAGAAGTTCGCCGGGACGCTCGTCGTCGTGACCCACGACCGCTACTTCCTCAACGACGTCACCGAATGGATTCTCGAAATGGACGGCGGCCACGGCTACCCCTACAAGGGCAACTACGAGCAGTGGCTCGAAGCCAAGCGCGCGCAGGCCGCCGTCGCCAGCAAGCAGAACGCGTCGCGCCAGAAGATGCTCGACCGCGAACTCGAGTGGATCCGCCTCAATCCCACCGGCCGCATGAGCAAGAACAAGGCCCGCCTCGCCCGCTACGAGGAACTCGCCGCCAAGCAGGTCGACACCCGCGAGGACACGCTCGAAATCCAGATTCCGTCCGGCAAGCGCCTCGGCGACCTCGTCGTGCGCGCGGACGGGCTGCGGAAGGTGTACGGCAACCGGCTCGTCATGGACAACGTGTCGTTCAACCTGCCGCGCGGCGGCATCGTCGGCGTCATCGGCCCCAACGGCGCCGGCAAGACGACGCTCCTGCGCATGATCGTCGGCGAGGAGAAGCCCGACGGCGGAACCCTCACCGTCGGCGAGACGGTGGAGCTCTCCTACGTCAACCAGTTCCGCGACGAGCTGAAGGCGGAGAACACCGTGTTCGAGGAAATCACCGGCGGCCAGGAAACCCTCGACCTCGGCGGCAAGCCGATGAACGCGCGCGCCTACTGCACGCGGTTCAACTTCCGCGGCGCCGACCAGCAGAAGAAGGTCGGCGAGCTTTCCGGCGGCGAACGCAACCGCGTCCACCTCGCAAAGCTGCTGCGGCGCGGCGGCAACCTGCTGCTGCTCGACGAACCGACCAACGACCTCGACGTCACGACCCTGCGCGCCCTGGAGGAAGGCATCCAGAACTTCGGCGGGTGCGCCGTCGTGGTCAGCCACGACCGCTGGTTCCTCGACCGCATCGCGACCCACATCCTCGCCTTCGAGGACGACGGCACCGTCACCTGGTTCGAAGGCAACTTCGAAGGCTACCACGAACAGCGCCGCCGTCTCCTCGGCGACGCCGCCGACCAGCCCAAACGCATCCGCTTCCGTCCCATCTGATCGGGAAAACGGAATAGGGGCGCTATGGCGCGCCGGGGGGAGGCGCCGCTGTGATCAAGCGGTGCGCAGATGCGGACTGCGCTTCTGGTACGTCCCCCCCCCTTGGCGCGCGTCCGGGCACGCGCCTCATTCACGAGGTAACAGGATTGTCCGCGTCACTTTTTCCAAATTAGCCGGAAGAACCATGCGCCGCGCCCCTCGAACGATTCCGGCAAGGTCCACGTGTCGTCCGTTGCGGTAAAGGCATCTCCCACGCTTTCCCACGGGGCATTGTCCGACAGGTTGTCCGTCCGTTGCAATTGCAGGTGCGCTCCGGGCACCACCCGCCAAGTCCAGCCCGGGGCATTTTTCGTGGGCATCCCCACGGCGTCCACGACCGCCTCATCGGCACCGACATCCACCCGGCTGTCGCGTCCCGCGCCTTCTGGCTCCACGCGCCGCTGTCCATCGAGGTCGTACGCCCCGTCCATCCAGTCCTGCACCTCGCCGGCGTCCAGGCAGGGGGAAGCCGCGCTCAGGTGGTAATCGCCGTTGCCGACGAACTGCGGGTCGGCCGAGAAGTTCCCCACGCCCTCCGGCACGGGGGTGGCGCACGAATGCAGAATTTCCGTTCCGCTCTCCGCGTCGAGATCCCCTCCCGCGTTGTTCCACGAGATGCCGTTGCCGAACAGCGCCGTGCCGCGCAAGGACACCCCGGCCCCGGTACCGGCATTGTCCGCAACCGTGAAGTTCCACAGCTGCCCGTCGCCCTCGCTCCACACGCCCGCCCCCTGCGCCGCTTCGTTGCCCGTCACCAGGCAATCATGTCCGTCGGTATCCCGGGCGAACAGGCCGCCGCCCGTGCCTGCGCGGTTGTCCTGCACCAAGTTGTTGCGGAAGGTTGTTCCGAAGACAGCCGCTCCCCCGCCCGCGTCGGTCGCGGTGTTGCCCGACAGCACGCTGTCGGCCACCTCGCAATCCCCGCCGAAAATCCCGCCCCCGAACGGCGCCACGTTGCCGGCAACGGTGCATCCTTCCATGCGGCTCCCGTCTTCGAGCCACGCGCCGCCGCCCTGGGCCGTCGCCGTGTTGCCCTCGATTTCGCAGCGCGCCACCAAGCTCGTCGCCGTTGCCCATACGCCGCCGCCGCAGGCGGCCGTGTTGTCGCGCGCCGTCACGTTTTCCGCCATGCTGCCTCCGTACAGGCACAGTCCGCCGCCCACGCCGCCGGTCCCCGTCGCGCGGCAGCCCTCGACCACGACGTTCCGGACCGTCGCTCCGCCGTCGGCGAAAATACCGCCGCAGTCTTCGCTTGCGCCGTTGCGGATGGTGAACCCTTCGAGCGTGCCTCCGCCCGTCATGGTCACGGCCCGTTCCGACTTGCCGCCGTCGATGACGGTCTGCGCCGCGCCCCGGTACCCCAGCAAGATGACCGCGTTGCTCACCGTCACCGGCGCGTAGGTCCCGGCCTCGACCACCACGCGGTCGCCGCTGCCCGATACGTCGAGGGCGCTCTGGATGTCCCGCGCCGCGTCGGTCCAGCTTTCGTAGGGGGGCACCCCGCGCCCCTGGGCCCACACGAAGCGGGCTTTTGGCACGAACTCGTAGCACCCCAAATCCGGCCGCAACTCGCCGCCGAACACCCGCGGCTGCGGCCTTGGCGAACCGTCCAGGTCGACGCGCACCGCGCTGTCGGCGCCCGCGTCGATGCACGGCGACTCGTACGACAACCGCCAGTCGCCCGCGAAGTTCGGATTGTCCGAGAGATTCCCCGTCCCCTCCGCCGCCGGCAGCGAAAGGCTCCACGAAGTGGTTCCGCCCGTGACGTCGCCACCGTCGTTTTCCCAGAAGACGCAGTTGACCGACCGGCAATCCTTCGCCCCGCCGCCGGCGTTCCGGACGACGGTGCAGTGGCGCAACTCCGCCCCGGCGACGCCACCGCCCGATGCCGCCTCGTTGCCGACGACCAGGCAATTCTCCAGAGCCCCGCCCTTTGCTCCGCCTCCGGTACCTCCCGCATGATTCCCCCGCAGGATGCACCGCTTCAATTCCGCCCCGTCCGCGAGCAACGCCCCGGCGCCGTCCCCGTCCACTCGAGCCCCTTCCAGAGTGAATCCTTCCACAAGTGCTTCCGCAGCCGCCTCCACGCAACGGGTTGTGGCTCCGCCCCGTATCGTCGTCTTCTCCGCCCCCGCATCGCTCCGCACGGTCACTCCCGGCGGAACCGAAATCGCCCCGTACGTGCCTTCCTCCGCCACCACCGCGTCGCCCCGCGCCGCTTCTTGCAACGCCGCCTGGATTTGCCGCTTTGCGGTCGCCCGGCCCAGTCCGTCCGCCGCATCGTCCCCCGCCTCGCTCGCGTAATACGTCGTGTAGAAGGTCGCCACCGCAAGCATGGGGCCCCGAACCGTCAATTCCAGCGGATTGCTCCCCTGTTGCCCTCCCGGCACGTCTCCCGTCCAGCCGGTGAACGAATGGCCGGATTCGGGAACCGCCTCGAGTTCCGCGACCGTTCCCAGCGCATGCCACCCGCTCCCCTCCACAGACCCGTGCGCCAGCCCCTCGGCCCGCACCAGCGCCTGCGTCTCCCAGAGCCAAGTCAGCACGGCATCGCCCGTCATCTCGAACCGCGCTTCCATTCCCTCTCCGTCCGCCATCGGGGCCCCGTCCGGGCTCTCCAGCCGCCACCCCGTGCACACCGCGCGCAGCCCCTCGCCCAGCGCCGCAGGCGAACCCTCCACGCCCGCCGCCACGGTTTCTCCCAGCAACACCGTGTGCTCCCCGGCACCTGGCTCCGCCGTCCCGTGCGCGCTCTCGATCCGCAGGGACAGCATCCCCGACACCTCCACAACCCGCGATACCTCTTCCGCCGCCTCCCAGTTGCCATCACCCGCCTGGCTGGCCACGACCACGACCCTTCCCACCCCCGTGAAGGACAACACGCCGTCCGCAACCACTCCCGGCCCCTCCACCACGGCATAGTCCACCGGCAGCCCGCTGCTCGCCGTGGCCCCCAACTGCACGTGGTTGGTCCACACCTGCGCCCCGATCTCGGCGAAGTCGATGCGCTGGGTTGCCTTGGAAACGACCAGCGTGCCCGCCGCGCTGCCCGCCCATACCGCGTCCTCCACCACGGCCGACACGGCATAGCTGCCCGCATTCGTCGGCGCTTCCGGCATCCCGTCGTAGGTCACGGCCACGTCCAGCCCCTCCAGAACCGTCCCGACGGTCACTTCCCGCGCTGCGCCGTTGAAGGTCTGTTCCAGGCTGTCCAGCGACACTTCGGCCACGGCCTTGGACACCTCGAACGAGCGCACGACGTCCTCGGCCGCCTCCCAATTCCCGTCCCCCGGCTGGCTTGCCGTGACCACCACTTCGCCCGCCCCTGTGAACGTCAGCACATTCCCCTCCAGCATGGCCGGGCCCACTACCGCGAAGGTTACGGCCAATCCGCTGTCGGCTGCCGCTTCCAGCGCCACCGTGTTTGTCGCCACCTGTGCCCCGATTTCGGCGAAGTCGATGCGCTGGGTTGCCTTGGAAACGACCAGCGTGCCCGCCGCGCTTCCTGCCCAAACCGCGTCCTCCACCACGGCCGACACGGCG
>JAFYAC010000146.1 GCA_017540905.1 Kiritimatiellia bacterium | reverse complement strand
GCATATTCCCGCGCGAGGCGCATGGTGGGGGCGAGGCGTCCCCGCCGAGCCGTTCTTGCCGGTTTTCCAGACCTCCTGCCCCCTTCCACACCGGCTCGCCGGGGACGGCTCGCCCCACCAGGAGCCTTGCTATCCAATCAAGGGGCACCAAAAGTCGAGGCGGAAGGGAGGAGGGGGCACAAACTGGAGATGCGCCCTTGGGCGCGGGGGCACGACATTGTTTGTTTCCTTTTTGGGGGGGCAGGGTGTAGAATGGGGGGATGATGAAACCGGGATTTGCCAATTCGGATGGTAAGGGGGGAATGGCCGGGCATCTGTCGATGCTGGCGGCCTGGGGGGTGGCGTTCGGGTGCGCGGTGGGGTGGGACGCGTTCACGTTGCCCGGGGAGACGTTCCTGCCGAAGGCGGGGCCGCTGGGGACGCTGCTGGGGCTGCTGATCGGCGGGCTGGCGATGGGGGTTGTGGCCTGGAACTACCACTGCATGGTCAAGCGGCACCCGGGGCCCGGCGGGGTGTATGCCTACGCGACGGAGGCGTTCGGCAGCGACCACGGGTTCATCTGCGCGTGGTTCCTGTGCTTGACGTACATCGCAATCGCGTGGGCGGACGCGACGGCGCTGGTGATCGTGGCGAGGTACCTGCTGGGGGACTTCCTGCATTTCGGTTTCGCGTACACGGTGGCGGGGGTGGAGGTGACGCTGGGGAACATCCTGGTTTCGGCGGCGGGCATCGCGCTGGCGGCGGCGGTGTGCTGCCGGCGGGCGCTGTCGGGGCGGGTTCAGGCGGCGCTGGCGCTGGTGCTGGCGGGCGGGATTGCGCTGTGCTTCTGCGCGGCGGCGGCGAAGCACGGGGGCGGGGGGCTGCGGTCGATGCAACCGGCGTTTTCGCCGTTGGCCGGCAAGGGGGCGGGGCCGCTGGGGCAGGTGCTGGCGATCGTGGCGCTGTCGCCGTGGCTGTTTGTGGGGTTCGAGTCGATTTCGGCCCTGTCGGGGGAGTTCCGGTTCCCGCCGGACCGGGCATTCGCGGTGATGGCGGCGGCACTGGGGGCGGCGGTGGCGGCGTACGCGATGCTGACGGCGATCCCGGCGATGGTGCCGCTGGCGCACGCGGGGGACTGGTCGGAAGGGCTGGCGCGGCTGGCCGGCGGGCGGTATCCGGGGTTCGAGGTGTCGGCGAGGAGCCTGGGCGGGGCGGGGACGTGGGTCATGGCGGCGGTGCTGCTGTCGGCGATTTTCACGAACCTGGTCGGCAACACGATGGCGGCCGGCCGGCTGCTGTCGGCGATGGCGGACGACGGGGCGCTGCCGGGCTGGTTCGGGGGGCGCACGCGCGACGGGGCGCCGAAGAACGCGGTGCTCGCGATCGCGGCGGTTTCGCTGGGGATCGCGGCGCTGGGGCGGACGGTGATCGACATCATCGTGGACATCGCGGTGGTGGGGGCGGGGATCGCGTACGCGTACACGTCGGCGGCGGCTTGGAAGGCGGCGCGGGAGGAGGGGAACCGCGCAGGGAAGGTGCTTGGGCTGTGCGGGCTGGCGTTCTCGGTGGCGATTTCGGCGGCGTTCGTGCTGCCGAACGTGGGGTCGGGCACGGCGTCGATGGCGACGGAGTCCTACCTGGTGGTGGTGCTGTGGTGCATCGCAGGGCTGGTCTCGTTCGTGTACGTGTTCACGCACGACGGGCGGCGGAGGTTCGGCCAGTCCACGGTGGTGTGGGTGTCGCTGCTGGCGATCGTGCTGCTGATGTCGGGGCTGTGGATCCGCGAGACGACCTACGAGACGACGGCGGCGGCGTTCGAGGACATCATCCGGCACCACGCCGACGTGTGCATGCCGGCGGCGCTGGACGCGGCGGGCGGGGAATACTGGGTGAGCGGCGATGCGGCGGACGGCGGCGCGGAGCCCCCGGACGAGGACTGGAGGGAGACGCTGCGGAGCAAGCTGGTGACCGTCAACCGCTCGATCGTGCGCAACAGCCTCGTGCAGGTGGGGCTGGCGGTGCTGGCGTTCGGGCTGATGTTCTGCCTGTACTCGATTCTGCGGCGGCGGGAGCGCGACCTGGAACGGGAGAAGGCCCGCGCGAAAAGCTACTTCTTCTCGACCGTCAGCCACGACATCCGCACGCCGCTGAACGCCATCATCGGCTTCTCCGAGATGCTCAAGGCCGGCTTCCGCACCGAGGAGGAGCGCGAGCAGGCGATCGAGTCGATCCTCGTCAGCGGCCGCACCCTCCTGGGGCTGATCAACGACGTGCTCGACCTCTCCAAGCTGGAATCCGGCAAGATGGAAATCATGCCGGAGCCGACCGACTGCCCGCGGCTGCTCCGGGGCGTGGTGGATGCGTTCCGCGTGGCGGGGGCGAAGCCGGAGGTGGATTTGCGGTGCCGGACGGGGGAGATGCCGCCGCTGATGCTCGACCCGCAGAGGCTGCGGCAGATTGTGTTCAATCTGCTCGGCAATGCCGTGAAATTCACGGAGAGAGGCCACGTGGAGGTCCGCGCGTCGTACGCGGGGGGCGAATTCCGGCTGGAGGTGGAGGACACGGGGTGCGGCATCGGGCAGGAGGACATCAAGCGGCTCGGCGGCGCGTACGTGCAGCTGGGGGCGAAGGCGGCGCGCAACGGGGGCACGGGGCTGGGGCTGGCGATTTGCGGCCAGCTCGCCGCGGCGATGGGGGGGCGGATCGGGGTGGAGTCGGAGCCGGGCAAAGGCTCGGCATTCTCGCTGGTCATACCGGGCGTGAAGGCGGCGGACAAGGAGACTCTCCGGGAGCGTGAGCGCCAGGAGTCGGAAGGCGGACTGCCGGCGCACAAGGTCGGAAGCGGGCGGCCGGTGAAGCGGATTCTGCTGGTGGACGACTCGAAGATCAACCTGATGGTGCTGAAGGCCCACCTGAACCATCTGGGGAATTACGAGATTGCGCTGGCGGCGGACGGGCAGGAGGCGCTGTCGATCCTGGAGGCGCCGGGGGCGCCGGCGTTCGACCTGGTGCTGACGGACATGTGGATGCCGAACTTGGGCGGTGACGGGCTGGTGAAGGCCATCCGGGCGAATCCGAAGCTGGCGGGATTGCGCGTGGTCATCGTGACGGCGGACGTGGAGATGGGGGCGAGCGCGGATTCGATGGGGTTCGACGGGCTGCTGTTCAAGCCGGTGACGGGGGACAAGCTGGCGCAGTGCATCGGGATGGGCGCCTGAGACGGCGGGCGGGGCTTTTGGGAGGTGCGGCTTTCAGCCGCGCCATGGTGGATGGAGCGCGGGACATCGCAGTGACGAGTGGGCGGTGCGCACTGCGGCGGACCATTGCGGGGAAACGGATGGAAAAGCGTGTGGATTCCGGGGCGCAGGCGTTCCGCCCGCGGGGTGCATGGAGATGGAAAATCGGCCGAAAAGGTCCATGCTTCCCCATAATCTCCCATCCAGCGGCGCGGCCGAAAGCCGCACCTCCCAGGTCGGGATCCCGGGCCAGCCACAGTATTTCTTGAACTGTTCGGGCGTCGAGTCGGGGGGGCGGAGGCGAAGGGGGCTTTCTTCGCAAGGCTCGGCTGCGAATGGGTGAATGGCAGGAAGGCGGGGGGCGTTTTTCGATGGGGAGTGTCGTATTGGAAACGAGTGTGATTCTCATGTATTTTCTGTAATCTCACAATATGTCCGGGCGGGGTCGGAAACAGGGGGCCTCTTGCCGTTGTCGTGCTGGCGATTTGCGCTGCGGACGAGCGGAAGCGCGTCCCTCCCCGTGGAGGGCGCAATGGGAGAGCTTCTGCGCGATCTTGGGGTGGGGGATGGGGGAGGGTTCAGAAGGGGGAGAGCATACTGTGAAATCGTGATGTTTGTGAGTGTTTTCTGTAATCTCAAATGATGTTTCGCGGGATTTGGTTTTGCGGCAGGGAGGGCGGTGGGGAGAGGACGGGCAGGGCGGGTGGGCAGAGGGAAGCGGGGCCCTGGCGGATGAAGCCGGGAGGGGGTGGGGAAGAGCAGGAGGGCGGGGGTGGGGTCAGGCGGCGTTGTCCTCGGGGAGGACGCCGGCCGGGGTGTGGTCGGGGAGGGGGGTGCCGGAGAGGAGGGCGTCGAGGTCCTCGCGGATCCATTCGGGGCGGGTGTGGCCCTGGTAGCAGCGGACGACGTTGCCGGAAGCGTCGAGCAGGAAGGCGGTGGGGACCACGCGGAGCGCGGTCGGGGAGCCGAAGGCGACGATGATGGCGGAATCGGCCCGGCCGGTCGGGAACGCCGGGGCCGGGTCGAGGGCCGCCACGAGCGGATGCAGGGCGTCCGCGGGACGGGAGTCGGGGATCAGTCCGAGGATGGTGAAGCCGCGGGGGGCGTAGTCGCGCTGGAGGTCGTTCCATGCGGGGAGGGCGGCGGCGCAGGAGTCGTCGTCGGGGAGGAAGAAGAGGACGAGCTGGGGGTTGCCGGCGTAGTCGGCGGAACGGATGCGGCCGGGGAATTCGCCGACGAGGTTGTCCATGGTGAAGTCGTTGACGGCCGCGGGCGGCGGGACGTCGGGATCGGAGGGCAGGAGGGATTCCGGGGCCTTCTTCGCGGGCTTGCAGCCCACCATGGCGGTGGCCAGGGCGGCGGCGAGGAGGGCGGCGGCAACGAGGGGGAGGGTGTTGTTTTTCATGGTGTTTCTCCGGGTTTGGTTTCGGGAAGGGTTGGCGGGGCGAGGTAGGAAGGGGGCGGGGTCCTGGAAGGATGGATGAAGTTTTCCTCGCGGAAGAGTTCCATCTGGCGGGCGAGGTTCCCGGGACCGGTGGCGAGCTTGCGGTAGGCGGCGTCGTAGGCGGCGGCGGCGCGGGCGAGGGAGTCGGAAATGGCCTGCATGTCGGCGGTGAAGCCGGCGTACTTCTCGTAGATGGAGCGGACGGCGCCGAAGACGTCGCGGGCGGCCCGGTTCTGGTTGGTCTGGCGCCACAGGAGGGCGACGAGCCGCAGGGCGGTGAGGAGCCCGCCGGGGCCGACGGGCACGACGTCGCGGCGGGCCGCCATCTCGACCAGGGACGGTTTCTCGGCCAGCGCGAGGGAAAGGGCGGGCTCGCTGGCGACGAAGAGGAGCACGAAGTCGGGGGTGGCGGGGAGGCCGGGGAGGTCCTGGTAGGCTTTGGCGGAGAGGTTCTTGATGTGGGTTTCGAGGGCGGCGGCGTGGCGGGCCAGGGCGCGGCGGCGGGTTTCGGGGTCGGCGGCGTTGTGGACGTCGAGATAGGCGGCGAGGGAGAGCTTGGAGTCGACGACGACGCAGCGGTCCTCGGGGAGGAACACGATGGCGTCGGGCCGCAGGGTGCGGCCGTCGGGGGCGGTGAGGACCATCTGGAGGCGGAAGTCGCGGTCCTGCTGGAGCCCTGCGGCCTCGAGGAGGCGCTGGAGGGAGAGTTCGCCCCAGGTGCCGAGGAGCTTGTTGTCGCCGCGCAGGGCGTGGGCCAGGCGGTCGGCCTGGGCGCCCACGGCGGCGGACTGCGCGGAAAGGGCGTCGATCTGCTGGCGGAGGGCCCCGCGCTGGGAGGAGGAGTCGGCATGGACGGCGTCGACGCGGTGGCGGAAGTCGGCGATGCGTGCGTCGAGGGGGGCGAGGGCGGACGCCACGGCGTCGCGGCCCCGCTGGGCGAAGTCGCGGGCCTGCGCGGAGAGGACGTCGGCGGAAAGGAGGCGGAACTGGTCGAGGAGGTCGCGCCGCATCCCGTCCCGGTCGGCGAGGAGGGCTTCGGCCCGGTGTGCGGCGGCGCGGGCCCGGGCGGTGCGCACGGAAGCGGCCAGGGCGGCGAGCAGCGCGCCCAGGGCGAAGCCGGCGGCCGCGCCGGCGAGCAGCGCATGGCCGGTGGATTCGGCTATCCATGCCGTGAACATGGCGCGCATCAAAGCACGAACGGGGGCAAAAGGCACGCCAAAAGGACGGTGGGGGCGCGGGGCGGAGAAAAAACTTTCCCCGGCGTCCGGGAAAGTGCAAAGTGGCGGGGATGGCAAACGAGACGGGCAGCGGCGGCGGCGGAGAGGGCCAGCCGGACGATTTCGCGCTGATGGAACGCATCCGCGCGGGGGACGAGCGCGCCTTCGGGACGATCGTGGAAAGGTACCAGAGGCCGCTGCTGAACTTTTTCGCGCGGATGGGCGCTAGCACCCATGACGACGACCTCGCGCAGGAGACATTCGTGAGGTTGTGGAATTACCGGATGAAATACAAGCCGACCGCCAAGTTCACGACCTTCCTCTACACGCTGGCCCGCCACGCGTGGCTGGACCACGTGCGCCGGGCGGGGCGCTTCGCGGACTTCTTCGCCCGCTACGCCGAGGAGGCGCCGGGGAGCACGGACGGGGGGCTGCGGGCGCTCCGCAAGCGGATGGACATCCAGACGGCGCTGGAGGCGTTGCCGCCGCGCCAGCGGGAGGTCTTGGTCCTGGCGGTGCACCAGGGGCAGACGTACGAGGAGATTTCGCAGGCGCTGTCGATACCGGTCGGCACCGTCAAGTCGCGCGTCTTCAACGCGCTCAATTCCCTGCAGGAGCGATTCCGCCATGAACCGTGACTACAAACGCTTCCTCGAAGAAAACCCGGACCGCGTGCGCGGCGGCAAGGAGGGCGGCGCGATGTTCGCGGAGCTGCTGGAGGAGTTGCGGTCGATGCCGGCGCCGGAGCCGCGGGGCGATTTCGCGGCGCGCGTGCTGGAACGGGTGCGGCGAGGGGAGGCGGAGCGTGCCGCCGCGGCCGCCGCGGCGCG
>JAFYAC010000025.1 GCA_017540905.1 Kiritimatiellia bacterium | reverse complement strand
CGCATGGTGGGGCGAGGCGTCCCCGCCGAGCCGTTCTTGCCGGTTTTCCAGACCTCCTGCCCCCTTCCACACCGGCTCGCCGGGGACGGCTCGCCCCACCAGGGGCCTTGCTATCCAATCAAGGGGCACCAAAAGTCGAGGCGGAAGGGAGGAGGGGGCACAAACTGGAGATGCGCCCGGCGCGGGGCCGTCGGCAACTCCCCTCTTGCCAGCACCCTCCGCACGTCGTACACTCCGGCGCATGATCAACCAACCGGAACAAATCGTGGCGCGCGTGCGCGAACTCCGCGCCGTGCTGGACATCCCCGCGGCCGACGCGGCCGCCGCCCTCGGCGTCGACGAACGCACCTACCTCGACTACGAGTCGGGCGCCCTCGACCTGCCCATCAACGCCCTCTACAAACTCGCCGAACTGTTCCGCGTCGACGTCACCGAGCTGCTCACCGGCGAGTCCCCGCGCATGGCCGACTACACCGTCGTCCGCGCCGGCAAGGGCGCCAAGGTCGACCGCTACCCCGGATACGACTTCGAGTCCCTCGCCGCCAACTTCCGCCACCGCAAGCTCGAGCCCATGCTCGTCCATCTCGCCCCCCACGCCGACGAAGCCCACGAGCCGGCCCTCGTCAAGCACGGCGGCGAGGAGTTCAACTACGTCCTCCAGGGAACCGTCCGGGTCATTGTAGGCGGGCGCGCGTTCGAGCTCGGGCGCGGCGACAGCATCTACTTCAACGCCTCGCTCATGCACGGACAGCGCGCCGTCGGCGGACCGGCCGTCTTCCTGACCATCATCCAGAACTGACGCGCCCGCGTCCGGTTCCCCCGCCCCCCTTCCACCCCACACCGCCCCCGTGCAAGGAGACCACGCCATGCTGGAAAAATTCCTCGACCGCACCGAATACTCGTCCTACGAAGACTTCAAGGCCAACTGCCGCCTGAAAGTCCCCGGAAAATTCAACTTCGCCTACGACGTCGTCGACGCCTGGGCCGCCGAAGACCCCGGCAAGCGCGCCCTCGTGCACCTCGACGACGCGGGCAACGTCCAGACCTTCACCTTCGGCGACGTCCGCGACCGCTCCAACCAGGCCGCCCGCGCCCTCGCCCGCCTGGGCATCGGCAAGGGCGACGTCGTGATGCTGATCCTCAAGCAGCGGCCCGACGTCTGGTTCACCCTCGTCGCCCTCAACAAGCTCGGCGCCGTCGCCATCCCGGCCTCCTTCCTGCTGACGGGCAAGGACATCGTCTACCGCTGCGAAGCCTCCCACGCCAAGATGCTCGTCACCACCGACGACCCCGTCATCGTCGAGCACGTCCGCGCCGCCCTCCCCGCCTGCACCACCCTCAAGCACTGGGCCACCGTCGGCCCGCACGCCCCGGAGGGGGCCCTCGACTTCCGCGCCCTCTGCGCCGCCGAGGAACCCGTCTTCCCGCGCACCGAGGCGACCGCGTGCGACGGCGACCCCATGCTCGTCTACTTCACCTCCGGCACCTCCGGCTGGCCCAAGATGATCGAGCACGACTGCACCTACCCCATCGGCCACATCATCACCGCCAAATACTGGCAGCACGTCCAGGACAACGGCCTGCACCTGACCGCCGTCGATTCCGGATGGGCCAAATTCGCCTGGGGCAAGATCTATGGCCAATGGATCTGCGGCAGCGCCATCGCCGCGTACGACACCGAAAAATTCACCCCGTCCGGAATGCTCAACGCCATCCAGACCCTGCGCGTCACCACCTTCTGCGCGCCGGCGACCGTCTACCGCTTCATGATCCACGCCGACGTCCGCGCCTACGACCTGAGCAGCGTCAAGCAATGCTCCATGGCCGGCGAACCGCTCAATCCCGAAGTCTACAACCGCTGGATGGACCTCACCGGCATGCCCCTCGTCGAAGGCTTCGGGCAGACCGAAGGCACCGTCCTCATCGCCAACTTCGGCTGGTACCCCATCCGGCCCGGCTCCACCGGCCGTTTCGCGCCCAACTACGACATCGAGATCATCGGCGAAGACGGCGAACCCTGCGAAGACGGCGAAGTCGGCCGTCTCATCATCCGGCACGTCGACACCGACCACCCCATCGGCCTCTTCCGCCGCTACATCGACGCCCCCGAAGCCATGGCAGAGAAATGGCACGACGATTGTTACGACACCGGCGACATGGCCTGGCGCGACGCCGACGGCTACATCTGGTTCGTCGGCCGCTCCGACGACATCATCAAATGCTCCGGCTACCGCATCGGGCCCTTCGAAGTCGAGAGCGCCCTGATGGAGCACCCCGACGTCATCGAATGCGCCGTCACGGCCGCCCCCGACCCCGACCGCGGGCAAGTCGTCAAAGCCACCATCGTCCTGCGCGAAGGCGTCGAAGGCACCCCCGAGCTCGTCCACGCCCTCCAGGACCACGTCAAGAAGACGACCGCCCCCTACAAATACCCCCGCATCGTCGAATTCGTCCCCGAGCTCCCCAAAACCCACTCCGGCAAAATCCGCCGCAACGCCCTCCGCGACGCCAAGTAACGCCCCCCTGCCGGCGCGCGGGCGACCCACCCGCATCCCCATCCACTTCCCGCCCGCGGGGAGCACCTCGCTTTTTCGCCGGCCGTGCTTTCCTGCCCCCAAAACACGCCGTTGCAAGGCGGAGGCAAATAGTGTGTAATGTCCCCGCAACGCCAAGGAGAGAACATGCCGGCCATTGAAACGATAGCGAAACCCCGCGGGAACCGCATCAGCGTGTCCGTTCCGAAGGAATACAGCTCGTATTCCTTCCAGGTCATCCTTGTCCCCATCCGGCCCGAGGATCCCTCCGTCCCGAAGCCCGCCCCGCGCGCCGGACGCAAAGCGCAATCCCTGGCCGAGGCGCTTCTTGCCGTCCCCGCACCGGATGACGGCTGGGAACCCGGCGAGTCCCGCTCCGACGATCCTCCCTCGTTCTTCGAGCGCTCCGGCGGGTTCGCCTCGGAGGCGTTCGCTTGAAATACCTCATCGACACCTGCGTCGCTTCGGAATCCGCGAAGCGCCAGCCCTCCCCGGCGGTCCTGCAGTGGTTCGCCGCCGTTCCCGCCGCCGACGTGTTCCTGCCCTCGGTCGCACTCGGCGAACTGCACATGGGCATCGCCCGGCTCGCGACGGACGACCCCAGACGGCCCCGCCTTGCGGCATGGCTGGCGAATCTCCAGCGCGTGTTTTCCGGCAGAATCCTCGCCTTCGACGAACGGGCGGCCACGACATGGGGGCGCCTTTGCGGCGAAGCCGAACGCACTGGACGCAAGCGCCCCTCCATCGACGCGCAGATTGCGGCAACCGCTTTGGCCAACGGCATGACCCTCGTCACCCGCAACGTCGACGACATGGCAGGCTTGGGCGTCCCCATCTTTAACCCATTCGATTCCTGACGCCTTGGCTGGGCTCTCCGCCCGCATCCCCATCCACTCCCCGCCCGCAGTGGCGCGGCAAGATGCCGCACCCCCGGAAGCGGCGCCGAACCTCCCGAACAACCATCGCGCCACTTCCGGAGGTGCGGCTTCCAGCCGCGCCTTCATTCGCGATATCAAGGAAAACATTGGCCTTTTCGCTTGTTTTCCGCTTTTCAGGGGCTTCGCGGGCGGCCCGCCCACTTTTCCTTCCACTCCCCGCCCGCGCGGCGGGGAGAACCGCATCTTGTCACTGCTCGCTCTTGGGCGCATCTCCGCTTTGTGCAGGGGGCCCTGAGGGAGGGAGGGGCGGTCAGGATTTGTTGGAAACGGATGGGGGGGCGGATTTGAGCTTGGACAGTTCGATCGACAGGCCGACCAGCCGTTCGCACAGGTCCTTGAACTT
>JAFYAC010000145.1 GCA_017540905.1 Kiritimatiellia bacterium | reverse complement strand
GTCTTGAGTCCGGCGGGGACGTGGGTGATGCCCTGCTCCTTGAGGTATTCGAGGTATTCTCGCATCTGGGCGGCGACGGTTTTCATGGCGGGAGCGGATTATAAGGGGGGCGGGGGGACCGCCACAAGGCGAAAGGTGGGCGGGAAACGGGGCGATGTTTGATGGGGATGAGGATGGTGGAAAACTTGTGGAAAGAGCTTGTTTTTCCATAATCTCACGGCATGGACGAGCGGAGGGGCGGCGGGGCGGGCGGGCCCGGGGGAGGGGGGAGAGCCGTTGCGGGCGGGGCGGGCTGGACTTTTGCACGGGTGGGTGGCAAGATGCGGCGCATGAAACACGGGCATTTTTCGAGTTTGGGCACGCGGATCCTCGCGGCGGCCGCGCTGGCGGCGGCGCTTTGGGGCGCCGCGCCGGCGGTGGCGCGGGCGCAGGACGCGGAGGGCGGGGCGGTCCCGTCGGTGCAGTTCAATTTCGAGCAGGCGGACATCCGGCTCGTCACGAAGCTGGTGGGGCAGTGGACCGGGCGGACCATCATCGTGCCGGAAGGGGTGCAGGGCAAGCTGACGATCCTGACGCGCGGGGCGGTCCCCGCGGACGAGGTGTGGCCGCTGTACCTGCGGGCGCTGGAGGCGGCCGGGTACGCGGTGCGCGACGAGGGGGTGGCATGGCGCGTCGCGGCGCTGCCGGGCGCGGAGGCTCCGGTGACGGCGGGCGGCGCGGGGGACGGCGCCGAGGGCGGGCTGGTCACGGAAATCGTGCGGCTGAAGCACGTGGGGGCCGCGGACGTGAAGAAGGTGTTCGAGGGCATGGTCCGCGGCGGACGCGAGGGGGCGCTGGAGGCGTTCGTGCCGGGCAACCACCTGCTGGTGACGGGGACGGCCACGGAAGTGGCGCGCATCAAGTCGCTGGCGGAGCAGCTGGACCAGCCGGGGGCCGGCAGCGCGGTGGAGGTGGTCAAGCTGCAGAACGCGTCGGCGGAGGACGTGGCGGAGCAGCTGCGGGCGACGTTCGGGGCGTCGGACAGCGCGGCGTCGCGGGTCCAGAAGCACATGGCGCAGGTGACGGCCGGCGCGGGGGCGGGCCCGGCGGAGTTCTCGGTGGTGGCGGTGCCGCAGGCGAACAGCCTGGTGTTGGTCGGGCTGCCGGTGCAGATCGCGGACATGAAGCGCATCCTCGAGAAGATGGATGTGGAGAACGCGGACGGCTTCGGGCGGCTGCGGGCGATTTTCCTGCAATACCTGTCGGCGGAGGAGGCGGCGAAGAGCCTCAACGCGCTGCTGGGCAAGTCGGCGGAGGCGGAGCCGGGGCGGCGGTCGATCGCGATCGAGCCGAGCGTGGCGAACAACGCGCTGCTGGTGGACGCGCGGGGCAAGGATTTCGATTACGTGAAACGGCTGGTGGAGCAGCTGGACCAGGTTCCGCAGCAGGTGCTGGTGGAGGTGCTGATCGCGGAGGTGGACTTGGAGAAAGGCCTCGACCTGGGCGTGGAGTGGTTCGGCATCGAGCAGCCGGACGGGAGCGGCACGGGAGGCTTCGGGCGCACGCGCTACGGCGAGAGCGATTCGATGATGCAGCTGCTCGGCGAGGGCAAGTTCCCCCAGGGGCTGGCCGCGGGCGTGCTGAGCGGGACGTTCACGGCGCCCGACGGCACGGTCTACAACCAGATGCCGTTCTACCTGCGCGCGGTGGCGGGCGACAAGGACATCAAGATCCTTTCCAACATCCCGCTCTGGGCGCAGAACAACCTCGAAGCGAGCGTGAGCGTGGGGGAGAACATCCCGATCCTGAAGTCGTCGGTGGAGGGCTCCGGCAGCGACCGGGACTACATCCAGAACATCGAGCGGCGCGACGTCGGCATCACGCTGACCCTGACGCCGCACGTGAACCCGAACCGGGAAATCCAGCTGGACCTGAATCCGTGCATCGAGACTGTGGTCGCGTCCGCCTCCGGCGACGCCGCGGCGGCGTACACCCCGACCATCTCCCGGCGCGAAGTCAAGACGACCATCACCGTTCCCGACCGCAAGACCGTGGTCATCAGCGGCCTCATCCGCGAGGACACGAGCCGCATCGAGAGCAAGGTGCCGATCCTGGGCGACATCCCGCTGCTGGGGTGGCTGTTCCGGTCGTCGAGCGACGTGAACAAGCGGACGAACCTGCTGATTTTCGTGACCCCGCGCATCGTGACCGACGCCGCCGAAGCCGAAGCCGAGCGCGCGCGCCTCGAAGGCTCCGCCACGCTGCGCAACGCCGTCGACGACATCCAGCAGCCCTCGCCCGAGGCGGAAATCGCCGACATGGAAGCGCGGGACAAGGCGGCCCGCCGCAAGGCGGCCGCCGAGCGCAAGGCCGCGAAGCGCGCCGCGGATGGGGAGCCGTGAGCGCGGCCGCCGCCAGCGAAGGCCTTCCGCGCGTCGAGCGCATCGAGGAGGCGTGGCTCGATCCGGCGCTGCTGGAGAGCGTGCCCGTCGAGTGGGTGCGGCGGCAGGGAATCCTCCCGGTGCGGCGCGACGGGGCGCTGTGGCTGCTCGCCGCCGACGCCTCCAACGTCCAGGCCTACGAAGACCTCTCCCTCCTGCTCGGGGCCGACGGCATCTGGGCCACCGCGCCCGCCGACGAAATACGCCGCGCCGCCGACGCCTGCTACTTCCGCCGCGCCGGCGTCGCCGCCCCCGCCGCCGACGCCGCCCCCTCCGGCACCCCGCCCCCGCTCCAGGCGCCGCAGAGCCGCGCCGACGACCTCCTCGCGGGCGGTGCCGACGCGCCCGTCGCGCGGTACGTCAACTCCGTGCTGATCGAAGCGGTCAAGCGCGGCGCCTCCGACGTCCACGTCGAGCCCTTCGAGAGCGGTCTGGCGATCCGCTACCGCATCGACGGCCTCCTCTACTCCCAGCCCCCGCCGCCGCCCGCGATGGCGGCGCCGCTGGTCGCGCGCCTCAAGGTGATGGCGAGCCTGGACCTCGCCGAGCGGCGCCTGCCCCAGGACGGTGTGGCGCGGGTGCGCGTCGGCGAGCGCGAGATCGACATCCGCGTCTCGTGCGTGCCGGTCGCCGAAGGCGAACGCGTGGTCCTGCGCCTCCTGCACCGCGAGAGCATCCGCTACGCGCTGGGCGACCTCGGGATGGCGCCGGGGCTTCTCTCCGACTTCCGCCGCCTCCTGCGCGAACCGCACGGGGTCATCCTGGTGACCGGCCCGACGGGCAGCGGCAAGACGACGACCCTCTACGCGGCGCTGCGCGAACTCGACACCGCGCACCTGAACGTGATGACCATCGAAGACCCGATCGAGTACCAGCTCGAAGGCATCGGGCAAATCCAGACCCATCCGCAGATCGGCCTGACCTTCGCGAGCGGCCTGCGGCACATCCTGCGGCAGGACCCCGACGTCATCCTCGTCGGCGAGACCCGCGACATCGAGACGGCGGAAATCGCCATCCAGGCGTCGCTGACCGGGCACCTCGTCTTCACGACCCTGCACACCAACGACGCGCCCGGCGCCGTCGTGCGCCTGACCGACATGGGGATTCCGCCCTACCTGCTCGCCTCCTCCGTCCGGGCCGTGCTGGCGCAGCGGCTGGTGCGGCGGCTGTGCCCGCACTGCCGGAGGCGGGTCGCGCTGGGGACGGAAGAAGCGGCGCGGCTCGGCGTCGCGGGGCGCGCGGGCGCGGAGATTTGGGCGGCGAACGCCGAAGGCTGTCCGCAGTGCCTCGGCGGCTACCGCGGCCGCACGGGCATCCACGAACTGCTGCTGGCGACGCCGGAGCTCGCGGAAGCGGTACGCACGGGGGCGCCGCTGGCGGAGCTGCGGGGGATCGCGGCGCGGGGCGGCTTCACCGACATGCTCGCGGACGGCACGGAAAAGGTGCTGCGCGGGGAGACGTCGGTGGCGGAAGTGCTGCGCGCGGTGGGTTCCCGCGAAGCGGGGGCGTGAGGAGAGCGGGAGATGGGACGGACGGGACAACCGGGACGGACGGGACGGCCGGGAACGGGGAGCGGAATTTTCCAACCATTGGAAAACTTTTTTCCAATCATTGGAAAAAACGCGAAAAATTTTTCCAATCATTGGAAAACCGGCGAAAAATTTTTCCAATCATTGGAAAAATCCGGCCATTTTTTCCAACCATTGGAAAAAAAGTTTCCAACCATTGGAAAACTTTTTTTGGGGGCCGCGGCGTGAAGATCCTGACCAATCTCGCGTTCGTGCAGAGCCGGGTGTGGAGCGCGGCGGCGGAGAGCATCTGCGCGGACGGCGAATCGCCGGACGAAATGGGCGCGCTGCGGCAGGCGTGGAGGTTGTGGAGGC
>JAFYAC010000024.1 GCA_017540905.1 Kiritimatiellia bacterium | reverse complement strand
GAGCCGGTGTGGAAGGGGGCAGGAGGTCTGGAAAACCGGCAAGAACGGCTCGGCGGGGACGCCTCGCCCCACCATGCGCCTCGCGCGGGAATATGCAAGCGTGGATTTGGTCCGCCCCGTGCACAAACCGGAGATGCGCCCAGGGCCGGGCGCGGGCGCACAATAGCGTTGACGGGGGGGGCGGTTCCAAGTAGCCTTTGAAGACTTGATGAACCAAATTCCGCAAGCGATTGTTTTGCATCCCGTCCGTTCCCGGACGGGACGCCTTGGTTTGCCTTTCCAGGAGCCGCGCCCATGACAGCCGCCCTCGATTTGTCCACTTCCCATTACCTGCTGCCGCACATCCATCCGGAGGGATGGAAGATCGTCGTGCCGGTGCTCGTCGCCGGGCTCATTGGCACCGGGGCGCTGTGGTACTTCCTCCGCACGCCGGGGTGGACCGCCGTGGCCGGGGTGTTCGTGCTCGCGCTGTCGTACGCCGTCGCGCTCTTCTTCCGCGACCCCGAGCGCTATCCGCCGCCCGACCCGGCGGCGCTCGTCTCGCCGGCGGACGGCACGGTGTGCCTGCTCCAGGAGGTGCCGGTCCCCGCCGAGCTCTCCCCGGCGTCGGCGGAGCCGGTGTGGCGGGTGAGCGTGTTCATGTCGGTGCTCGACGTGCACGTCAACCGCATGCCGTTCGGCGGGAAGATCGTGCGGCGGGTGTACGTGCCCGGGAAGTTCTTCAACGCCTCGCTCGACAAGGCGAGCAAGGACAACGAGCGGATGCTGTGGCTGGCGCGGACGGACGGGGGGCGGGAGTACGCGTTCGTGCAGATCGCGGGGCTGGTGGCGCGCCGGATCGTGCCGCTGGCGGCGGAAGGGGACAAGCTCGCCCGCGGGACGCGCTTCGGGCTCATCCGCTTCGGCTCCCGCCTCGACGTGTACCTGCCGCCCGGCGTGAAGCCCGAGGTCGCGCTCGGCCAGACGATGGTCGCCGGCGAAACCACCCTCGCCCGGCTGCCCTGACACTTGAACCCCTCCGACCCCCGAATGCCATGAAACACCGCCGCCGCAACGACAACGACATCCACCGCCATTCGCAGCCCCTGCGCAACCTGGTGCCGAACCTGGCCACCGGGATGGCGGCGGCCTGCGGGATCACGTCGATCCGCTTCTCCTGCGCGGGGCAGTGGAACTTGGCGGTCATCTTCATTTTGGCCGCCTGCCTGTTCGACGGGATCGACGGCCGCCTCGCCCGGCTGCTGGGGGCGACGTCGCGGCTGGGGGCGGAGCTCGACTCGCTCAGCGACTTCGTCTGCTTCGGCGTCGCGCCGGCGCTGCTGCTCTATTTCTGGGCGGACGCCGACGCCCTGGCGCGGCCGCTCTCCAACCTGCTCTGGGCGCTGTCGCTGTTCTACGCGCTGTGCGGGGCGTTCCGGCTGGCCCGCTTCAACATCATGCTCGACGAGCCGACGACGCCCGCCTGGAAGCACTTCTTCATGGGGCTGCCCGCGCCGGGGGGGGCCGGGCTGTGCATGCTGCCGATCGTTTGGGAATTCGGGTTCGGGACGCTGCCCGGGAGGCCGATCTTCGCGGCGGCGTCGCTCCTCGTGTGCGGGGTGCTGCTGGCGTGCCGCATCCCGACCCCCTCGATCAAACGCATGCGGATTTCGCACAAATGGCGGGTGCCGTTCGTGCTCGTGCTGCTGCTGGCGATCGCGTTCCTGGTGTCGGACTTCTGGCGGACGCTGTGCGTGATTGCCGGGCTCTACTACCTGTCCATCCCCGTCTGCTCGTGGGTGTTCCTGCGGCTTTGCGCACGCCAGCCCGCGGACGCGGACGAGATTCCGCCGAACCTCCCGCCGCCGACCGCCTCCCCCGAAGATTGAGCGGCTTGGGCGCGGAAGCGCCCGTGGGGAATGTGCCTTGGATTCGCCCTCCCGGGATGTGCACGGAGGGCGGCGTGAGATTACGGAAAACATTGGTGTTTTCTGGAATAATTGTGGATGTGGAGGATTGCCGGGAGATCGTGGAGAGAGATTTGGAGAATGGGGAATTCGCCAGCATTCGCCCCCCTCCGAGAGGGGGGTGCCGCCCGGAGGAAGATGGCTTGTGGATTGCGAGTGCGGAGCGGAAGGAAAGGGCGGCGGGGGGAGTACTGCGGGTGGCCGTCGATGCATGCTTCTGCATGGTCCAGCAAAAGGTTTGATTCGTTCATTGCCGATGGGAAGTCGCGCTTGCCGCGACGGCCGACCGCAGTACTCCCCCCGTCGCGGCCCCAGCCGCTTGTCTTTTGCCATGCATCCGCCTTCCATTCATGGCCGCGCCACCCCCCTCTCGGAGGGGGGAGTGTCCTCTCGCCCTTCTTGCACCTTGCATTCGTGGAATTCCATGGGTGGTTCCACCAGAGCGGTTCAAGTTTTTCTGTGGCTCCACAGGCGTTTCACAACCGCGAGGTCGCGCGGAAGCGCGACCCTCCCGGGGCGCTTGCCGGGGGGAGGGATGCGCTTCTGCGCGTCCGCTGTGAAATGGGCGGCGAATCAGGCGGGGGGGAGGTCGTAGCCGGCTTCGAGGGCGAGGGCGCGGTCGGTGGCGTAGGAGGCGCCGGGGGTGGTGAGGAGAGTGCCGGCGATGCCGGCGTCGATGCCGCAGTGGATGGCGAGGCGGGCGGTGGCGTCGTCGAGGAGGGTGCGTCCGCCGGCGAAGCGCAGCGGGGTGCGCGGGTTGGCCAGGCGCAGGATGCAGACGGCGTCGAGGATGTGGTCCGCGGCCGGCGGCGGCAGGGTCCCCAGCGGGGTGCCCGGGATGGGGTGCAGGATGTTGACGGGGATGGAATCGGGGGCGACGGCGGCCAGCGCGTAGGCGAATTCGACGAGCTGCTCGTCGGTCTCGCCCATCCCGACGATGCCGCCGCAGCAGATCTCCAGGCCCGCGCGGCGGGCGGCGCGCAGGGTGGCGAGCTTCTGCTCCTGGGTATGGGTGGTGCAGAGGGAGGGGAAGAGGCTGGGCGCGGTTTCGAGGTTGCAGTGGACGCGCCGGAGTCCGGCATCGCGCAGGCGGCGGAGGTCGTCTTCGGCGAGGAGCCCGACGGAGGCGCACAGGCGCAGTCCGGTGCCGCGGCGCAGGGCGCGCAGGGCGTCGCACAGGGCGTCGATGCCGCCGGGGCCGGGGGCGCGGCCGGAGGTGACGATGCCGATGCGCTCGGCGCCGGCGGCTTCGGCCTCGCGGGCGGCGCGGAGGCAGGCGTCGGCGCCGATCCAGCCGTGGCAGGGGGCGTCGGTGGGCCAGCGGGCGCTCTGGGCGCACCAGCGGCAGTCTTCGGAGCAGCGTCCGGAGCGGGCGTTGACGATGCCGCAGAAGTCGAACCGCCGGGGGGCGTAGGCGGCGGTGACGCGGTGGGCGGCGTCGCGGAGTTCTCCGCGCGGGGCGTGCCGGAGAAGGTGGAGGGCTTCGGGCGGCGCGAGGCGTCCGCCGGAAAGGAGGCGGGCGGCGGCGTCCGCGGGGGTGATGGGGGCGGTTGGTTGTTTGGTCATGGTCGGAAGGGGCCGCCGTAGACGCGGTGGGCGTTGGCGGTGGTGGCGGAGGCGAGGGTGTCCGGGGGGATGCCGATGCACTCGGCGAGGACTTCGCCGGTGCGGGCGGTGTACATGGGTTCGCAGGTCTTGCCGCGGAAAGGTTTGGGCGCGAGGTAGGGGCTGTCGGTCTCGACGAGAAGGCGGTCAATCGGGATGCGGGAGGCGACTTCGCGCAGCGGCCCGGCGTTGTTGAAGCTCAGGATGCCGCTGAAGCTGATGTAGAAGCCCAGGTCGAGCAGTTCTTCGGCCATCTCCGGCCCGCGGGTGTAGCAGTGGAGGATGCCGGGGGGCACCGATTTTTCCAATGATTGGAAAGTTTTTTTCCAATCGTTGGAAAATTCGCGGAGGGCGGCGAGGGTGTCGGCATCGGCGTCGCGGGAGTGGACGCAGACGGGGAGGCGCAGGTCGAGGGCCAGCGCCAGCATTTTATCGAAGAGGGCGCGCTGGGCGGCGGCGCCGTCGGGGTCGTAATAGTAGTCGAGGCCGATTTCGCCGATGGCGCGGACGGCGGGGGCTTGGGCGAGGTCGCGGAGTTCGGCGGGGTCGGGGGACGCGGCGGCGAGGTCGCGGTCGTAGCCGACGGCCGCGACGAGGGTTTCGGGGCGGTCGGTGGCGAGGCGTACGGCCAGGCGGTTGGCGTCGGGGGAGCCGCCCATCGCGCAGACGCGGGTGACGCCGGCGGCGGCGGCGCGGGAGAGTACGGCGTCGAGGGTGCCCGCCGCCGCGAAGTCGTCGAGGTGGGCGTGGGTGTCGTACCAGAGAGGCATCAGTCGAAGTCCAGTCCGAGGTCCGCCGCGCGCACGGAGTGGGTCAGGGCGCCGACGGATATGGCGGTGACGCCGGTCTCCGCGGCGGCGCGCAGGGTCGCGGCCGTGATGCCGCCCGAGGCTTCGGTTTTGCAGCGTCCGGCGCAGAGGGCCACGGCTTCGCGGAGGAGCGGCGGGGGCATGTTGTCGAGGAGCACCCAGTCGGGGTTGCCGGGAAGGGCTTCGCGGAGCTGGTCGAGGGTGTCCACTTCGATTTCGATCTTCAGGCCGGGGCGGGCGGCGCGGGCGGCGCGCACGGCGTCGGCCAGGGTGCCCTTGTGGTTCGCGCGCCAGAAGGCGAGGTGGTTGTCCTTGATGAGGATCGCGTCGTGCAGTCCGATGCGGTGGTTGGTGCCGCCGCCGCACGCCACGGCGTATTTGTCGAGGCGGCGGAAGCCGGGCGCCGTCTTTCGCGTGTCGAGGAGCTGCGTGGGGAGGCCGTCGAGGAGGCGTACGAGGGCCGCGGTCGCGGTCGCGATGCCGCACATGCGCTGGAGGAGGTTCAGGGCCGTGCGCTCGGCGGTGAGGAGCGCCCGCGCCGGGCCTTCGACGCGCAGGACCGCGGTGCCCGCGGGTACCGCGTCGCCATCGCGGGCGAGGGGGGTGCAGGCGGTGCGCGGCTCGACGGCGCGGAAGGCGGCGGCGGCGACGGTGAGGCCGGACAGGGTCATGGGTTCGCGCGCGGCGATGACGGCCGACGCGGGCAGGGCCGGATCGACCAGGGCCTCGGTGGTGGCGTCGCCGGGACCGACGTCCTCGTCGAGGGCGCGGCGGATGAGGTCGGCGACGTCGGGGGCCGTCGCGGGATCGGGGGGGAGGGGGCGGTTGTCGTGCGGGTTCATGCCCCCTTTCTACACCAAGCGCGGACTGCTGGCAACGCGGGAAGAAGGGGGGGCGGGCGGGACAACCGGGACGAACGGGACAAGCGGGACGGGCGGGACGGGCGGGACAGGGGGGCTTGCAAAGGACGGGGGCGGGGCCCCCGAGCCCCCGGGGGCACTTTCCGCAACGGCCGCGCGGGCGGCGGGGAAATCGGGGTCGCCCGATGGCCCGCCGCGGGGCGGGGGCTACTCGATGTCCACGACGCTCGCCCAGTGGAGGAGGAGTTCGTGGTTCTTCGGGGTCTGTTCGCGGGAGGATTCGGCGGCGGCGACGATGGGGAGCCATTTCTGGACGTCGGGGAGCTTGGCCTTGAGGGCTTCGCAGGCGAGTTCCATGTATTTTTCCGCCGCCACGACGTGGCCCGACAGCCAGAAGAGGAGGTAGGTGCGCGCGACGTCGGCCAGGGGATCGCCCAGGCGGACGTGGCTCCAGTCGATGACGCGCCAGTCGCCCTTGGGGGTGATGATGACGTTGGTGGGGTTGAAGTCGCCGTGGCAGAGGGATTTTCCGCGCGGGAAGCTCTGGAGCTTCATGTGCAGGTCGTAGCGGGTCTCGCGGGGCAGCGGGGAGGCGGATATCTGTTTGTCGAGTTTGTCGGCGAGGTTGCCCATGCGCTCGGAGGTCTTGGAGAAGATCTCGCACTGGATGGCCACGAATTGCTTGAGGTATTTGGCCATGTGTTTTTTGTCGGATGCCATGACGTCGGCGAGGGTCTCGCCTTCGATCCATTCGCGCCGGATGCACCAGTGTTCGCGGATCTTGAGGACTTCGAGGACTTTGGCGACGGGCAGGCCGGTCTCGGCCGCCCGGGCTTCGTTCATGGCTTCGTTGAGGATGGCGCTGACTTTGTAGCTGGGGCCGAAGATCTTGAGGAGGGTGCCGTTGTCTTTGGTGACGATTTTGTCGGTGCGCTGGAGGAGGACGTTGGCTTTCTTGGGCTCGGGGTGGGGTTTGCGGGCGGCGGGGGCGGCGGCGGGGGCGGCCGCGGCTTTCTTGGTGGAGGTTTTTTTCATGGTTGTTCCCTTTCGGTGGTCCGTGGCTCCGGAGGCGGGTCCCGGGGGGGGGCCGCCGTCCGGAGTCGCTGTGGTTAGACGGACTCGTGCTTTCCGTAGTAGGCGTTGAGGTACATCTGCTTGATTTCCGACATCAGCGGGTAGCGCGGGTTGGCGCCGGTGCACTGGTCGTCGAAGGCTTGCTCGGCCATGGCGTCGAGGCGGTCGAGGAAGTCCTTCTCGTCCGGGACGTAGTCGCGGATGGTGGGCTTGATGCCGATGCGCGCCTGGAGGGCGCGGATGGCGCCGAGCAGGTTCTCGAACTGTTCGCCGCGGGATTTGCCCTGGATGCCGAGGGCGTCGGCGATTTCGAGGTAGCGCTCGAGGGTGTGCGGGTGGCCGTACTGCGGGAAGGTCCCCATCTTGCGCGGCACGGGGGCCGCGTTGAAGCGCAGGACCTGCTCCATCATCAGGGCGTTGGCGATGCCGTGCGGGATGTGGTGGAAGGCGCCGAGCTTGTGCGCCATGGAGTGCATGACGCCCAGGAAGGCGTTGGCGAAGGCCATGCCGGCCATGGTGGCGGCGTTGGCCATCTTTTCGCGGGCGGCGGGGTCGGGGGTCTTGCTGACGGCGGCGTCGTAGCACTGCGGGAGGTACTTGAAGATGACCTGCAGGGCGCGGATGGCGAGGCCGTCGGTGTAGTCGGTCGCCATCATGGAGGCGTAGGCTTCGAGGGCGTGGGAGACGGCGTCGATGCCGGAGGCGCTGGTGAGGCCGGGCGGGGCGGACATCTGCATGTCGGCGTCCACGATGGCCATGTGCGGCATGAGGGCGTAGTCGGCGAGGGGGTACTTGACGCCGGTCGTTTCGTCGGTGATGACCGCGAAGGGCGTGACCTCGGAGCCGGTGCCGGCGGAGGTGGGGACGCAGACGAAGTAGGCTTTTTCGCCCATCTTGGGGAAGGCGTAGACGCGCTTGCGGATGTCCATGAAGCGCATCGCCATGTCCTGGAAGTCGACTTCGGGGTGCTCGTAGAGGACCCACATGATCTTCGCGGCGTCCATGGCGGAGCCGCCGCCGACGGCGATGATGACGTCGGGCTGGAAGCCGGCCATGAGCTTGGCGCCCTCCTTCGCGCAGGCGAGGGTCGGGTCGGGGGCCACGTTCGAGAAGGTGGTGAACATGATGCCCTGCTGTTCGAGCGACTTCTCGACGGCCTTGGTGTAGCCGTTGGCGTAGAGGAAGGAGTCGGTCACGATGAACGCCTTCTTCTTGCCGAGTTCGCCGCCGAGTTCGCGGAGCGCCACCGCGAGGCACCCCTTCTTCTGGTACACCTTGCCGGGCGCGCGGAACCACAGCATGTTTTCTCTTCTCATGGCCACCGTCTTGATGTTCAACAAATGCTTCACGCCGACGTTCTCCGACACGGAGTTGCCGCCCCAGCTGCCGCAGCCGAGCGTCAGGGAGGGGACCAGGCTGAAGTTGTAGATGTCGCCGATGCCGCCCAGGCTCGAGGGGGTGTTCACCAGCAGGCGGCAGGCCTTCATGCGGTCGGCGAACTTCTCCAGCTTCGCGCGCTCGGCGAGCTCGTCGATCCAGAGCGACGAGGTGTGGCCGAGGCCGCCGTTGTTGACCAGCAGTGCTTCCGCGATGTCCAGCGCGTCGTCGAAGTCGCGGCTCTTGTACATGCCGAGGATCGTCGTGAGCTTCTCGTGGCCGAACGCCTCGGAGGGGTCGGTCGAGGTCGCCTCGCCGATCAGCACCTTCGTCGCCGCGGGGACCTCGAAGCCCGCCATCTTCGCGATTGCCGCCGGGGACTGGCCGACGATCTTCGCGTTGAGCGCGCCGTTGATGAGCATCGTGGCGCGGACCTTGTCGGCCTCGTCGCCGGAGAGGAAGTGGCAACCGCGCTTGCGGAACTCCTCCTTGACCGCGTCGTAGATCAGCTCGTCGGCGATGACCGTCTGCTCCGTGGCGCAGATCATGCCGTTGTCGAACGTCTTCGAATGGATGATCGAGCTGACCGCGTTCACCAGGTCGCAGCTCGGGTCGAGGATCGCGGCCGCGTTGCCCGCGCCCACGCCGACGGCCGGGGTGCCGGAGGAATAGGCGGCCTTGACCATGCCGGGGCCGCCGGTCGCGAGGATGATGTCCGCCTCCTTCATCAGGAGGTTCGTCTTCGGGAGGCTCGGGGCCTCGATGACGCCGATGATGTCCGCGGGGGCGCCGGCGGCGACCGCCGCGTCCAGGACGGCCTTGGCGGCGGCCATGGTGCAGTTCTTGGCGCGGGGGTGGGGGCTGATGATGATGCCGTTGCGGGTCTTGAGCGCGAGGAGCGTCTTGAAGATGGCGGTGGACGTGGGGTTCGTGGTGGGGATGACGGCGCCGATGACGCCGATGGGCTCGGCGACCTTCATGATGCCGGCGGCGGCGTCCTCTTCCACGACGCCGCAGGTCTTGGTGTCCTTGTAGGCGTTGTAGATGTATTCGGCGGCGTAGTGGTTCTTGATGATCTTGTCTTCCACGATGCCCATGCCGGTCTCCTCCACCGCCATCTTGGCGAGGGGGATGCGGACGCGGTTGGCCGCGAGGGCGGCGGCCTTGAAAATCGCGTCCACCTGCTGCTGCGTGCAGGTGGCGTACTTCGCCTGCGCCGCGCGGACCCGCGCGAGCAACGCTTCGAGGTCGGCAACCGGATTCTCCGGCGCAACTGCTGCATCCTTCTCCATATCGGACTGGCTCACTTTCTTTGACGTTGCCGGAACCTCTTCCCAGCTCGTTTGCGGAGCATAGCCGTTTCCGGGGCGTCGTTCAACCTCCAAACGCCACGGGCGGCCCGTCATGGGCCAGCCTGCCGCACGGCCCGCCCGGAGGTCGGGCCCTGCCAGAGGAAGCACCCGACAAGGAATCGAAAGGGTTTCACCTGACACATCCGCGTATTCTATTGCATCGAGTGGGCGCTCCGGCTCCACGGCGGCGAGGGGACTCGCCGCCCTACCCGTGCTCCGCGCAAGGAAGGCATTCCCCAACCGGGGTGGGGCGGGCAGTCCCCTTCCCGCCGTGCCCATTGGACACAAATGCGAATCGCATCGCGCGAACGCAAGTGTTTCCCAAAGAGGAGACCGGCGGGGAACGGGCGTTTCCCGTTCGCGTCGCGGGCGGGACGCCCGCGCCCCCAGCATGGCCTCGAACCTCTTGATTCCCGCCTGCACCCAATCATGCTTGAGATTATGGAAAATATTGGTGTTTTCATGAATATTCCACAATCTTCATCCCATGAACATTTCTCCCGCCCGCCCCCGCCCGTCGCCGCGCGTTCGGGAACGCGCCCTACCGTTCCCCGGGTTCCCTTGTCGCCTCCCGGACGTTTTCCGCCACAAGGCCGCGCGGAAGTGCGGCCCTCCCCGTGGAGAGCGCGACGGGGAGGGCCGCGCTTCCGCGCGTCCGCTGTGGGAAATGGCCGGTGGGACAACGGCTTGAAGCCAGCGGCCTCAGCCGCCTTCCGGGGGACGCATCTCCGCGATGAAGGGCAGGGTGCGGTACTGCTCGTCGTAGTCGAGGCCGTAGCCGACGACCCAGACGTCGGGGATGGAAAAGCCGAGGTAATCGACCTTCAGCGGCAGCACGTGCCGCGCCGGCTTGTCCAGCAGCACCGCCGTGCGCACCGAAAGCGGATTCCGCTGCCGGAACGACCGCACCAGGAAGTCCAGCGTGCAGCCCGAATCCAGGATGTCCTCCACCACCAGCACGTGGCGGCCTTCCATGTTCTGGCGCGTGTCCATCATCAGCCGCACGTTCCCGCTGGTCTGCCCGCCCTCGTAGGAGGAGACCGCGATGAAATCCACCACGTGCCGCCGCCGGAGCCTGCGCGCCAGGTCGGCCGTGAAGATGAACGCGCCCTTCAACACCCCCACCACCAGCAGGGGGCCCGCCGACTCCGGGCAGTCCGCGTCGATCCGTGCCGCCAGCTCCTCCACCCGCCGCCGGATTTCCTCCTCGCCGAGCAACACCCGGCGCAGGTCCGCCGGCAGCCGTTCCGATTCCCGTCCATCCATGGCCATCCGCTCCTTCCGGTCGTTCACAGCACGATGCCGTAGCGCGCGCGGGTGTCCTCGACGGCCTTGCGCTCGCCCTCGTCGAGAAGGTGCGCCTTCGGCCCCAGGCCGGTCAGGATCAGCATCTTCGCGTAGTATTCCAGCGTTTCCAGGCGGAAATACGCCTGTTCCATCGAGGCGCCCCACGTCACCGCGCCGTGGTTGGCCAGCAGGACGGCGGCGTGCCCGCGCAGGAAGGGGACGACGCTCTCCGCCAGCCCCGCCGAGCCCGGCGGCGCGAAGGGTGCGCACGGGACGGCCCCCAGGTTCAGCACCGCCTCGCAGACGACCGGCCGGTCCATGTCCATCCGGGCGCACGCGAAGGCCGTCGAAAGCGGGGGATGCGCATGGACCACGGCGTTGACGTCGGGGCGGTTGCGGTAGACGGCCAGGTGCAGGTTGATTTCGGACGAAATTCCGCGGCCGGGCCGCTGTTCCAGGATGTTGCCGCCGAGGTCCACCTTGACGAGGGGTTCTTCGTCCATGTAGCCCTTGGAGACGCCGGACGGCGTGACCCAGATGGCGCCGTCGGCGGTCCGGCAGCTGATGTTGCCGTCGTTCGCGGCACAGTAGTCCTTGGCGTGCATGCGGCGGCCGGCTTCGAGGATGTTGGCCCTGGCCTCCGCGTCGCCGGGGAGCTTCGCGTCAAACATGGTGGCCTCCTTCCCCGGCTTCCGCGCGGGCGCGGAGCGTTGCATGCAGCCGTTCCAGCGCCGGGCCGTAGGGCGGGCGGAGGACGCCGTATTCCGTGATGATGCCGGAGACCAGGTCGGCGTCCGTGACGTCGAAGGCGGGGTTGTAGGTGCGGACGCCCTCCGGGGCCATGGGCTCCGAGTACCACATCTCGCGGATTTCGCCGCCGGGCCGCTCCTCGATGCGGATGGCGCGGCCGTCGGGGATGGTGAAATCGATCGAGGAGGTCGGCACCGCGACGTAGAACGGAATCCCGTAGTGGTGCGCCAGGATGGCCACGCCCAGCGTGCCGATCTTGTTGGCGGCGTCCCCGTTGGCGGCGAGGCGGTCGCAGCCCGTGATGACGGCCTGGATGCGGCCCTGCTTCATGACCGTGGCCGCCATGTTGTCGCAGATCAGCGTCACGTCGATGCCCGCCTGCCGCAGTTCGAAGGCCGTGAGCCGCGCCCCTTGCAGGAGCGGCCGCGTCTCGTCCGCGTACACCTTGAAGCCGTAGCCCCTCTCGTGCCCCAGGTAGATCGGCGCCGTGGCCGTCCCGTAGCGGACCGTCGCCAACCGTCCGGCGTTGCAGTGGGTCAGGATGCCCTGGCCGGGCTCGAGCAGCGCCAGGCCGTGCTCGCCCAGCTTGCGGCAGACGGCGATGTCCCCGTCGCGGATCCGCAGCGCCTCGTCCTTCAAGGCCGCCGCAATCCCGGCCGCGCCCAGCCCCCGGCAGCGCTCCGCCCGCGCAAGCATCCGGTCCAGCGCCCATTGGAGATTGACCGCCGTCGGCCTGGCGCTGCCGATGACGCCGGCCTCCGCGCGCAGGGCCGACACGAAGGCATCTTCCGACGCGGCCCCTTCCTCCAGCATCCGGTTCGCCCGCACGTACAGCCCAATGGCCGCGGCGACGCCGATGGCCGGCGCGCCGCGCACCTTGAGCAGGTAGATGGCCTGGCGGATCTCCTCCAAGCCGTCCAGTTCGAGGAACACCGCGCGGCCCGGCAGCCGGGTCTGGTCGAGGATGACCAGCTTCCGCCCGTCGCCGGAAAGGCCGACCGTGTCGAAATCGCCGTGTTCTACGTCCGTTTTCATGTTTCTCCGCTTTTCCCCAGTCATGGGGGGACCACCCTAGCCGAGTCCCCCGCCGGTGGGAAGCCAAAACGCGGCGGCGCGCAAAGCCGGGGCGTGGGACAGACAAGGCGTTGCCGCAGGGCAACAGGCCCCCGTCGCGGCCCCAGCCGCATGTCTTTTGCCACGCATCCGGATTTCATTCATGGCCGCGCACCCCCCCTCTCGGAGGGGGGGCGGCGCCTGTCGCCCTTCTTGCGCCTTGCATTCGTGGGATTCCAGAGGTGGTTCCACCACAAATCCCCGAAGAACCAATCCTTTCTTCCAAAGGCGAAAAACGCGCCGCTGGGCGGTTTGGGATTGCGGAGGAGGGGAGGGGAGGGTACAATCGGGGCATGAGCACGATGTTTGCATGTTGCGGGTTTGGGCGCCGAGTGGGCGCAGGGGCGGCGTGCGTACCGCCGTGCGGACCGAAAGAGGTGCGGAGATGATGATGAATGCAATGAAATCTGTCCGGTGGGCCGTTGCGGCGGCGGTGTTGGCGGCGGCCGCCGCCGCGGAGGCGGCGGTGATGCCGTACGGGACGTATCTCGTCAAGGGGACGTTCCGCGGCGAGTACAACACGGTGCTCCGGGATTTCGGGGAGGCCGCCGTGCGGGCGCAGCGTGCGGACGGGACGGTCATCGCCGAGGCGGCCGTCGCCGACGCGGACGCGGAAGGGGTGAATTTCGTGCTCGCGATCCCCGTATCGTCGGTGCCCACCGCGAGGTCCTGCGAGGTCGGGGAGTGGCTCGACTGCGTGCTCTGGACGCCGGAGGGGTCGCTGGACGTGCCGAATTCGCTGAAGGTGGATTCGCCGGTGCGCGTCGGCAAGGTGACGTTCAACTGCGCGGAGGTGCGGGAATTCACGAATCCGGCGGACGGGTCGGTCGCGGAGATCCCGGTGGACTACATCGCGGAGGCGCAGGCGTTCCTCGATGCGCTCGGGAAGGGCGGGACGTACGATCCGTGGGCGGACTACGACGGGGACGGGGCAAGCAATTACGAGGAGTTTGTCGCAGGGACGATCCCGTTCGACGAAACGGATTTCCTGCACGTGACGGGGTTCGCCGCGGCGGAGGAGGGGAAGCTGGCGTTGCGGTTCGAGCACGTCGGCGGGCACGTGTACGCGGTTTCGTCGTCGGATTCGCTCGCGCAGCCGGGCTGGGGGCGGCAGTACGTGCGCCGCGGCGCCGCGGAGGCGGAGCTGGAACAGGTGGTCGCCGCCGGCGAGGACGGGGAGCCGGGGGAGACGGTGATCTTCATCACGCCGGCCGACGGCGCGACGGGCGGTTTCTTCCGGGTCGAGGCGCAGTGAAGGGCGGAAGCGGGAAAGCGGGTATTCTGGATTTCTAGATTTCTGGATATCCAGAGCCTTGGAAAGGAGCAGACGATGATGAGCAAGTGGTTTTCGATGCGGGGCCTGGTCGGCGGGCTCGGGGTTTTGCTTTTGCCGGCGGCGGCGTTCGGCGAGCCGCACGTGAGGGAGACGCTGACGCTGACGGAGGGGTGGAACGCGGTATACATCGAATCGACGCCGGTGGCGCGGACGTGCGACGAGTTCTTCCGCGACACGCCGGTGGCCGCGGCGGCGGCGTACCGGAGCGACGCGGACGCGGCGACGGCGCAGTACGACGCGGAGGGCCGGGAGATCGTGCAGGCGCCGGTGGAGTTCCTGACGTGGGTGCGCGGCGAACCGGTGTCGACGCTCCAGGGAATCGTGGGCGGCAAGGCGTTCCTGCTGTACGCGACGAACGCGGCGACGCTGTCGTTCGACGGGGTGCCGTGCGCGCCGCGGATGACGTGGCGGAAGGTGCTGGCTTCGGAAACGAACGAGTTCTTCAACCTGGCGGGGGTTTCGTCGGGCAGCGCCGAGGTGTCGATCCAGGGGTACTTCGGGGAGGGTCCGTTCGGGCTGTCGAAGACGGGGCGGGCGATCTATTCGATCGGCGGCACGGACACGGAGGAGGGGCCGGACCTGGTGAACGCGGAGAAGGGGGGCTTCGGCCGGCCGCCGACCATCGCCGCCGGCAAGGCCTACGCGCTGACGGCGGCGCGCGCCGGGGAGTGGCCGGGCGTGGTCGGCGTGGAGGGGGAGGCGGTGGCCTTCGGCGGGGGGGCGCCCTATGCGTCGGTCAAGGTGCGGAACTGCGGCACGAAGGCGCGCGAGTTCGGGTTTTCGGTGGAGCGCTCGTCGACCGGCGAGGAGCTGCCGCCCCTTTCGCGGCGGCTGCCGCGCACGGACGCGCTGGACGGCGCGGCGTTCGAGGAGGTCGCGGAGTCGGCCGCGTGGACGGTCGCGCTGGAGCCGGACGCGGTGGCGGAGCAGGTTTTCTGCCTGGACCGCTCGCGTCTGGAGGAGGGGAAGGAATACGGGGCGATCCTGGTCGTGGAAGACCTCGGCGGGAGCAAGATGCGGGTGCGCCTGCCGATCGCGGTGGAGGCCGCGCCGTCGGACGCCGCCGCCTACCCGGTGGGGCTCTGGGTGGGGCAGATTGCGCTCACGCGCGTTTCGGGGCTCTACGACGCGGTGCCGGCGCTGGCCGGCGGGCGGCTGGAGATGGACGTCATGCTGCACGTGGCCGCCGACGGCAAGTGCACGCTGCTGCAGCGCGTGGCGGCGGGCTACGGCGAAGACGGCGAGCCCCGGCTCTTCCGGGAGCTGGACGGCGTCCCGCCGGAGGTCGCCCACCCGTCGCGCTTCTCGACGGTGATGATGAGCGTGGACACGCCGGCCGTCGTAGCGGCGGCCGGGGCGGCGTTCGGCGACGCGGCGGAGTTTTCGTGGACGGTCGGCGAGAAGGCGCGGGACAATCCGTTCCGCCACGCCTGGCACCCCGACCACGACGGCAAGACGGCGGACTATTCGGGCGACGCGCCCTCGGGCGACGATTTCTCGAACTACGCGGACCCGGTCAAGCCCGAGCTGTGGAGCATCGGCAACCGCCTCGTGCTCTCCTGGCACGAGCAGGGCGACCCCTCGAAGCCGGTGGTCTTCCCCTACAACGCCGACGAGACGACCTCGGGCGTCGTGACCTGGGAGGTGACGGGCCTGCTCGCGAAGGGGCCGGTCAAGTCGGTCGGGACGTTCTCGCTCCGGCGCGTGTTCAAGGCGGGGGAGCTGGAGTGAGGGGACGAAACGGCGAGGGCGATGAGGGCGATGGAATCGATGGAATCGACTGCTTTCGACTGCAATCGACTGCAATCGACTGCAATCGGCGGCCCGGAATTTGCATGAAAGGAACAAAACCATGAACATTCCCATTTCCAAACTTTTCAACCTTTCAACTCTCAAACTTTTCAACCTCTCGGCGCTGCTGGCCGCGGCGCTCTGCGCCGCGACAAGCAGCGCCGAGGTGCCTCAGGTTTTGACGTACCGCGGGGTGCTCCAGAAGTCGGGCGGGTACGGGAACGGGGCGGCGCTGGAGCTGACGTTCCGGCTCTACGACTCGGCGGCGCCCGGCCGGGCGCTGTGGGCGCGGACGATGCGCGTGCAGGTCGATCCGGACGGCGTGTTCTACGCCGAGCTCGCCGACGGCAACGGCAACGACCCGGACGGCATCGGCTACACGCTCGCCGACGCGATGGGCGCCATCAAGGGCACCCCCGAAATCGGCCTGACGCCCCCGGACGCGCCGGAGCTCCAGCCCCGCCAGCGGCTCTCCACCGGGGTGCGTGCGGCCCGCGCCGCCCGCGCGAAGGCCGCGGACGTCGTCTACGCTCCGACCGGGGCCGCCGCGGAGGGCGTGGACATCGACACGGCGGTCGTCCAGAGCCTCACGGTGGGGAAAGGCGCGCCGCTCGCGGGCTTCCCGCCGTACTGCACGCTGACGCAGCTCGGGCTGGGGCAGACGCGCGAACTCGGCGGCGGTTCGTCGCAAATCACGGTGCGCGGCGTGCGGGTGCCCGGCCAGAACTGGCCCTCCTGCTTCTCCCAGGGCAGCTTCACCTACGCGACGAATTCCGCGCCGTGCGACATGATCCTCACCTACGAGGGCGCCGACGGCGCGTTCAGCGTCATCGTGCCCGCCGGCGGCAAGATCGCCGGAGACGGCGCGCAGACGATGTTCGGCACTGCCTTCGGCAGCCGTTGAAAGGTTGAAAAGTTGAAAAGTTGAAAGGTTGAGAGGTTGAAGGGTTGAAAGGGTGAAAGGGATGAAGAATTTGCAGAACATGAGTTGCCACAAGGACAAGACAATGAAAACCACACACGGGCACTTTTCAACTTTTCAACCTTTCAACCTTTCAACTTTGTCGGCGCTGCTTGCCGCGGCGCTGTGCGCCGCGACAAGCAGCGCCGACATGGCCACGGGGACGATCGACGGGAGCACCCGGGAAATCTACGGCGGCCGGGTTTACACCGTGGAGGGCAACGTCAGCATCACCGGCGGGGTTGCCCAGTCCGCCCTGACGGTGAAGTCCGGCGGCGGGACCGTCACCGGCCAGCGGGTCGTCATCGACATTCCAGCCGGCAGCTCGCTCACGGTGAAGGGCGGCAATGGGTCCGGGCGCTCCGGCGCCGGCGCGGGCATCGAACTGCCCGGCGACATGACGCTCTACATCACCGGCAAGGGCAAGCTCACGGCGACCGGCGGCAATGCGGCGGGTGGCGGCAACGGCGGCGGCGGCAGCAAAGCCGAGTACAGCGACTCTGGCGACAACCACCACAAGAACGGCAAGGGCGGCGCCGGCGGCAACGGCGGCGGCGGCGCGGGCGCCGGCATCGGCGGCGGAGGCGGCTCCGGTGCGTCCGGCGGCTCTGGCGCGCCCCAGTTCTCGGAGTGGCGTTATTCGTATACAGACAGAGGCTTCCCGAAAGACGGCGACAACGGCTCGCCGGGGGCCGCCGGCTCGGCCGGCGTGGCGGGAGGTAGCGTGTACATCCTCGGCGATGTCACCGTGAGCGCGACCGGCGGCTCGGCCGGCGGGACCGGCAGCGCTTCGTCGTCCTATGGCAAATATTCGATGGAGGACGCTGATGACGACTGGTTCGCGGGTGGCGGCGGTCCTGGCGGCGGCGGCGCGGGCGGCGGCTCGGCTCTTGCCATCGGCGGCGGCGGTGGCGGCGGT
>JAFYAC010000144.1 GCA_017540905.1 Kiritimatiellia bacterium | reverse complement strand
GGTGGTCAACGGCGTGACATGGCGATATTCGGTTGCAAACGGCAAGGCGACCGTGACGGGCGCGGAACCCGCCGTGGGCGATTTGACCATTCCGGCGACCTTGGCTGGATATCCCGTGACGCGCATCGGCGCTGAAACGTGGGAAGGGGACGGGGCGTTTGAATGGTGTACCGGGCTGACGTCGGTGACGATTCCGTCCAGCGTGACATTCATCGGATACCGTGCCTTTGTCCATTGCACCGGGTTGAAGTCGGTGTCGATTCCCGACGGCGTGACGTTCATCGGTCCGGAGGCGTTTGACGGGTGCATCGGTCTGACGACGATGGCCCTCCCCGCGAGCGTGACGCTCATCGGGGATACCGCATTTGATGGGTGCAGCGGCCTGAAAACATTGTACGTCCCGGCTGCATGGAAGGGAACGGACATCCTGGTGGATGTGTTGATTCCGGGGGGGTGCACCGTGGTGTACGGTCTCCCCTCGTCTCAGCTGGAGCTTGCGGGGACGGAGCGGAGCTTCACGGCGGACGCGGCGAACGGGAAGCTGGTGGGAGTGACGGCGAACGTGCCGTGGACGGCGGCGGCGAACGTGTCGTGGCTGACGGTGACGACGGCAAGCGGTACGGGCAACGGGAATCTCACGTACAACGTTGCGGCGAACACCGGGACGGGTTCGAGGACAGGGACGATCACGGTGTCGGGGGGCGGGATCACGCGGACGTACACGGTGACGCAGGCGGGGCTCCAGCAGGTGGTCGTCTTCGACGGCGCCGGCGGGACGCCCGACGTGGCTTGCCGGACCAACGCCATCGGGCTGGCATACGGCCCGCTCCCGTCGGCCACGTGGGCGGGGCATGCGCTCCTGGGGTGGTTCAGCCACCGGGTGGGAGGGACGGAAGTGCTGGCAACGGACATCGTGCCGGCATGGACGCCGCGGACGCTCTTCGCCCACTGGACGACGGAACAGACGGTCGTTTTCGACGCGAACGGTGGAACCACGCCGGAAGCCCAGCGGACGAGGACGATTGGGGCGGCATACGGGACGCTGCCGGCGGCCACCCGGTCGGGGTATCTCCTGCTGGGATGGTACACGGCGGTAGACGGGGGAACGGCCGTCGCGGCCGGGAACACGGTAACGGCCGAGGCCACGCGGACGCTGTACGCGCACTGGAAGTTGTCGGAAACCCGGACGACGCCCGTGGCCGTGCCGAGCGTGTGGCTCGATGCCCATGGATTCGCGCAGGACAGCGACCAGGGGTACGAGGCGGCGGCGAACGGCACGGCGGCAAACGGGATGAAGGTCTGGGAGTGCTACGTGGCGGGACTGGACCCGGCCGGGACAACGGAATTCACGGTGAAGTCGATTTCCGTCGTGGATGGCGTGCCCAGGGTGGAGTGGAATCCCGACCTGAACAAAGGCGGAACGAAGACCGAGCGCAGCTACCGGCTTCTGGGGAAGAAAAATCTGGGCGACAAGGACTGGACGGACGTCACGGACGTTCCGAATCCTGGCGCGGCGGATTGGCGCTTCTTCCGGGTGCGGGTTGCGATGCCAACCAAGAGGTAGATGGGGTAGGGGAGGGGCTCAGTTCCGCGGGGAGCCGTAGAGGAAGCGGAGGAAGCGGGGGGTCATGCGGGACCAGGCTTTTTCGTTGTGCTCGGACCAGGCTTCGATGCGGACGATCAGGTCGCGGGTCGGGAAGTGCGAGGCTTTCAGGGCGTCGACCATGCGGAGGGTGCCTTTCAGGAGCTCGGCTTCGAGGTCGCCCTTGCCGCCGCAGGAGATGAAGAGGCGCGTCTTCGGCAGGGGCAGGTGCCCCGCGGCCGCGGCGCGCACCATGCGGAGGCATTCGGCGTCGAGGCCGGCGCAGAAGGCCGGGGAGAGGCAGGCGGCCGCGGTCCAGACGTCGGGACGGGTCCATGCGGCGTAGAAGGAGATGAGGCCGCCCATGGAGGAACCGGCGATGGAGGTCCGGGCAGGGTCGGTGCGCCAGCGGGCGTCGACCATCGGCTTGAGTTCGTCGGTCAGGAAGCGGAGGTAGGCGTCGCCCAGGCGCGCGGGGTCGTATTCGGCGTCGCGGTCGGGCGTGCAGTCGGCCGCGACGGCGATGAAGGGTTCGAGTTCGCCGCCGAGGATCATGTCCTGGGCGTAGTCGTCGACCATCCAGTCGTGGCCCCAGGTGGAGGTGTCGGGGTCGAAGACCTGCCGGCCGTCGTGCAGGTAGAGGACGGGATAGCGCCGCCGCGGCCGCTCGTCGTAGCCGGGCGGGAACCAGACGATGACGTCGCGCGGCCGCTCGAGCCAGCGGGATTTGACGGCGGGGAGTTTGATCCAGTTGCCGACGATGCGGGGTCCGGGCGGGGCGCCGAGGCGGTCTTTCCAGCCGGCGGCGCAGAGGGTGACGGTGCCGTCGGGGACGGCTTCGAGGTGGGCGTTGGCGGGGATGTGGCCGAATTCGTCGGCGGCTTCGGTGTCCCAGCTGCCGCGCGTGACTTTGCATTCGAAGGGGCCCGGGGCCTCGAAGAGGACGTCGGCCTCCCAGGTGCGGTCGGCGGTGCGCCGCAGCGGCACGCCGGCGGGGTCCCAGCGCCCCATGGTGGCGGGGGAGCCGGCGAGGTAGACGCGTTCGCCGGCGGGCAGGGCGCGGGCGGTCTCGACCCGCATGGCCATCCGGATCACGGGGAGTCCTCGCGCGGTTTGGCGGCGTCGGAAGGGTGGGGGACGGACGGCGGCGGGCGGATGCCGTGCGCGGCGTCGGGGTCTTCGTCGGTGTCGGGCGAGTCGTCGTCCTCGGTGGCGGTCCATTCGCCGTCGGGGGCGGAGTGCGGGGCGCGCGCGGGGATGTGGGAGGTGATTTCCTCGGGCAGGTCGGAGTCGTCGAAGGGCGTCGCCTGGCGCAGCATCTTGAGGTAGGCGCTGGGGTCGACGGGCTTCGCCGGCTCGTACTCGCCGGGGTCGCCGACGCTCTTCTCCAGCTTGGTCTGCTTGACCCAGAAGTCGGGCTGCCGCTCGGAGAACGCGACGGATTTGGCGCGGCGGACGAGGCGGTCGAGGTCTTCGACGTAGCGGTTGAGGTAGTAGCCGGCGACGGGCGAGATGCGCTTCTCGCGGCTCGCGCCCACGAAGTCGGCCTTGGCGTCCATGGACTGGATCATGTAGGCGTCGCGCGCGCGCAGGATCTTGAGCGCGGTCTTCTGGAAGGGCTCGTCGGTCTGGCCGAAGGAGTCCGCCATCATCGCGATGACGCGCTTGGCGGAGCAGAAGAGCATGAACCAGGTCTTGAAGAGGTCCTCCGGCACGAGGGCGCCCTTGATGCGCATGCGTTCGACGGAGGTGTCGCCGATGTGGGCGAGGTGGTCGCCGATGCGCTCGATGTCCTTCATGCAGCTGTGCAGGTGCTGCACGAAGAGCGTCTGGCGGCGCGAGAGGTAGCGGCGGGTCAGGCGCCCGAGGTACGCCTCCATCGAGTGGCGGATTTCGTTGATGACCTCCTCGTTCGCCATCAGCTTGCGGTACAGCGGCTGGCTCGGCTCCAGGATCAGGTGCCCGTTGACCATCATGCTGTCCACGCAGATCTTCGCCATGCGCCGCAGCTCCTTGATGACCGCCTCCAGCGCCGCCTCCGGCTTCACCAGCAGCTTCTCCTCCAGGAACGACGGATCCGGCTCGGGCTCCTTCGACGGCGTGATCCACAGGATGAACCGCATGAACGCGCGCGAGAGCGGCAGCATCACGAGGGTGCCCGCCGTCATCAGCAGCACGTGCAGGTTCGCGCCCTGGCGCACCAGGTTGCCCGGCGCCGACCACTCGCAGAAGCGCATCAGCCACGGCCACGCCGCCAGCGCCAGCCCCACGTTCACCACGTTGAAGAGCACGTGCGCGAGCGCCGCGCGCTTCGCCGCGATGCGCATCGGCAGCGACGCCATCACCGGCACGATGCACGTGCCGACCATCGCGCCCATGATGATCACCGCGACCTGGTGGAACTCCGTGAAGACCCCCGCCGTCGCCAGCGCGAACGTGAGCCCGATCATCGCGCCCGACGACGTCAGCAGCGCCGTCAGCACCGTCGAGATGCCCACGCCCGCGAGCCGCCACGTCCACACGTCCCCGCGGATGCCCGAGAGGTACGGCGCCAGCAGCTCCTTGTGCGGCGCGATCGCGTGCGAAATCGTCGCCATGCCGAGGAAGAGGAGGCCGAACCCGATCCCCGCATCGCCGAGCTTGCTCCACCGTTCCGAGCGGATGAACGAGCGCGCGAGGAACCCGATCCCGATGGCGACCCAGCAATACTGCGTGATGTTGAACGAAATCACCTGGCTCGACAGCGACGTCCCGATGTTGGCCCCGTAGATGGGCGCGAGCGACTGGATGAGCGACATGACACCGGCGTTGATGAAGCCGGCGAGCATGCTGATGGCGGCGCCGGAGTGGGCGAGGAAGCCGACGACCACGCCGAAGACGACCCCGTGGACGGGACTGCGCGTGGCCTTCGCGAGGATGTCGCGGAGGGAGTTGCCGGCGGCGGCGCGGAGATTGCCGGTCATGCCGTTCATCCCGTAGATGAACAGGCTGAGGCCTCCGAGGACCTGGAACAACATCAAGATGACTTCGCTGGTTTTCATGTTCGTGCCCGCCGCGGGGTCCATCCGACCCCTGCGGCGAAACCTCTATCCAAGCATCCCCCCCGCTCCCGGTCAAGAGAAAAAACCGCCCACCGCGTATGGGGTCAGGGATTGGCGTTGCCACGCGGAAGCGCGACGGCCCCCCAACGGAAAGTTTCACCCGCACCAAAAACAGGCTTGACTTATCGTATGTATTGTGAAATACATGCCACCATGCAACGAAAACCTTCCCCCGCAGATCCCCGGCGCGATGCGTTCCGGGAACGGATCGAAGCCCTCTGGCCGCTCGCCAAAGGCTCCGTC
>JAFYAC010000023.1 GCA_017540905.1 Kiritimatiellia bacterium | reverse complement strand
GACACCCACCTCGGCGGCGACGACTTCGACACCCGCGTCATGGACTTCTCGTCGACGAGTTCAAGAAGGAGAACGGCATCGACCTCTCCAAGGACTCCATGGCCCTCCAGCGCCTCAAGGAGGCCGCCGAAAAGGCCAAGTGCGAGCTTTCCAGCTCCCAGAGCACCGAGATCAACCTCCCCTTCATCACCGCCGACGCCTCCGGCCCGAAGCACCTCGTCACGACCCTGACCCGCGCCAAGATGGAGCAGCTGGTGGACGACCTCATCGACCGCAGCATGACCCCCGTCGAGAACTGCCTGCGCGACGCCGGCATCCCCAAGAGCCAGATCGACGAAGTCATCCTCGTCGGCGGCATGACCCGCATGCCCCGCGTCCAGCAGGAAGTCGAGAAGCAGCTCGGCAAGGAACCCCACAAGGGCGTCAACCCCGACGAAGTCGTCGCCATCGGCGCGGCCATCCAGGGCGGCGTCCTCAAGGGCGAAGTCAAGGACGTCCTCCTCCTGGACGTCACCCCGCTGACCCTCGGCATCGAGACCCTCGGCGGCGTGAGCACCCCGCTCATCGAGCGCAACACCACCATCCCGACCCGCAAGAGCGAGATCTTCTCCACCGCGGCCGACAACCAGAGCACCGTCGAAATCCACGTCCTCCAGGGCGAGCGCAAGATGGCGGCCGACAACAAGACCATCGGCAAGTTCCATCTCGACGGCATCCCGCCGGCCATGCGCGGCACCCCGCAGATTGAAGTCACCTTCGACCTCGACGCCAACGGCATCCTCAAGGTATCCGCCAAGGACCTCGGCACCGGCAAGGAGCAGAAGATCACCATCACCGCCTCCTCCGGCCTCTCCAAGGACGAAGTCGAGCGCCTGGTCAAAGACGCCGAAGCCCACGCCACCGAGGACTCCGCCCGCCGCGACGCCGTAGACGCCAAGAACCGCGGCGAATCCCTCGCCTACGAGACCGAGAAATTCATCAAGGAGAACGGCGAAAAGATGCCGTCCGACAAGAAGATGAAAGTCGAGAACTCCCTCCAGGCCCTCAAGGAGACCCTCAAGGGCTCCGACACCGACGCCATCAAGAAAGCCTCCGAGGCCCTCACCGCCGACATGCAGGCCGTCTCCGCCGACCTCTACGCCCAGGCCAAGCAGGCCCAGGGCGGCCAGGCCGCCGGCGCCGGCGCCCCGCCCCCGCCGCCCCCCGGCGGCAACGCCAAGAACAACGGCGACGTCATGGATGCCGACTTCGAGATGGTCGACGACGACAAGAAGTGAGCCGCTGAGTCCGTGAGCCGAGCCGCGCCATCCATGGCGCGGCCCCCCCACCCCTGTAAAAAACAAAACCACCCGGGCGGCCCCCCGCCGCCCATCCAACCCACAACCAAGGAGAAACAAATGAAGATTCAACCTTTGGGCGATCGCGTCCTCGTCGAACCCCAGGAAGAACAGGAAGTCAAGAAAGGCGGCATCATCATCCCCGACACCGCCAAAGAAAAACCCCAGCAGGGCGTCGTCATCGCCGTCGGCACCGGCAAACTCAACGACAAGGGCGAAAAGATCCCCTTCAACGTCAAGAAGGGCGACAAAGTCCTCATGCCCAAGTACGGCGGCACCGAAATCAAACTCGACGGCAAGACCTACCAGATCATGCGCGAAGAAGACATCCTCGGCATCCTCGGCTGATCCCGTCACAACCCACTGAAGAAAGGATAAAAACATGTCCGCGAAACAAATCGTCTACGAAGCCGAAGCCCGGCAGCTCGTCCTCAAGGGCGTCGAAAAACTCTCCCGCGCCGTCAAGTCCACCCTCGGGCCCCGCGGCCGCACCGTCGTCCTCGAAAAGAAATTCGGCTCCCCCACCATCACCAAGGATGGCGTCTCCGTAGCCAAGGAAATCGAACTCGAGAACCCCTTCGAGAACATGGGCGCCCAGATGGTCCGCGAAGTCGCCTCCAAGACCTCCGACATCGCCGGCGACGGCACCACCACCGCCACCGTCCTCGTCGAATCCATCTACCGCGAAGGCCTCAAGAACGTCACCGCCGGCGCCAACCCCATGGAAATCCGCCGCGGCATCGACGCCGCCACCGAGGCCGTCGTCGCCAACCTCAAGAAACAGTCCAAGAAGATCAAGGAGACCGCCGAAGTCGCCCAGGTCGGCACCATTTCCGCCAACGGCGACTCCACCATCGGCACCATCATCGCCGAAGCCATGGAGAAAGTCGGCAAGGACGGCACCATCACCGTCGAAGAAGCCAAGGGCATCGACACCACCCTCGACGTCGTCGAAGGCATGCAGTTCGACAAAGGCTACCTCTCCCCGTACTTCGTCACCAAGCCCGACACCATGGAAGTCGTCCTCGACGACGCCTACATCCTCCTCTTCGAGAAGAAGATCTCCAACCTCCAGGACCTCCTCCCCGTCCTCCAGAACGTCGCCAAGAGCGGCCGTCCGCTGCTGATCGTGGCTGAGGACATCGAAGGCGAAGCCCTCGCCACCCTGGTCGTCAACAAACTCCGCGGCACCCTCCAGGTCTGCGCCGTCAAGTCCCCCGGCTTCGGCGACCGCCGCAAAGCCATGATGGAAGACATCGCCATCCTCACCGGCGGCAAATTCATCTCCGACGACCTCGGCATCAAGCTGGAATCCATCCCGCTGAGCGACCTCGGCCGTGCCAAACGCGTCACCGTCGACAAGGACAACACCACCATCGTCGAAGGCGCCGGCAAGACCGCCGACATCCAGGGCCGCATCGCCCAGATCCGCCGCCAGATCGAAGAGACCACCTCCGACTACGACCGCGAAAAACTCCAGGAACGCCTGGCCAAGCTCGCCGGCGGCGTCGCCGTCATCAACGTCGGCGCGGCCACCGAGACCGAGATGAAGGAAAAGAAAGCCCGCGTCGAAGACGCCCTCCACGCCACCCGCGCGGCGGTCGAAGAAGGCATCGTCCCCGGCGGCGGCGTCGCCCTCATCCGCGCCCAGTCGGCCCTCAAGGACATGAAGCTCGACGGCGACGCCCAGATCGGCGTCGACATCATCCGCCGCGCCTGCGAAGCCCCGCTGCGGCAGCTGACCGCCAACGCCGGTGTCGACGGCTCCATCGTCGTCCAGGACGTCCGCAACGGCAAGGCCTCCTACGGCTACAATGTCGCCACGGGCGAATACGTCGACATGCTCAAGGCGGGCATCATCGACCCGACCAAGGTGACCCGCGGCGCCCTCCAGAACGCCGCCTCCATCGCCGGCCTCCTCCTGGTGACCGAAGCCATGGTCGCCGACATCCCCAAGAAGGACCCCCCTCCCGCCCCCGCCCCCGGCGGCATGGACGGCATGTACTAAGCCACCCCTCCTTCCCCCACCCGGCGCCCCCTCGCGCCGCACAGCCCCCGCCCCATCGGCGGGGGCTTTTTGTCGCCCCGCCCTCCCCATCAGTGTCCTGCCGGGCGGCCCCCGTGCCGCCCATTCCCCCCTGTCGGAGCGCGGGCGCCCCGCCCGCCATCCCCTCGCCCCCGCCATCTCCCCCGCCTCCAGTGCCCTCCACAACTCCAACTTTCCGGTTGCCACCCCTCCGGCCATCTGCCATTCTTCCGCATGTCGGTTCCCGAAACGCCGACGCACGTGCCGCCATGAACGGAAACATCAAAAACAACCGCGAACTCGAGTTCGCCGTATTCTGCATCGAGAGCGTTGCGCAGGCCCTCGGCAAGCCCTCCGATGCCGTTTACCGTTCCCTCGCCGGCGAGGATGGCCTCCTCCACCGTTACATCATCCCCAGCTACGACGTCCTCCACACCCAGGGCAAGGATTACATCGTCAGCGACATCTGCGAACTGATGGCCCAAAAGGGAGTCCTCGCATGATCGTCTTCCTCGAAGGTACCTGGCTGTGACCGCGAACCGCAACCTCCTCCGGATGAAATTCGCGCATGTCATCGAAGCCTATGCCGCGCGGACGGGCTGTTCGCTGGACGAAGCCCTGGACGTCTTCTACACCTCCCGCACCTACGAATTCATGCGCGACGGCGTTTCCGACATGCACTGCATGAGCATCGACTACCTCGTCGACGAACTCCTCGAAGAATCCCCCGCCCGCCCAAGCGCCTAGCGTCTGCCCCTTCTCCCCCCTGGGAGCGCGGGCGGCCCGCCCGCTTTCCCTTCCACTTTCCACCCGCATGGCGTACCCTTATGTGTCCTGCTCCGGTCCGCTCCGCCGGACCGCTCCCTGCCGCTCCCCTCCCTCTCCCCCATCGCCCTCCAAATCTCCCAAAAACAAGTTTGTGCTTGATGCCGAGCACCCGCTAGGGCAGAGTGAAGCCAATGGGATTGCCCATGGAAGCCCCTGGTTTCGGCCCCCCAAAGACAATCCCCGGAACAAAGGAAACCACAACCGACAACGTTTCGAATTTGACAACTCTTTTTAGCGTAAACTGCTAAACGACATCGCTTCGGAAAACCTAGCACATTTTCCACTTGCCGTAGTGACGAACGGGGCTTCACGGCCTTCATTCAGACTGTAGCAGAACGCGCCTCCTGGCGCGTTCTCGCCATGTGTCTGAATGGGCTTGTGCTAGGGCCTCCGAAGCGAGCATGGTGCGAGGACGCGCTTTTTCATGCTCCCGTTCCATGCAAGCCGGTCCGGCAAACACACGACGAGCATGGAACACCTTGAACATCCAAACAGCCTAAAACGCCGCGCGGCTTCCCATGGAAAATGTTTGCCCGAATCCGGGGCAGAGGGCGGGCAGAAGAAAAAATGCTGCCGCCCCGTGAAAGATTTTACGGGAGGTCTGCGAGTATTGGAGTGAAGGGAGGTGTGGACCCGGCGTCCGTTCACCCGAAAGAGTTAACCCCACGGTCTTCCCCCGCAGATTTAGAAAACCAACAACAAAAGGAGACAAACCATGGATAACGAAACTCAAGGACAATCGACACCCCCTGCGGTCGAGGCACCCAAAAAGAAACTCGGCATCTTCGGGAAACTCGCCGCCCTCTGGAAGAGCGGTGTCAAAGGCAAGGCCATCTGCATCGTCAGCGCACTGGTGATTCTGGGAATCATCGGAGCATTCAGCGACGACGAGGAGGGAGGAGGAGGAGGGGGGGATTGGAATTACACAGGGGAATATTTTGACAGCGTGTTCAAGGGCTTTCCAAAGGACGAAGGGGTGGTTTATCAACATCTTCCCCGTGCCGTCGGCGCATTCGGAATGGTATTCGATGATTCCTACCTTCCCCCCATCACTGTGATGCAAGCCACAAAGAAAGGCAACTTGGTTGAACTTGAAGACACCGATCGGGTCATTTGGGTAGAGACGAAAAGGCGCTACGAAGATGACGAAAAACTGGATCAGGGATACTATATCCGCCGTGGGTCGATGGAATATGAAACAGCTCTCGGAGCCGAAAAACGGGTGCCTCGCTATGTCGAAGTAACCGACAAGGGTGTTTTGGAAAAAATCAAAAAGCAAGCAGAAGAAACAGCGGCGGAGGAAGAAAAAGCGCGGCTGGAAGCGGAAGCCCAAAGGAAGGCTGAAGAAGAGGCCAGACAAGCCCAGCAAAAAGCCGAAGAAGAAGCTCGAAAGAAGGCCGCTGAAGAGGCTGCCGAACAAGGGGCGTATGAACTGGACATCCCCATCAAATCACTGTGCGGCTTCAAGCTCGGCGCACCACCAAGTCAAGTTAGGGAATTGCTCCAATCCGATGATGGGATGCCGGTACAGGATTTGGTGGGTGATTTGGATGACCATTATGACAGGGTTACATACCGCCTTGCCAAGCCATTTCGCCTTTTCACACATGTTACAGTTCACTTTGAGGACAATGGTGTTGGCAAGCACTTGTCTGGGGTAAAATTGAAAGGGGTATTTGAAAATGTTTCGGAAGAGAGTTACTTAGCGGAAGCGCAAGCCACTGGCCAATTGATTGTAAAGAAATTTGATATCGAGTTGGAAGGACGCAGGTGGGGAGAGAGCTTGTCGTACCGTTGGCAACATGAGAAAGAATCCATAAAGATTAATTTCGGACCTGAGAGTGCAACTTTGGAATTCGAAATCAATTACGGTGTAATTGGGCAGCTGGACAGCGCCGTTAAGGAAGCGCGGAAAACAACCATTGCTATTGATGCCAATGCTGGTGCCGATGACCTGTAGGTGACAGTGAGCGGACCGCCTGCGGCCCGGGACGCGGCAACGTCCAGGACCGCAGGCCTTTTCTATCGCCAATTTTCAACTCTGGCAAACAAATTCCCGACTTCCGCCGGGCGGAGTTGTCCGCCAGGCCCCATGAAAAGTTGTCCCGAGTTGCCCAAGTTGTCTCCTCAAAACAATTGTCAGCAATTGTCATAATTGTCTGACATTCCCGTCCGCCTCTTCTTTTGTTCCCCTTTTTGTCCTTTTTGTTTACATAACTCGCCCCCGAAAAACTTTTCCAATCATTGGAAAACCGACGAAAGATTTTTCCAATCATTGGAAAAACCGGCCGCATTTTTCCAACCATTGGAAAAATATTTTCCAATCATTGGAAAACCCGCGTTTTGCCGACGAGCTACCAGATTGTGCCAAACCCCGGTGCAACAACGCCGGCGTCGACGGCTCCATCGTCATCCAGGATGTCCGCAACGGCAAGGCCTCCTACGGCTACAACGTCGCCACGGGCGAATACGCCGGCATGCTCAAGGCGGGCATCTTCTCCCAACCACCTTCCCCCGCAGCGCCCATCCCGCGCCGCACAGTCCCCGTCCTCCCCGGCGGGGGCTTTGGCGCCCACCCGCTCCCGCCATCAGCGTCCTGCCGGGCGGCCCCCGTGCCGCCCATTTCTCTCCATCCCCTGCCCCTCCCCCCGCGCACGTTGCAAGCGCGCCCGCCTCAGGATTGCGCACTTTTCCCGTGGCGGGGGCCCTACCGGGATGCTAGAGTGTGCGGAAAAGGAATAAAACCGGGCCTGCGAAGGGCCGGAAAGGGAACCTCCATGAAAAGACTGACACTCCTGGCATGCCTGGCCGCGATGCTGCCGCTGGTGCCCGCCGCGTCGGCGCAGGACGACGCCACCCGCCCCGGCATGGTCGCCGTCGGCATCGGCGCGCAGTTCTGGGCCCCGAAGGCGCTGGACGACTTCATGGACGAGCCCGCGCTGTGGGGGGCGGACCTTCTGGTCCGCGTCCGTCCCGTGCGGTATTTCGGCATCGACCTGCGCGCCGGCGCGGTCGGCGCCTGGGCAAGCGCAACCTACTGGTACGACGGCTACCGCTACGACGGCGACGTCACCTTCACCTGCGTGCCGCTGGAATTCGGCGTGGTCCTCATGCTGCCGCTGGGCGACTCGATCACGCTCTACGGCGGCGGCGGCGGCGGCTACTACACCTACGACTGCGACCTGGAAATCAGCCCCGGCCACCGCCACCACCGCTACCGCTCGTGGAAAATCGACGAAAGCGTGGACATGGAAAACGACTTCGGCTGGTACGCCCTCGCCGGCCTGGAGGTGCGCCTGTGTCCCCACTGCTCGCTCTACGCGGAAGCCCGCTACACGTCCACCGAAACCTCCATCTCCCATCCCGAGGACTACGATTTCCCCGTGGAGGAAAGCGACTTCGACCTGAGCGGCGTCGGTGCCCGGGCCGGCCTGATGTTCGACTTCTGACTCGCTCCCCCGGCGGCCAACGCCAGCTGGACTCCCTCTGACTGGGCGGCCCCCGTGCACCCCCTGTTGGAGCGCAGGCGTCCTGCCCGCTTCCCCTCACCTGTCCTTCCGCCCGCCGTGTTATCCGGCGCCCCCCCACACTTTGCCCGTCCCTTCCCCGCACGATGGGGGCACAGTCCCCTCCCCCGAAACATCCCCACTCCAAGAGAAGCCCCCAATGGTCTGGAGACGAAACGGAGGGGGCTCGGGGGGCGGAGCCCCCCCCCGTCGCTTGCCCTTGGGGCATGCGGGCGGCAGGCAAAGGCGGCTTGCGCGGGCAACCCCGCTTGGCTCGGCAGGTGGGCGGGAAAGCGGGCGGAAAGCGCGAGGAAAGCGCGCGGTTCAGGCGGCGCGCTTGCGCCGGGGGGTGTGGGCGAGGCTGTAGAGGGTGGGGACGAGGACGAGGGTGACGAGCATGGAGAAGAGGAGGCCGCCGGCGACGGTCGCGCCCATGGGTTTCCACATCGCTGCGCCTTCGCCGCCGCCGAAGACCATGGGGAGCATGCCCGCCACCGACGAGAGTGTCGTGATGAGGACGGGGCGGAGGCGGGAACGGCCGGCGTTTTCGATGGCTTCCGCGATGGGTTGGCCGCGGGCGCGCAGGAGGTTGATGTAGTCGATCAGGACGATGGCGTTGTTCACGACGACGCCCACGAGGGTGATCATGCCGATGAAGGACATGATGCTCAGGGTGAGGCCAAGGGCGGTGAGGGATATGGCGACGCCGGTGAAGGCGAAGGGGATGGAGAAGAGAATCAGGAACGGGTCGAGGAGGCTCTCGAACTGGGCCGCCATGACCATGTAGACGAGGAGGATGCCGAGGGCGAGCATCAGGCGCATCTCGCCGAAGGTTTTTTCCTGGTCCTCGGCGGTCCCGCCGAAGTGGACGCCGACGCCGGAGGGCAGGGCGACGCGCGAGGCGATCTCGCGCCGCAGCTCGGCCACGACGTCGCCGGAGCTGCGGCCGAAGACGTCGGCTTCGACCTTGACCATGCGTTCCTGGTTCTTGCGCTCGATGCTGACGGGGCCGGTGCCGATGGCGACGCTGGCGACGGAATCGAGCCGTATGCGCCGCCCGTCGCCCCCGGCGATCTCGGAGCGGGCGAGGTCGTCGAGGGTGCGCCGGAAGGGTTCTTCGAGGCGCAGGGTGACGTCGTACTCGTCGTCGCCCTCCCGGAACCGCGTGGCGGCGGTGCCGTGGAAGAGGGTGCGCATGTCGCGCGCGATGCGCGAGACGTTGAGCCCGTGCGCGGCCGCCTTGGTGCGGTCGATCTCGACGTGGATCTCGGGCCGCGGTTTTTCGCGCGAGACGTTGACGTCGACGGCGCCGGGCGTGGCGCGCACGATGCCGGCGATCTGGTCGGCGACGTCCTGGAGGATGTCGAGGTCGAAGCCCATGACTTCGATGGAGATGGGCTTGCCGCCGCGCCCGGGGCCCTGTCCGCCGGCGGAGATGTTGGCCTTGACGACTTCGGGCCAGGCGGCGACCTGGTCGACGATGCGGCGTCCGAGTTCCTTGGCGGTGAGGGTGCGTTGCGTGGCGGGTACGAGGCGCAGGCGCAGGGACCCGGAGTGGGAGCCTTCGGAGGAGCCCCATCCGCTGGAGCCGGCGCGGACGGAGGTGGTGCGGATCATGCCTTCGGGGGCGGCGGCTTCGGCGACGGCGAGAGCGCGGCGGCAGGTTTCCATGGTCTTTTCGAGGCGGGTGCCGACGGCGAGTTCGATGTTGACGGTGAGGCGGTCGGAGTCGTCCTCGGGCGCGTACTCGCTGCCCACGCCCATGAAGAGCGCCACGCCGCCCCCCAGCAGCGCGACGGCCGCCACGATGACGGCCCACCGCGCGCGCAGCACCCGCCGCAGCAGCCGCCCGTACGCCTCGTCGAGCGCGTCGAAGGCGCGTCCCGCGGCGGCGCGCCAGCGGGCGGCGGCCCCGCCCCGGGCCTCGGCGGCGGCGCGCACGGCGCGCGGCTGGAGGAGCTTGCTGCCGAGCATGGGGGTGAGCCAGAGGGCGCAGACCATGCTGGCGCAGAGGGTGGCGGTGAGGAGCCCGCCGAGCTGCTTGAACATGACGCCGGCCTCGCCGGTCATGAACACGAGCGGCAGGAACACGACGATGGTGGTCAGCGTGGACGCCATGATGGCGGTCATGACCTCGGCGGAGCCGAACATGCCGGCCTCGCGGGGGGCGGCGCCGGACTCGATCTTCTTGGTGATATTTTCGAGGACGACGACGGCGTTGTCGACGACCATGCCGATGGCGACGGCGAGGGAAGACATGGAGATGATGTTGATGGTCCAGCCCATGGCATACAAAAAGATGACCGCCGCGATGAGCGAGAACGGGATGGTCAGCGCGATGATCAGCGCCGACCGCAGCGACCGCAGGAAGAACAGCGTCACCAGCACCACGAACAGCAGCCCCCATTCGACGGTGCGGGTGACGTTGGCAATCGAGTGGGTGATGTCGGCGGATGAGTCCGCGATGAGGTGGATCTGGATGTCGCGCGGGAGGGTGGGCTTGAGCTTTTCGAGCTCGGCGGTGACGGCGCGGGCGACGGAGACGGTGTTCTCGCCGGACCGCTTCTGGACCATGAGCATCATGCCGCGGCGGCCGTTGGTTTCGGTGACGGCCTCCTCGTCCTCGAAGCCGTCCACCACGCGCGCGACGTCGCCGAGGTAGAGGTACGTCCCCCCCTCCGAGCGGATCACGACCCGTTCCAGCTCCTCGGGCGCGGCGAACTCCCCGGGCACCCGTATCGAATAATCCGTGAGCCCCACCTTGAGATTCCCGGCGGGCAGCGTGACATTCTCCGCGGCGAGGATGGCGGCGATCTCGTCGAGCCCGATCTTGTACGCCGTGAGCTTGGCCGGGTCGAGGAACACCTGGATTTCCCGCTGCAGGCCGCCGAACACCTGCACCGTCCCGACGCCGGGCACCCGCTTGAGCGGGTCGGCGATCTCGCGGTCGATGATGTCGTACAGCCCCTCGATGCTCTCCGTCGCCGTGACCCCGTAGAACTGGATGGGGATCTGCGAGGTATTGAACTTCATCAGCCGCGGCTCGTCCGCGTCGTCCGGCAGGTCGTTCTTGACGCGGTCGAGGTTGGAGCGCATGTCGTTCGACGCCTCGTCGAGGTTCGTCCCCCACACGAACTCGCAGCGCACCACCGATATGCTCTCGCGCGTCGTGCTCGTCATCTCCTCGAGATTGTTGACCGACCCGAGCGCGCGCTCGATGACCTTGGTGACCTTCTTCTCGACGTCCTCCGTGCTGGCGCCGTCCCAGGACGTCATGACGGTGATTGTCGGCGCATCCATCTCCGGCAGGTAATCCACCGAGAGGTACGAAAACATGACCAACCCGATGACGAACACCGCCAAAAAGAACATCAACGTCGTGATCGGTTTCCTGACCCCGGTTTCCGGAAGATTCATGCCAACCTCCTGCCTTTCAGAGTGACGGGTGACGCGAGACGGGTTTGCGGTGCGGAAGGGAGAGGGATCACTTGAGGAAAAGGAAAAGTTGGTCGTAGGTGACGGGCCTTCCGCCCTCGACGGCGTCGCGGGTGCCGAACTTGTAGAAGCCGTTGTCCGCATAGAACCGGGCGAGCTTGGCATTGCCGTGTTCCATCTCCAGGAACACCACCTGCCCGCCGACGCGCGCCTGGGCGGCCCGGATGGAATCCTTCGCCAGTTCAAGCAACTTCGCGCCGCTGATGAGACGCCCGTTTTCGGCATTCCGGTTCTTGCCGATCTGCGCGACGAGGAAGGCGGACAACGTGCAGCAACGGCCTCCGGCGTCCGGTTTGGCGAAGCGGGCGACGCGCTTGAGCTGCGTCTTGTTCAAGGCCGCCACGGGCATGGAAAGGGGTTTGTGGGCCAGGGTGAAGTAGCCCACGCACCGCTGCCGGGCGCGTTCGAAGACCAGCATGGTCATGGAAACCATGCGCCTGGTGAATTCGAGCGCGTTCGACCGCAGGAAGCCATCCACCTCGTCGTTGCGCCCGCACGAGAACCGGCCGGCGAGGTCGCGCACGAAATCCTCCCCGAAGGAAATCGCCACGTCCGAAATCGGATAGACGGCGTACTCGTTCACCGCGGAGCCGGCTTCGAGCGTTTTGCGCGGCGGGACGGTTTGCCGGCGCCCGGCATCACGCCATTTTCGAAGAACGCGCGGATTTCGGCCGGATTCCTGGAAAAGTGCCCGGAGACCTCGACCTTCGGCTGCGGCCACGGCTTGTCCGAGCACAAGGCGTCCACGAAGACCCGTACGGCCTTCGGGTCCTTTATCTCGAAATCCGCGAATATGCTCGACGTTGCCATGATTTGCCTCTCATTCCCATCCGGGGCGGGAAGCCCTTTCTGTCAATCCTCGCCCACTATACCCCAACCCCCCGCCCCGCGCAACCCGCTTTGCCTCACGCCGCGGGCGCGCCGCGCGGAGGGGGGGGGGAGGAGGGGGCTTGGGGGGGGATTTTCTCACGCGGAGACACGGAGGCGCGGAGAGGCTGGGAGAGCGGAGGGGGGAACGGGGAAAAAGTCTCCTCTCCGCGCCTCCGCGGCTCCGCGCGAGATTTCTTGCCCGCGGCGGGCGGCGGGAAAGTTTTCCAATGATTGGAAACTTTTTTTCCAATGGTTGGAAAACTTTTTTGACCACAAAGAACACAAAGCCCACAAAGTCCCCCAACCCCTTTGTGCCCTTTGTGTCCTTTGTGGCTGAAACCCGTTTTCCCAACGCTTGGAAGACTTTTCCCCCCCCTGGGGGATGCGGCTTCCAGCCGCGTTCCCTCCACTACGGCGCGGCTGGAAGCCGCACCCCCGGAAGCCAAGCCCCGCCCATGCAAAAACCTCCGCCCCGCTTCCGGAGGTGCGGCATCCTGCCGCGCCACCGCGCAAGGGATGGGCAAGGGAAGCAGGAGGAGAGCGGTCATGGTTGCTCCGGCAAGGATTTTGCACGTTTAAGAGGTCCACGTTTAAGGGGTCTGTCCCTTTTTCACTGATTCTTCTTCAACGGGTAGGGAATCAGCTTTGCGGATGCGCAGGGACGGATGGAATCCAGTGTCGTTACTTTCACAGCCCTTGCTTCCACAGCTGGAAAAATCAATCCATTCGCCGAGCTTCCCGGTGCGGGGGGCGGAGTCCGGGGTGGAATAGAAGGCGCGGGATGAAACCACGGGCATGCGCCATTCCTGATCCGTTTTCCAGCCGACAAGTTCCCTCATCTCCAACGCGAACTTGAAACACACATTCTCGCCATCGCATCCAAACTCCGTCAAATCCACCGATAGACCGAGCCCGCTCTCGTCATACTCGACCGGCCGACCGTCCTCGAACGCCATCGGATGTCGCATGGTGGCATCGGGAGCCTTGTGGATTTCGTGGTTTTCATTGAAGGGGAGCGTGAGGAAGTCCTCGTCGGTCGGTTCAAGGCGGACGTCGGCGACATAGTCGGCGGCGAGGGCGCTGGCGGCGAGGGAGAGAGAGAAGAGAATGGATGGGATGAGGAGTTTCATGGGAAGCCTTTGGGTTACGGGTGTTCCTGTTGCAAGTTCCCGTCTAGCAGAAGGCGCGGCGCGATGCAACGGGAAACGCGCGGCGCGCCTTCGGCGCGGTTGAAAAGTTGAACAGTTGAAAGGTTGAATAGTTGATGGATGGCCCTTGGGTGATTTGTGGGGGATTTGTGGTCTGACCCCTTCTCCGTTACGCACCTCGGAGTAAACATATCAAGATACCCGCCAACGCCGTAGCCACCACACACACCGCCGCAACAAGCGCCATGACAGCCCAATGCCAACGCCGTCGTTGCCGAAACGCCATGACGCCCAATCCCGTCACCAGCGCGGGTGGAAAGCAGAAGATTCCAAGCACGGCCAGACACGGCAAAAGGTACGGATTTTCTTTCGAGGACAGCCTCAATGCGCCAATCACGAAAACAAGCGCAAACACTGCACAAAAATACCGCAACCCACGCAAGACACGTTGCTTGCCCGTCAAACAGTCCACCGTCTGCACTACGTCCGTCTTCGCTGTCGCGTTCCCATCCATGGAATCCTCGCGCGCTTTCCGCTTTTACACTTTTTGCCCTTTTGTGCCAAAAATCATCTGCATCGCCATGCCAGATTTCTTGGTTTTGTGGTGTTTCATGGGAAGCCTTTGGTTAGCGGGTTTCAAGTTCCCGTCTAGCAGAAGGCGCGGCGCGATGCAACGGGAAACGCGCCTTCGGCGCGAGTGAAAATGAACGGGGAAAAAGAGGGAGGGAAGCGGATGGGATGAGCCTGGAAGTCGAATCCTCCCCCCTCTGGGAGATGCACTATCCAGCCGCGTTCCATCCACCCCGGCGCGGCTGGAAGCCGCACCCCCGGAAGCCAAGCAACGCTTGTGCAGAAGGTACTGCCCCGCTTCCGGAGGTGCGGCATCCTGCCGCGCCACCGCGCAAGGGTCGCGAAAGGCTTGCTGGAGGAGTGCGCTCATGGCGCGCCCCCTTCCGCCGCAGCGGCTGGCGCCGCGCCTTCGGGCGCGGGATTCGGAGGCTGCTTCGTTGCAAGAGACCCCAGCCAAATCGCCGATGCCAACAAGATCCAGTACACCCCGAAGACAATCGGCGCCTTGATGTCCTTCGCCTTCAGCCCGCCCTTCAAATACCAGAAGGGTAGGACCCAAATCCACCTCAGCAACCCGAAGGCCGACATCACTCCTTCGTCGGCCCTTCCTTCGGGTTGTGCCCGGTCGTACATGTACGCATAAAGCCCGGCCAAGGGAATTCCCAGCAACAAATAGAGGCCCAGCAGATTTGCGGAATTGCCCATCACGCCCCTCCTTGGGCGAACCCCATGCGCAACAGCTTGGGGGATGCGGCTTCCAGCCGCGTGGAGCAGGCGGAGAAAACGCGGCTGGAAGCCGCATCCCCCATGAAACGCACCACGCCCGCTTTCATTGCACGCTCCTGTGCGCTGCTTTCCACGCGGCGAGGAGAGAGCGGTTTTCTCCCGTTTCGGCGCGATGGAGGGCGTGGTTTAAGGGGGCTGTCCCTTTCCCTTTCCAATGATTGGAAAAAATTTTCGCCCGTTTTCCAACGATTGGAAAAAAATTTCCGCCCCCCAGCGCAAGGAACGCGCAAGGGGAGCGCAAGATGAAAACGCAAAGAACGCAAAGGGTTTGACGCAAAGAATGCAAAGGCGTGTCGTGGAAGCCCGTGCCCCTCCTGGGAGGTGCGACTTCCAGTCGCGCCATTCCGATAGCAGTCGATTGCAATCGATTGCCTTCGGGAAACATGACGGCTGGCTGGCGGGTGGTCACGGTTTCTCCGAGGTCTCCGTTTGGGCGGGATGAGAATGGTCGCTTGAAGTCTGCCCGTCGCGGGTTTTGTAGTAATCTGGGCCGTACGTTTCTTTCGGTGTCGGCCCGAGCGAGCACAATGTCCACAGCGCCAGGCACAAGGCCAGCGTCCCCAAGGCCCGGAGCCACTTCCGCTTGGCCAGGGAGTGTACAACCGACGCGAGGGTCAATCCGGCGAACAGCAGCAGGAAAAGCGCCCCCACCACGAACCCGGCCCCGGAAAGCACATCCGGCAATCCCTCCGGCCCCCCGGCCTTTTTCAACACCCAGCCCAAGAACCCGAGCGCGATGCAGCCGAACGGCATCAACACCATCAACGTTCCCGCAAACCAAGTCGGCGCCAGCCACCACGACTCCATGTACTTCACGAAAAACCGTTTCATGGCTCCACCCTGTACCTGGGGAGGGAGGGGAGGGAGAGGTGTATGGGTTGCGTTGTTCATGGGAAGTCTTTGGAAAGCGTGTTTTCCGTTCCATTCCCAGCGGCGGTCAAGTTTCCGCGCCTGCGGAGCGTCTGGCAAGCGCCGGACAAGCGGAGCGCCCTTCGTGCGGGCCCCCTGTCGGAGCGCGGGCATCCTGCCCGCGGTCGTTCCGCAGGCCGGAAGCCTGCGCCCCTCCTGGGAGGTGCGGCCTCCGGCCGCGCCATTGTGCAAGAAGAGTGCATGGACAAGCCGCCTTCCTTCATTCCCCGCCCTCCCCCCCGCCGGTTGGCGGGACGATCTCCACGGCATCCTCCAGCCGGATCACCCGCCGTACCACCCACCCGCTGCCGTCCGCCTTCAACTCCGTATGCACCCCCAGCGCCTCGTCCACGGCCCGCAGGATGTCGCGCGCCGACGCCCTTTCCAGCGTCAGCGTCACCGGCGGAAGGGCGCCCACCGCATCCTCCCACTCCACCTCGAACTCCGGCTCCTCCTCCCCCGTCGCGTACGCCACCATGCCGCGGACATACTCCAGGACATCCCCCGGCGCCGTATTGACGCACTCCACCTTCGGCACCACGATCTCCCCCAGCTTCCGCCACGTATCCGCCACGCGCCGGGACCACACCACCGTGCGCCCGCGCCCGAACTGTACTTCCCGGATGCCGTCGGGCAAAGCGATGGACTCGTTCAAATTGCCGTCCACCCCCTTGCGCGCGAGACCGGCCCGGACCTCCACCAACAAAACGTCACCCTCCGCGCGCGTTTTCACGGCCTCGATTCCCAGCGCGCTGTGGAACACCATCCCCGACAGCACCAACCGCTCCGGCGCCTCCTCCGGCACCCCGCACGCATGAACGCCGGAGAAGTCCTCCACCCCCAACCACCGCCTCCCCACCCCGAAAAACCCGGCCACCTCCGCCAGCACATCCCCCCTCGCTCCCGCCGTCGCCCCCCACGCCACAATCCCCGCCACCGCCGCCAGCCACCATCTGGAGCCGGCAGCCCGGCGGGCTTTCCTCGGAGGTGCGGCATCCTGCCGCGCCTCCGCGCAAGGGATGAGCAAGGGGAGCTGACGGAGAGCGGTCATGGTTGTGCTGGATTCTCCTCTTGGGGAAGAAGGGGGGTCTCCCTTGAATCCTTCTCCGGCCAATGCCCGGTCCGTATTCTCACCTCGACCGCCTCTTCCGACGGGTTCCATTCCGTCCACAAATCCGCGTTGTAGGGATAACTCCCCGGAGGAATTCCCTTGGCTTTCCGCTTGCGGTATTCCGCCTCGATTCCATGCCCGCTGCCGCCTTCAATGGCCAGAAGAAAACTCCCGTCGGGCAAAGGGCGGAGCCGCCGCCGCCAGTCGGGGCTGACCCAATGCGGAATGATCTCGTAGTAGATGACGCTCCAATCCTGTTCGATTTCCCCAAAGGACGGTTCTCTGCCGCCGTACTCGCCCTCGATTATCCGAATCTCCCCCCACGACAATCCCGCACACACCGCTCCGAACGCAACCACCAAGGCCGCCACGCAAGCGCCCACCCCAGCCAAAACGCGCCGCCACTTCCGCCTGACCGCCGCCAATACGACCGCAACGACGGCCAACACCGCGAAAACCAGCATGAGAACGGCAAACCCGATGCAGGCCCCGACCATGATGGCGTTCCAACGTTCCGATGGCGCACCCGCCTTCCAAGCCGCATCCCACGCCCGGTCGAAACACCACGAAGAAAGCGGCATCTGCACCACTGCCGCCGCCGCGAAACATGCCGGTGCAATCCACCACGATTCCACGAACTTCCTGAAAACCCGTTTCATGCCGCCCTCCAGTCTCCAAGCCTGGGAGGTGCGGCATCCTGCCGCGCCTCCGCGCAAGGGATGAGCAAGGGAAGCTGGAGGTTGTCACTCACGGCCGCCCTCCATCTTCGCTCCCCGTCCCGGTGGTCCCGCTTGCGTCCCGGTTGTCCCGGCCGAAAACTTCCATGATGTCGATTTCCCTGTGCCACCACCGCCGGTCCACCCACACGCACGGGGCGAAAATCCATCCCGGGACATTCCTCTCCCACGGCGTGTTTTTCACGAACAACGGCTCCCAGATCTGCGACGTGGGAATGCCGAGCCCGAACCAGTACCGGTGCCGTGTCACGTAAAGCCGCTCCGAATACCCACCCACGGCCGAAAGCACCGCATAGACGGCCAGATAAACGCCCACGGCGGCGGCAAGCAACGCGAGGATGCGGTGTTTCATGGTGTTCCTTTGGTTCATGTGTTTCCCGTTCCGTTCCCGGCGGCGTTCAAGTTTCCGCGCCTGCGGAGCGTCTGGCAAGCGCCGAACAAGCGGAGCGCCCTTCGGGCGGGCCATTCCGATTGCAATCCCTTGCGGTCGGCAGGAGTGGCGAGATTGGAGGGGGCGGTCATGGTTCTCCCGCAAAAAGTGCAGAGGCAACGGCCCTGAACCGCCAAAGCGCCTGGATGATTCCAAGCAACCCGGCCAAGACAAGAAAAACACCCAACACCCGTACAAGTTCCGGGTCGCCCTTCTTTTTCCAGTGCTCCCCGAAATCAGCGGAGGGATAGCGGGACAATGCCTGGAACGAAACGGGATCCCCGGGGTTCCCCCCATGCAGGACCTTGTTCGCCTCCCGGCGCAAATGCCATCCCAAGCACAAGCAGGCGAGCGACACAACCACCATGGCAACCGTTTGCACCATTCGCTATCCCTCCCGCCCCAACCCCGCCAAGGCGGATCTTGCAGGGTTTTGGCCTTTGTTGCCCGCTTCCGGACGGGGCCGCGGGAGGGACAGGAGGCGGAGAGCCGCGGAGGGGGCCAACCGATCCGGTGTCTGGCTCTTTTTCCCGGGGATGCAAGGAGAAGCTGGAGGACGGAGTGTCATGGGCCGGCTAGAGTGAGACGCGCAGCAGGGGAAGGCAAGACCAAGATGACGAGGTGTCGAAGTTCAGGAGGCCGATTTGGACGCCGCGGAGGGATTTCCAGACCAGGTTGACGATGCCCAGCTGAAGCCCCCGGGCATCGTCGGCGCCGTTGAAGAGGCCGACTTGGAGGCCGTGAAGGGCGACGGCCGCATTGAAGAGGCCGGTTTGGCCCCCGCGGACGGATTGGATGCCCCCGTTGAAAGCACCCAACTGGAGGCCGTGGAGGGGGCCGAAGCAGAGGTTGTAGAGGCCGAACTGGACGCCGGAAACGTCGCCCCCAAGGTCGATGCACCCCGCTTGGATGCCGTGGACGTGTCCGGCAAAACCGAAGACGGCGGCTTGGAGGCCGTTGACATCGCCGTAAGTCCAGGCGACCAGGCCAAGGGAGATGCCGTTGAGCGAGAGGTCCTTGGCGACCTCGTCCGAACGGGGGGCGTCGAAGGGGCCGGCGAAGGAGACGAGGCCCAAATCGAAGCCCGTGACCGCATCGTTTTCGGAGAAAGGAAGGTTCAGTCGGAGGCCGATGACGGGAGTATCGGGGGAGACGAGCTGGCATTCTTCTCCCCAGACACCGATTTGGAGGGGCGACACGGCGGCGCAAGCGGAGAGGGCGGAGAGCGCCAGGAAAAGCACCGCCAACACGCTTGCCGCAAAGGGCTTGCCCCGCTTGTTGCCGGTGTGGAGTTGCACTTGCCGCGACGGCACCCCGCCGTACTCCCCCCGTCGCGGCCCCTGCCGCCTGTCTTCCGCCAGCCATGGACACCCCATCCACGGCCGCGCCACCCTCCCGAAAAAGGGGGGCGTGTCCCGTCGCGCCCCATCCACCCCGGCGCGGCTGGAAGCCGCACCTCCGGAAGCCAAGCACCGCTTGTGCAGAAGGTTCCGCCCCGCTTCCGGAGGTGCGGCATCCTGCCGCGCCACCGCGCAAGGAAAGATCAAGGGGAGCTGGCGGGATGCGCTCACGGCCGCCCTCCATCTTCGCCCCGCGGCGTCCCGTCCGTCCCGCTTGCGTCCCGGTTGTCCCGTCCGAATACATCGATTTCCCTGTGCCACACCCGCCGATCCACATGCACGCACGGGGCGAAAAACCCGGTTCTCATTCCGGCCGCCCCCCATCCGCCACCCAACACCCCCCACGCCCCGCCGGGAGAAGATTTGACCAAACGCTGTCCATGCGGGCGGTTCGGTTCATCGGGGGTACAGCGTCTCGGGGTCGATGTCCAGGCCGTTGGGCCAGGTGACGGTGCCGAACTCGACCCTTGCTCGATTGAACAAGGCCGGATTCCGAAGCGGCGCGTAGGGAGGCCGCTCCATCCAGGGGTGCATGTCGAAGAGACATTCCGCTCCGTCATCGAAACGCAACCTCAGGAGGTGGCCGTCGAGCGGCCGTACCGAGAGGACATCGTGGAGCGCGGCGGGCATGGAGCGGAATCACTCCAGGGGGCGGATGCGGAAAGGCGTCTCCCCGGCCTTCGCCAGTTCCCAGTCCGCGAGGAGCTCTTCGCGGTGGATGTCCATCCATACGCGCAACATGCGCAGCTTGGCCTCCGGGAAACTCCCCGCCAGCACCTCCCCGCCTTCGATGGCGACAGACACCTTGTCATTCTGGTATCGCGCATGGATGTGCGGAGCGTGGTGGTCGTCGTCATTCCCGAAGCAGAGGAAAACCAGAATCCCGTAGAACATGGAAATGGATGGCATGGAACCCCTTTCTTTTCTGCATGGAACCTACCAGATGCCTCCCCGTCCCGCAAGCGGTAGTCACCCCCGTCCCGTCCGTCCCATCCGTCCCGGTTGTCCCCGTTGCCGCCCCCCCCGCAAGGTGTGTGCAAGGCAAGTGCAAGAGGAAAACGCAAAGAACGCAACGCGCGGGAGGGACGCCCCCCTCAATCCCCCGCCACCTGGGAGGTGCGACTTTCAGTCGCGCCATTCCGATTGCAGTCGATTGCGTTCGATTGCATTCGGCCGGCGTGGCGGCCGGCAAGCGCCGATGATGCGGCCATTCCCGCCGTTCTTATTTCCCAACGATATG
>JAFYAC010000120.1 GCA_017540905.1 Kiritimatiellia bacterium | reverse complement strand
TCGCGGGTTGCCAGCGGCGGGCGGACGGGGTAGAGTGCGCGGTGCCATGAGAACGATCGCCATCTACGACACCACCCTCCGCGACGGCGCACAGGGCGAGGGCATCCATTTCTCCCTCTCCGCCAAGATGCGGCTCGCCGCGGCGCTGGACCGGTTCGGCATCGACTACGTCGAGTGCGGCTTCCCCGCGTCCAACCCCGCCGACCGCGAGTTCTTCGCGCGCCTCCCGGAGCTCGGGCTCAAGCACGCGCGGCCGGTCGCGTTCGGCAGCACCCGCCGCCCAGGGTCCGCGCCGGGACGCGACGCGGGGCTCCGCGCGCTGCTGGAGTCGGGCGCGCCGGCGGTGGCGGTCTTCGGCAAGAGCTGGGACCTGCACGTGGAGCACGTCCTCAAGGTGACGCGCAAGGAGAACCTCGCGATGATCGCCGGCAGCGTGAAGCACCTGGCGAAGCACGGCCTCGAGGTCTTCTACGACGCGGAGCATTTCTTCGACGGCTGGCTCGCCGACCCGGAGTACGCGCTGGCGACGCTCGACGCGGCCCTCTCCGCCGGCGCCTCGCGCATCGTGCTGTGCGACACGAACGGCGGGCGGCTCTCCACCGAAATCGCGGCCGCGTGCATGGCCGTCAAGGAGCGCTTCCCGGACGCGGCGTTCGGCATCCACACGCACGACGACTGCGGCCTCGCGGTGGCGAACGCGCTGGCGGCGGCGGTGGTCGGCGCCGGCCTCGTGCAGGGCACCGTCAACGGCTACGGCGAGCGCGCGGGCAACGCGGACCTGTGTTCGCTGCTGCCGTGCCTCGCGCTCAAGATGGGATACGGCCTCTCCTGCGCGCCGCAGCTCAAGGACCTGCGGAACCTCTCGCGGCTGGTGGACGAGATGGCGGACCGGCGGCCCGACCCGCGCCGGCCGTTCGTGGGCGACAGCGCCTTCGCCCACAAGGCCGGGATGCACGCGGACGCCGTCGCGAAGGACCCCGCCACCTACGAGCACGTCCCGCCGGAAGCCGTCGGCAACCGCCGGCGCATCCTGGTCAGCGAGCTCTCCGGCAGCGGCAACGTCGCCGTCAAGACCCGCGAGATGGGCCTCGCCCTGCGCAAGGATTCGCGGCAGGTCGGCGACATCCTCGACCGGCTCGAACGCCTCGAATCCGGCGGCTACCAGTTCGAATCCGCCGACGCCTCCTTCAAGCTGCTCGTCCGCAAGACCCTCCGCAAGCACGTGCCGTTCTTCGAGCTGCTGGGGTTCAACGTCGTGGTGCAGAAGCGCGACGCGGCGAGCCCGGCGACCACCGTCGCGACCATCAAGGTGTCGGTCGGCGGCCAGACCGAACTCACCGCCGGCGAGGGCGACGGCCCCGTCGACGCCCTCAACAGCGCCCTCCGCAAGGTCCTGCGGCGCTTCTATCCCTCCATCGACGACGTCGCGCTCGAAGACTACCACGTCCGCATCCTCGACCCCGAGACCGGCACCCGCGCCACCACGCGCGTGCTCATCGACTCCTCCGACGGCAAGAACCACTGGGGCACCGTCGGCGTCAGCGAAAACATCATCGAAGCCTCCTGGGAGGCGCTCGTCGACAGCGTCGAATACAAACTCATCCTCGACGCCGCCACCCCGCCGCCCTCCGAGCCGCCGCCCGCGCCATGAGCCAATTCGACCTCGATTTCGAACCCGTCCGCCGCCTCATGCGGGCCGCCATCGCCGGCCCGAAGGACCTCCCCAGTCCCCCGCTCCCCGCCTCCGCCTGGAAGTGGGCCACCGGCGGACAGCTCCTCCGCGCCCGCCTTGCCGGACGCATGGCCACCGGCCGCCACGTCCCGCGCAAGACCTGGATGCCCGTCGCCGCCGCCATCGAACTCGTGCACGCCGCCTCCCTCCTCCACGACGACGTCATCGACGGCGCCCTCCTCCGCCGCCACGCCCCCGCCCTCTGGACCCTCTACGGACCGCGGCTGGCCATCCTTGCGGGCGACCTCCTCCTCGCGTCCGCCTTCGACCTGCTCGAAGGCTCGGGCCGCTCCGCCCGCGCCGTCGTCCCCTATCTCGTCAACGCCGCGCGCATCACCTGCGTCAGCGAGATGCGCCGCGAACTCGCCCCCGGCTCCCCGCCTCTCACCGACGACCAGATCCTCGAGCTCGCCTACGGCAAGACCGGCCCCCTCTTCGGCGTCGCCGCCGCCGGGACCCTCCCGCCGGGCACCCCCGACAAGCGCCTCGCCTTCTGGGAAGAAACCGGCAACGAAGTCGGCGTCATCTACCAGATGGCCGACGACATCGCCGACGCCACGTCCACCGACGCCGACACCGGCAAGACCATGGGGCGCGACGCCGCGCGGAACCTTTCCACCTGCGCCCGGTTCGCCACCCCCTCCACCCTCCGCGAGCGGCTGGATGAACTGGATATGTCCGTCGCGCTCTCCCCGATCCCCACCCCCGACGAACGCCTCGCCTTCACGATGTTCCTGCAAGGCGACTTCATCCCCTCCCTCCGCCCGCTGCAACGGACCTGACCCCCTCCGTGGGTTTGTTGGTGGGGCGAGCACTCCGTGCTGGCGGACGCGCAGAAGCGCGTCCCTCCCTGCGGAGAATGCCCCGGGGGAGGGTCGCGCTTCCGCGCGACCTTGCGGTTGGAAAGCGCACGAAAAGCTGCTGAATATCTTGCCCCGCGACCCTTGCGCTCTCCAGGGGAGGGCCGCGCTTTGTCGCGGCCGCGCGAACGGGGTGTTCCCGGCATGTCCCTGAAGTGCCCTGTGGAGACGGCCCGGACGAAGCCGGGCCCTCCCGGGATATGGCTGCACTTTTTCTGTATTTCCTCGAAGGTCGCGCGGAAGCGCGACCCCCCGTTGCGCGCTCCAGGGGAGGGCCGCGCTTTGTCGCGGCCGCGCGAACGGGGTGTTCCCGGAATGTCCCAGAAGTGCTCTGTGGACACGGCCCGGACGAAGCCGGGCCCTCCCGGGATGCGGCTTCACTTTTTCTGTATTTCCTCGAAGGTCGCGCGGAAGCGCGACCCTCCGTTGCGCCCTCCACGGGGAGGGACGCGCTTCTGCGCGTCCTGGCCGGGGTGGGGGAACGCATCCCGCATGACGGCCAATCGCGCTCCATGGGCGCGGCCGCGACGGAGCGCGGCCTTCCCGTGCCGTGTGCCGGCAGCAGGGGGAGGCGGGATTGTTTCATGGGGTAAAGGCACATGAAAAACAGTGAAAAACGCGTGTGTTTTCCTTAATCTCGCGACATGGTTCGACGGAGGCGGGGTGGGGGAGGGGAAGGGTCACTCGGGCGATTGGGCGTGGCGGGTTTCGGAGGCGGCTTCGGGGTCGGGGGGGATGGTCTCGGGGGCGAGGTCCTGGCGGTGGCGGCGGAGGGCGAAGTCGAGGCGGGTCTTGGCGACGTGGCAGTCGTGGCAGAGGGTGTGGAGGTTCTCCAGGGTGTTGTCGCCACCATTCATCAGGGCGCGCGCGTGGTCGAGTTCGAGGGGGCCGTCGGAGCCGCAGACGACGCATTTCCAGTTGTCGCGCTCGAAGGCGGTGACTTTCATGACCCACGTGACCTGGCGGGGGCCGGCGCCGTCCCACGGGGTTTCGGCGATGGCGGCGTTGTAGGTGTCGAAGTAGGCCTGGATGGCGGCTTCGTCGCCCGCGGCGCGGGCGGGGGCGGCGCCGGGCGGCGCGGCCAGCAGGAGGAGCAGGCCGGCGAGGAGGGGGAGGGCTGGCCGGACGCGGCGCAACGGCGGGGGCTACTCCTTTTCCTTCGCGGACGCCATTTGTTCGCGGCGGTCGTGGAAGGCGCGGGCTTTCTTGCGGAGGGCGGCGAGGCGGGGATGGTTGGCCTCGGTGAGGGTCGCGCCGAAGGCCGCCAGGAGGTCGCGGGAGTTGCGGGGGAGGTCGGTCGGGGTCTCGATGACGACGCGGACGTGGTGGTCGCCGGCGGTGCGGCCGCGCGGGTCGGGCATGCCAAGGCCACGGAAGGTGAAGAGTTTGCCGTCGGAGGTGCCGGCGGGAATCTTCAGGGGGACGTCACCGCGGAGGGTCGGGATCTGGATTTCGCCGCCCAGGGTGGCGATGTGGAAGGGGATGGGGACTTCGCAGAGGGTGTCGAGGCCGTCGCGCTTGAAGATGTCGTGGTCGCGGACTTCGAAGACGACGTACAAATCGCCGGGAGGGCCGCCGCGGGAGCCGCCTTCGCCCTTGCCCGCGAGGCGCAGGCGGGAACCGGTATCGACGCCGGCCGGAATCTTGAGGGCGATCTTTTTCTTGGCGCGCTGGCGGCCTTCGCCGTTGCATGCGGGGCAGGGCTTGGAGATGGTTTCGCCGGTGCCGCCGCAGCGGGGGCAGGGGCGGCTCATCTGGATCCAGCCGTTGGAGGTGACGACCTGGCCGCGGCCGTGGCAGGTTTTGCAGGTCTCGGGCTTGGAGCCGGGGGCGGCTCCGGTGCCGTGGCAGTCGGGGCAGTCGTCTTCGATGTCGAGGGTGAGTTCGCGGGTGGAGCCGAAGGCGGCTTCTTCGAAGTCGATCTTGATGCCGTACTGGAGGTCGGCGCCGCGCGCCGGGCCGCCGGGTTCGCCGCCGCCGCGCATGCCGCCGCCGAAGAGGGTCTCGAAGATGCCCCCGCCGCCGCCTCCGAAGGCGGAGGCGAAGGCGCGCAGGGCGTCTTCCATGTTGAGTCCGCCGAAGCCGCCCGGGCCGCCGCCGCCCATGCCGCGGCCGTGGTCGAAGGCCGCCCAGCCGAATTGGTCGTACTGGCGGCGGGTCTCGGGCTTGGAGAGGATTTCGTAGGCCTGGGTGGCTTCCTTGAATTTTTCTTCGGCTTCCTTGTTGCCCGGGTTGCGGTCGGGATGGTAGAGCATGGCCTTCTTGCGGTAGGCCTTCTTGATCTGGTCGTCGGTGGCGTCGCGGGGGACTTCGAGGACTTCGTAGCAGTCGCGTTTGGTGTCGCTCATGGGGGGGGCTCTTTCTGCTAGGTTTCTAGATATCTAGATATCTAGGTTTCTAGGGCTTGGGGGGCAGGGCGGGCAGCGGGGGTCAGAAGGGGCGCCAGTCCATGCCGGGCTGCATGGCGGAGACGGCGGCGGCGAGGAGGCGGGAGCAGGCGTCGAGGTCGTCGAGGGAGATGATTTCGCCGGGGGTGTGCATGTAGCGGAGGGGGATGGAGACGAGGGCGGCGGCGACGCCGGCGCGGGAGATCTGGATGGGGTCGGCGTCGGTGGGGGTGGCGCGGCCGTCGGCGACGGTCTGGACGGGGATCTTGTTGGCGTCGGCCACGGCCTTGAGGTGGCGGTAGAGGACGGGGTTGACGTTGGCGCCGCGGGTGAGGGCGGGGCCGCCGCCGAGCGTGACGCGGCCTTCGCGCTTTTCGGCGGATTCCATGAGGGGATGGTCGGTCGCGAAGGTGACGTCGACGGCGATGCCGACGTCGGGGTCGATGCCGAAGGTCGCGGTCTGGGCGCCGCGCGAGCCGATTTCTTCCTGCACGGTGCCGACGGCGTGGACTTCGGCCTTGAGGTTCTTGGTGGCGGCGAGGATGCGCGCGGCCTCCAGGATCACGAAGGCGCCCGCGCGGTCGTCGAAGGCGCGTCCGGCGAGGCGGCCGTTGGGGAGTTCGGTGACGCCCTGGTCGACCACCATCGGGTCGCCGACGGAGACGAGCTTCTCGGCTTCTTCCTTGTCCTTGGCGCCGATGTCCACCCAGAGCTCGGTGAGGGGGGTGACGCGGTTGCGGTCTTCCTGCTTCTGGACGTGGATGGGGGCCTTGCCGAGGACGCCGGGGACGGTCTTGCCGGTCGAGGAGAGGATGCTCACGCGCTGGCCCTGCGGGATCTGCGGGTCCCAGCCGCCGATGGGGGAGATCCAGAGGTAGCCCTTGTCGTCGATGAGGGTGACGATGAAGCCGATTTCGTCGTAGTGGCCGGCGAGCAGGACGCGCGGGGAGCCGCCGGGATTGACCACGACATCGGTGTTGCCGTGGACGTCGGTGCGGACTTCGGCGGCGAAGGAGGCGGCCTCCTTGCGGTATTCGCGGACGGCGGCCATTTCGTAGCCGGAGGGCGAGATGGTCGCCATCAGGCGCTTGAGGAAGGAGAGGCTTTTCGCGTTCATTGGGGGGCTCCTGGGGTGGGGGCCGGGCGGGTGGCCAGGCCGGGGTTCAGCAGGTGGTTCGGCGGCGGCGCGATGGGGACCGGCGGGTAGGCCGGCAGCGCGGGGGCTGGGGCGGAAATGACGGGGACGGGACGGACGGGGGCCGGGGCGTAGGCGGGCGCCGCGGGTACCGCGGGGGCAGGCTGCGGCGCGGGAGCGGCATCGTCCGCCTCCTCACCGCCGAAATTGGCGAGCAGATCGGAAAGACCACCGTTGAAACCTCTTGCCACGGCGTTGACGCGCCACACGGATTTCAGATAGATCTCCATGCTGATGATGGCGCGTTCATTCAGGAAGTCCTTGCCCGTCATCTCCATCTGCAGCAGCACGGTGCCGTTCTGCAGAATCTCGACCGTGTGGGAGCGAATCTGTCCCATGCGGCCGTTGCCGTCGATGCTGACAGTGAATACGAGCTTGGCGATGGAAGCCGGAAGCTTCTGGAGCTGCACCTCAAACACCGCCGCATCCCCCTGGTTAGTCAGGGTAATCTCTCCGGCAGGGGAGGAGAGCTGGTTGTAGAAGATCATATACCGGTCGTCAGACAGCTGTTCTGCCGCATCCACGCCGAAGCAAGTGGTATCGTAGACCGCATTGCCCT